>CABVDR010000025.1 GCA_902497145.1 uncultured Oscillospiraceae bacterium
TCAATGAGTACCGCAAGCACATTGAGAAGGACACCGCTCTGGAGCGCCGTTTCCAGCCCGTCATTGTGGAGGAGCCCTCCATTGATGAGAGCGTGAAGATCATCGAGGGCATTGCCCCCTACTACGAGGCCTACCACCAGGTATCCATTTCCCCGGAGATGTGCCGTCTGGCGGTGACCATGAGCGAGCGGTACATCACCGACCGCTATCTCCCCGACAAGGCCATCGACCTCATTGACGAGGCCTGTTCCAATGTGAACCTGAAAAACACCTCTCTGGCCCGGAAGGCCGCCATCACCAAGGAACTGGCCGACCTGAACAAGGAGAAGGAAGTGATGATGGCCGCCGACACCGAGCAGGCCTACGCCCGTCTGGCCAACATCCGCAGCCAGGAACTGCGCCTGGAGGCGGAGCAGCACGAGTTGGAGTCCCAGCCGGTCCCCGCCCTGGGGGTGGAGCATCTGGCCAACGTCATTGAGCTTTGGACCAACATCCCCGCCAGCCAGATCCAGGAGCAGGAGTATGAGCAGCTCTCCAAGCTGGAGGAACGGCTGAAAAAGCACATCATCGGCCAGGACGAGGCCGTGAAGGCGGTATCCGCCGCCATTCGCCGGGGCCGGGTGGGCATCAGCCCCAAGCACAAGCCTGTCTCCTTCATCTTTGTGGGCTCCACCGGTGTGGGCAAAACCGAGCTGGTTAAGCAGCTGGCTCAGGATCTCTTCCACGCCCCCGAGTCTCTCATCCGTCTGGACATGTCCGAGTTTATGGAGAAGTACGCTGTCTCCCGAATCATCGGCTCTCCCCCGGGCTATGTGGGCTACGACGAGGCTGGCCAGCTGACCGAGAAGATCCGCAGAAAACCCTACTCTGTGGTCCTCTTTGACGAGATTGAGAAGGCCCACCCCGATGTGCTGAACATTCTTCTGCAGATCCTGGACGACGGCCACATCACCGACGCCCACGGCCGCAAGGTAAACTTTGAGAATACCGTCATCGTTATGACCTCCAACGCGGGCAGCAACTCCAAGGTGGGCAGTGTGGGCTTTGACCGCACCGCCGAGGAGCAGGGCAAGGAGCGGGCCATGAAGGCCCTGCAGGACTTCCTGCGGCCCGAGTTTATCAACCGGGTGGACGAGATCGTCTACTTCCACCAGCTCACCGAGGACAACTTTAAGAACATTGCCTCCCTGATGCTGAGTGAGCTGAAGGACTCCCTGGCCGAGCGGCACATCTCCCTCACCTGGGACGACAGCCTGCTGGACTATTTGGTCAAGAAGTCCTACTCCGCCGCCTACGGCGCCCGAAACCTGCGCCGGTGCATCCAGAAGGAGCTGGAGGATGTGATTGCCCAGCGCATCATCGAAAGCTGGCAGCACCCCGTCACCCAGCTGAAGGCCTCCGCCGACGGCGACCAGGTCCAGCTGATCTCCATGTAACCAAGTATCCGCCTTCCGGCGATAAGAAAAATCGGCTGGCCAGTCCAAATGGACTGGCCAGCCGATTTGTTTTGTTCATTCAGGAAAATGGGAAGTTACGCCGCAGGAAGCTCCTCAGGCATCTCCATCAGATCCATCAGGTCCACCACCGTGGCCCCAGCGGGAGGCTCGGTGACAGGCTTGGCGCTGGTGGCCTGGTAGGTACCGTCCATATTCATATCCACGGTAATGCTCACCTCAGGGATGTCCTCCCCCGCCTCCTGGGCGGCGGCCACATTCAGGACCATCTCCATCTTGGAGCCCTTCATGGCCGCGGACAGGGTCATCTCCGCACCCACCACGGCGGGATCGGCCTTCAGCTCCATGGCATAGCCGTTCACCTTGCCGGCACTGGTGTAGAGGGTGAAGGTGCCCTGGATGCCGCCCTCATTGAGGAAGGTGTTCACATAGTTGGAGCCGGACTTCACAAAGTGGCTGTCGCCGCAGATGGTATTGAGCAGCTCCAGATAGTCGGAGGTGGTAAACTGCACGCTGTTCAGGGGCAGGCCCTTGAGCACTGTGGGCAGCAGCTGGGAGAAGTCCTCCTCCACAGAGGCGGTGGACAGCTCCATCAGCTGGGCGTAGGTCATGCCCGTCATGCCGGACATCTCATCATAGATGGCCGCCATGTCCAGCTTATACCAGCTTGCGCTGTCCCAGCCGGTGAGGGCCGCCAGCTGCTGGGAGTCCAGATTGAAGTAGAAGGCGCCGTTATCCATATCGCCCCGCATGGAGAATGCCAGATCCATGGGGAACATGGGCTCCCCATCGGCAGAGGTCAGCATGCCGGAGAGATCCATACCATTGCTCACAATGGAAGCATCCATGGTCATGTCGGTGTCAAACTGGAAGGCAGTGGCTCCCCCGGTCAACATCTCATAGTCGCCCTTGGCGGTGAAGGAGAGATCGTTGTCGCTTCCCTGCTTCACAGCCAGATCCATGGAGTAATCACCGGTGACCTTCTGGTTCTTCTCCACAAAGGTACGGTTATAGGCCTGATACTGGTCCATCAAGTCATAGGTCTCGGTGTTGGCGGCCAGGATGGCGTCCACATCGTCGATGATCACGGCGCCCATGGTACCGTCCCAACCGACATTATAGCCCAGCACTTCAGCCACCAGGCCAAAGGGGATGTAGGTGCGGTTGGCGTAGGCATAGGGGGCCACATCTGTATGCACCGTGGTTCTGACCTGAACCTGCTGTCCATGGGGATCCGCCGTGGTATTCCCTTCGTACCAGTAGACGATATCCTTGGACCCCAGAGTCAGCTGGATGGTAAGATCGCCCTGCTTGGCCTCCCCTCCGTTAGAGGGGGTATAGGTCACATCGGGCTTGACGGCAGTCACGGTGTTGGTGGCCGCGTCCCAGGTCATGTTCTCCTCCGGGAACCCCAGCTGGTCAAAGACCGCCACGAAGGGCAGGAAGGACCGGTTGTCCTTGGCCTGGGGCACAGCGTCGGGGAAGGTGACGTATTCTCCATTGACCATCACGTAAAAGTCCCCCTGCTTGGCGGGGACCTCCTCCGTGTCTGCGGCCAGCGAGGGCAGGGCCAGGCATGCGGCACACAGGCCGGTACACATCAGCAGGCGAAGCATCTTTTTCATAAAGCTCTCCTTTCTCAAATGGGGAGGTAGATAGCTCTATTATATATTTAAGATAATTTTAAGTCAATTAAGATCCTATTAATTATTGAAACTGCTGTCTATTCTTCTATGCTTTCCACCTGGAAGCTGTCCAGCATCTCGTCCACCCGCTCATACAGGGCGTTGTAGCGCTCCATCTCTCCATCTCGCTGCTCGTCATAGCGCACATCGCTGGGGCCCATGGCATACACAACCCCCTGATCATTCTGCCCCAGGTAGCGCTGGTCACTGGGATATCCCGCTTCTTCGATCCCCTGCCAGGTGGCCGGGTCGGTCTGGTAGATGCCCACCAGCCAACCGGCGCCATCCCAGCTGCCCGCGTTCTTCATATAGAAGTCCACACCCATGTTTTCCTCCCGGACCAGCACCTGCCCCGCCCAGTCTTGAGGCACATGGAGGGTAAAGCCGCGCTCCTGATCCACATACCACATATTCTCATGGAGATAAGGCACCAGATCCACCGACCGCTCCTCCCCGTCCAGCCAAGCGATAAGGGTCAATTCCGTCACGTCCAGCACCGTCTGTGCCGACAGAGGCAGGAAATATACTGTCGCTGGGGTCCACTCGGTCCCTTCCATATAGTGAAGGCTCATGCCGCCCAGCCAGTCGACTTCAGCCCGCCCGGCAATATGGATATTCCAATCCCCCTCTCCCTCCGGCAGGGTGAAGGAGAGGACACTGTTTTCATAGGAGATGCTCTCTTCCAGCGCGTCCAGCTGCTCCTCCGGCGTGGCAGGCTCCGCCCCTTGGCAGGCCACCAGGCCACCCACCAGCAGGGCGCAGGCCAAAGCCAGACACACCAGGGTTCGACCCCGCTTTTTTGCCACAAACAGATTTTGCAGCCGTGCCTTCAGCTCTGCCTTGCTGCTGCCAAAGCGGCTGGACAGGACAGGCCCTGCCCCCTCCGCCGCGCTCTCCAGCAGCAGCTGGCCGTACCGACGGCGGAAGGCGGCATCCTGCTTGCCCGCCACGTCCTCATCACAGCACAGCTCCAGATTTTTCCCCGCCACCCGGCTCATCCACCACACCAGGGGATTGAACCAGTGCAGCCAGCAGGCCGCCATGAGCAGGGCCTTGTACTCCAGATCCCGGCGGCGCAGGTGGCAGAGCTCATGGGCCGCCACCAGCGGATCGCACTGCTCCTCCGGCAGCAGGAGCACCGGCCGCAGCACCCCCAGCACCATAGCGGTATGTACCCGGTCGCTGCGCCGCACCTGAAAGGACCGCTTGAGCCCAATTTTTCTTGCTAAGGATTCAATCTGTATCCGGGTCTCCGGAGAGACCGGCTGAGCCCAGCGCAGCAGGGCACGCCGGGTGACCAGATAGCTGCTGATCTGGATGAGGGCGATGGCAAACACCCCCGTCAGCCACATGGCGCCCAGCAGCACCGAAACCGGTACGCTGGTCTGCTCCGGCACAGCGGCTGTCTCCTCCTGGACCGACGGGGTGTTCACGCTGGGCTCCACAGGGGTCAGCTGGTGCTCCGGCAACGTTGCCGGAGCTTGGTTGGCGGGCAGAACCACCTCATACTGAGGGACCGAAACAGTAACTGCCGGTTTGGGCAGGCTCAGCTCCACCGGCACCAGCAGGCGTACCGTCAGCAGCAGCCAGAGAAGATACAGGCTCTTGGCCCGCACCCGGCTTTGCAGCCACCGGGAGGCCAGCAGCAGAGGCAGCAGCACCGCCGACACGGTGGCCGACAGCCACACAACCCGCAAAAACAGGGTCTCCATTTACATGCCCTCCTTTTTCTCCAGCTCATCCAGATAGGCCCGCAGTTCCTCCACTTCGCTCTGGTTCAGGGCGCCGCCGTCATGGAGGGCTGCGGCAAAGCGCTTCAGCGACCCCTCATACAGCTTGCCCAGGATGGTGCGTCCCTCCTGGCGGCGGTAGGCCTCCCGCTCCACCAGGGGGGTGTAGTGGTTGGTCTTGCCCTCCTTGCGGCAGGCCAGATAGCCCTTCTCCTCCAGGCGCTTGAGGTAGCTGTGCAGGGCGCTGGCGGTGAGGGGCCGCTCCAGCCGCTCCAAAATGGCGGGGGCGGTGGCCTCCTTTAAGTCCCATACCACCAGCATAATGTCCAGCTCCGACTCAGGCAGACGGGGATAGTCCTTCATGGAGCACTCCTCCTTTCATTTTCTGCATTTGCAGATTTTCTATTGATATTCTACATTTGCAGAAGTTCTTTGTCAAGGAGTTTTTCCACACTTCATTGCCCAAGGTGCAAAAACAATCGGGCCATCCCCCATCCCAGGGCTGTGCAGCCGGGAAAGGTGAGCACCCAGGCCAGGGCAATGGTCCCCGCCACCCTCCAGTCTGCTTTCTTTCCTCCGGCGGAACCCACCCCCAGCAGGGCCGCGGTGCGGGTGTGGGTGGTGGAAACGGGCAGGCCGAACACGGTGGCCGCCAGCAGGCAGCCAGTCCCCGCTACATCACAGGCAAATCCCTCCCGGGGCGTTAAGGTCACCATCTCCCGGCCCACGGTGTCGATGATCCGTCGCCCTCCCAGGCCAGTTCCCAGAGCCATCCCCATGGCACAGAAAAGCAGTAGCCACAGGGGCACCACAAAGGTCTGCTCGTCCTGCCGCCCCTGGACCAGGGCCACCCCCAGCAAAAACACCCCCAAAAACTTCTGCCCGTCCTGAGCCCCGTGGAAGAAAGCGGTGGCCGCCGCCCCGGGAAGCTGGAGGCGGCGAAAGAGTTGGTCTGACCCCCTCCACTGTTGGGCTCGCCCTCCAACCCCACGTCCGCACCAAAATCCGGCGGCGGTAGAGAGAAGCAGGCCCGACAGCACCTTTCCCCAGCTCTCCCAGCGCACGCAGGACCAATCCCCCTCCAGAGCCACCGCCGCCCCGGTGATCCCCGCCACCAGGGCGTGGCTCTCGCTGGTGGGGATTCCCCACCGCCAGCATACCGTCGCCCAGAGGACAACCCCCGCCATCCCGGCGCTGAGGGCAACGGAAGCCGCCCGGGGGCCGCCGGAGAAGGTGGCGATGGAGTAGACCGTCTCAGCTACCGAGGCGTTCACCGCCGTTACACAGCACACCCCCAAAAAATTGCACACCGCCGCCAGAAGGACCGCCCGGCGGAAGGACAGGGCCCCGGTGACCACCGCCCCGGCAATGGCGTTGGGTGCATCGGTCCAGCCGTTGACCAGCAGCACGCCCAGGGTCAGCAGAGTAAACAGGGCCAGGGCGGGGTTTTGGGGCAGCTGCCCACAGAAGGCAAAAAAAGAGTGGGACATGAAATCACCTCCATGTCCCACGGTATGTCCTCATTTCGGATGGTATGCGCCCCCGGGCGGCGGGGCGTGCCGCTCCCGATCCATTCTCTTTGGGGTGGATGCCCGGCCGATGGCCCCCTTGCCGTACTTGTCCCGGATGGCGTCCATGGCCCGGTCCAGCTGCTCCAGCCGCTGCCGTTTCTCCTCCTCCGCCCCGGCAAACAGATCCTGCTGGGCCACGGCCTCGTCCTCCGGCACCAGATAGATGGCGGTAACGGTGAGAGCCCGCACCGGCAGACTCATATTCCACAGCTGATCGGCCAGGTCCATGGCCTCCCGGGCCAGCTCCCGGCTTAGATTGGTGGGCCGGTCCAGCTGCTTCTGGCGGCTCACATCCCGAAAATCTGGGTCCCGGACAGTGAGTGCTATCCCACTGCATTTCATTCCATGGCGGCGCAGGCGGGCAGCCACCTGATCGGCAAGCATGGCAATGCCGGAGCGGATCTCCTCCCGGCCCCGGAGATTTTTGGGGAAGGTCAGCCCGTTGCCCACCGACTTGGGAGGCGTGTGTTCCCCCGCCGGAGCCACTGGGGAGCGGTCCAGGCCGTTGGCGTAGTCATGGAGCTGGGCCCCCGGTCTTCCCAAAAGCTGATAGAGAGCCTCCCGGTCAAACCGGGCCAGCTCCCCAATGGTGTGCACCCCAAACTTCTCCAGGGTGCGCCCCGCGGCTTTCCCCACAAACAGCAGGTCAGTCACTGGAAGGGGCCAGACCATGTCCCGAAAATTTTCTGGGGTGATGCAGGTGGTGGCGTCTGGCTTTTTGTAGTCGCTGCCCAGCTTGGCAAACACCTTGTTGAAGGACACCCCCACCGAGATGGTCAGCCCCAGCTCCCCCCGCATCCGCTCCCGCAGGCGGTCGGCCAGGGCCACCGGATCGCCGCCGAAGAGGTGGAGAGATCCTGTCACGTCCAACCAGCTCTCATCAATGCCAAAGGGCTCCACCAGGTCAGTATACTCCTGGTAAAGCTGGTTGACCCGCCGGGAATATTCCCGGTACTTGTCGTGGTGGGCGGGGAGGAGCACCAGGTCGGGACACTTCTTCCGGGCCTGCCAGATGGTCTCGGCCGTTTTGACCTGAAAGCGCTTGGCAGGCTCGTTCTTGGCCAGGATAATACCGTGGCGGCTCTCCGGGTCGCCGCACACCGCCACGGGCAGATGGCGCAGCTCCGGGTGGCTCAGCAGCTCCACCGAGGCGTAAAAGCTATTCAGATCACAGTGGAAAATCACCCGGTCCACGGTTCCACCCCCTTGGCTTTATCATAGCGCGTTCACTTATCTATGTCAAACAAACGTTCTGCTTTCCCCCATTGACATCCGCTTCTCTCCCCGATACAATGGGGCTGGAGATAAAAACACAGGGCGGTTGGTAGTCCGCCCGCGGGCCGCGCTCCCGTCAGTAGCCTTCCCTCCCGGGTCGTCCCTTCTCCATATTCACATTTTTATGGGAGGAAACTGAATATGGAACGGAACATTAGCCAGTTCACTGTGTTGTTCCAGCCCCCCTTCTGGGTGGGCATTGCTGAACGCTGGAGTCAGGAGGGCTACCAGGCCGCCCGGGTGGTTTTTGGGGCGGAGCCCACCGACGCCCAGTTGTACCAGTGGCTCCAGAGAGAGTGGTTCCGACTGCCCTTTGGCCCTGTCTTACCAGAGATAGTCCCCCGACCGGCCCCGGCCAATCCCAAGCGGATGCAGCGGGAGGCCGCCAAAGCCACTCAGCCAAGGGGACTGGGTACCAAGGCCCAGGAAGCTCTCTCCCGCCAGCGGGAAGCTGCGGGTTTGGCGCGACAGGCCCGCAGGGCCGCCCAGAAGCGACAGACACAGGAGGAACGCTTCCGGCTCCGTCAGGAAAAAAAGCGCGAAAAGCGGCGCGGGCATTAAGCCCGCGCCGCTTTATTGCATAAAATCAGATCACACCGGCCAGCACCAGAGCGAACACCACGAAGGTGGCCAGCAAGGCCAGGGAGAACAGGACAAAACCAGCACTGATCTTCTTGGCCTGGGTGCTCTGGGAGGGAGGCACCACACCGGCGCCCCGCAGGGCAGCCACCACAGGGGGATAAATGAGCAGGGTGGCGGCCATATTCATGCCGCCCTTAGCCAGGTTGAAGGGCAGGAACAGGGTGGGCAGCATGGCGGCCACATCCGCTCGGGAGAAACCGGTCATGTACAGAGGGGTAATGAGGTAGTTCCACAGCAGCATCACCGCCGTCAGGGCTACCACACCGCAGGCCAGGCCCAGCACAGCACCCTTCTTGGTGTGCATCTTTTTGTAGATGAAGGATGCAGTGCAGCAGAAGGCACAGGTAGCCAGGGCGTTCATAATAAAGCCAATGGGACCGGTGGTGCTGATGGTAACCATCTCGATAAAAGCCACCAGAATCGAGATAATCGCAGCAGCCATGGGGCCAAAGGTGAACCCGCCGATGCAGATGATCACATCTTTGAAGTCAAAATCCAGGAACATCACACTGGGCATCAGCTTGGAGGCCAGCATCACGATGTAGGCAATCCCGGTGAGCATAGCCATGCTCACCATCACTTTGGTGTTCATCCTGGAGTGGACGGAGGTGCGGGTCATAGAAGGTGCGGACATAAAAAACACTCCTTTTTGTTTGGTACATCTGAAAGAGCATGTCTTCCAGGTGTAAAACAATCAAGGAGGTGCGCTTTCCGCGTGCCAAAGGCGCGCGTCATTGTTTTGACACACATCTTCTTCCATCCGGACTATTACCGTTGGTCCCGGAGTTGCACCGGGTCAGCAAACCACAGAGGCTTGGTCGCGGACTATACCGCCAGTGGGGACTTTCACCCCGCCCTGAAGACATATCATTCAGTTGTCTATTTCCTATTATACACATCGGATGAAAAATTGCAACCCCCCGTTTTTGATTGAATTAGAACGCACATTCGATTCCTCGTTGACTTTCCCCGCCTGCTATATTACAATGGCCTCAACCCCTGTTGGAGAGGAGGACCTGCCATGGACAAAGCCGCCGCCTGCTGCTTTACCGGCCACCGCCCGGACAAGCTGCCTTGGGGTACTGACGAGAGCGATCCACGCTGTATGGCCCTGAAAGAGCGGCTGGCTGCCGCCCTGGAAGCGGTCTATCGGGAGGGTGCACGCCACTTTATCTGCGGCATGGCCAGGGGAGCCGACCTGTACTTTGCCGAGGCGGTACTGGAGCTGCGAAAACGTCGGCCTGGGGTCACCCTGGAGTGTGCCCGCCCCTGCGAGAGCCAGGCCCAGAGCTGGCCGCCAGAAGAACAGGAGCGCTATCAGTCCATCCTGGCCCAGTGTGACTACGAAACCCTGGTCCAGCATCATTATGACCGCTTCTGCATGATGCGCCGTAACCGCTACATGGTGGACCACGCCGCCCACATTCTCACCGTCTACAACGGCGTGCCCCAGGGTGGCACCGCCCAGACCTTATTATATGCCATCCGGAAGGGTCTGCGGATCCATCCGGTTCCACTGGAGGAAGAGACATGAACACCCTCATGCACATCTGCTGTGCCCCCTGCGCCAACCGCCCCATTGCCCAGCTGCGGGAGGAGGGGCACTCCGTTACCGGTTTTTGGTTTAACCCCAACATTCACCCCTACACGGAGTATCAGGCCCGGAAGGCCACCCTGGAGAGCTACGCCAAGGAGATCGGCATGAAGCTCATCATCGGCGGCCGGTATGACCTGCGCTCCTTTATCACCCACGTGGCCGACAACATTGACGGCCGCTGCGCCTACTGCTACCGGGTACGGATGGAGGAAACCGCCAAGTATGCTGCCGAGCACGGGTTTGACTCCTTCACTACCTCCCTGCTGATTTCCCCCTATCAGAAACACGAGGCCATCGCCGCCATCGCCGCGGAGATGGGGAAACAGTACGGCGTGGAGTTCCTCTACCGGGACTTCCGCCCTCTGTTCCGGGAGGGCCAGGAGTTCGCCCGGGAGCATGGCTTCTATATGCAGAAATACTGCGGCTGCATCTTTAGCGAGGAGGAGCGATACATGGCCGCCAAGTGGAAGAAAGAAGCTAAACGGCAAGAGAAAGCAGCGCAATCCTAATAGAGGCCCCCATCGGCATACTGCCGGTGGGGGCCATCTCATATTTTACGCAAAAAACCGGCCGGTCCCAATGGGACCGGCCGGTTCTGTCCGGGAACCTTAGCCAAAGAGAGGCAAGAAGTTCAGGAACACGGTAATGATGATACCGTTGAAGAAGTCGATAAACAGGGAACCAACCAGGGGCACTACGAAGTAGGCCTGGGGAGCGGGGCCGTAACGCTTGGTAACGGCCTGCATGTTAGCCATGGCGTTGGGGGTAGCACCCATACCGAAGCCACAGAAAGCGGCAGTCATAACGGCGGCCTCGTAATCGTGGCCCATGATATTGTACACCACGAAGCGGGCGAAGAAGAACATCATGACGGTCTGGGCGACCAGCATGACGATCATGGGACCGGCCACCTCAGCCAGCTGCCACAGGGACACGGACATCAGGGCGATGGCCAGGAAGATGGACAGGGACACGTTGCCCCAGGTATCCAGAGCCTTGGAGGGCATGATGATGTTCTTGGCATCGCAGAAGTTCCGGATGACCGCAGCGATGACCATGGAGCCGATGTAGGTGGGGAAGGTGAACTTAATGGTGGTTCCAAAGACATCGATCTGAGCGCTGTTGAACAGATTGGTGAGCAGGGTGCCCAGGCCAGCGGCCACGATCAGCAGGATGGCGGCGTTGGTGAAGGACTCCACATCCACACGCTCGGCCTTCTCGCGGTCGGCAGCGCTCATGTCGTCCAGATCCACACCATCCTCAGTCTCAGTGGACTTCAGGTTGTACTTGTTGATGATGCCGCGGGCAGTGGGTCCGCCCATCAGGGAGCCGGCCACCAGGCCGTAGGTAGCAGCGGCGATGGCGATAACCTCAGCACCCTTGATGCCCATCTTCTCCATCATAGGACCATAGGAACCAGCGGTACCGTGGCCGCCCACCATGGGGATGGAGCCGGTGCACAGACCCAGGCGCAGATCCCAGCCGAAGACGCCGGCCAGGATGGAGCTGAGCACATTCTGCAGGCACACCATCACGATGGCAACGATCAGGAAGGTAATAACCTTCTTGCCGCCCTTCTTCAGCAGACGGAAGCAGGCAGTGTAGCCCACGCTGGTGAAGAACAAGGTCATGAAGAAGTCCTTGACGTTGGAGTCGAAGGTGAACTCCACCACACCGGCCAGGTACAGGCACAGGTGCACAATGGCGAAGATCAGGCCGCCTACCACGGGGGCAGGGATACAGCACTTTCTCAGAAACTCAATGCGGTTGGTCAGGAATCGTCCCAAAACGAACAGCATCATGGCGATGGCTGCAGTCTGGTACATATTCAGCGCGATTTGTGGCATGTTTTCCTCTCTCCTTTTTCATTTAAAATTGGTTTCCCAGTTCCTTCATGGAGAGATTTTATACTTCTTCCTTCAAATTGCTTCAAAATCCTACATGTGAAAATTATTTTCCCCAAAATTCACAATTTTTCGTTTTTAATTTTGGATTGTCTGACCATTACTCCTGGATATCAGTAGGGACTTCTACAAATATTTTCCTTTTTAACGCAATTTTTTCCTACGATGTTGCTGTTTTGCAAGACAAAATCATGAAAGGATGCAAAAAATTTTTTCAGTCCTCCTCCGCCAGGACCAGCATACCGTCCAAAAAACACTTCAGGTTGGCCTTTCCCTTCGGCCCCTTTCCTTGAATAAAGGCCATCTCGGAGCGCACCTCCTGGAAGGGAAACAGGCGGGAGGCATACAGGGTAAAGATCTCGTTTCCGTAGTCGTCCAACCCCAGGCTGGCCAAGTGGTTCAGGCCCCGCTCTACTGCCCGCCTGGCCCGCTGCTCCATGGACTTGGGGCTGTCGCTGAGCTGGGCACACAGAGTTCCCACCCCCATCTGGCACACCTGCTTGTGCTGGTCGATTAAGTACATACACATTTCCGTGATGTCCTTGGCCCCCTTCTCCCCCGCCATGCCCAGCTGGCTGAGCACATACTGGATCCGCTTGCGCTGCACGTCTGCCCGGGACTGGCGCTCCACCGCTGGGGCCTGCTTGACGGTAAAAACACTTTGGATGGTGTGCAGGTCCCGCTCATTTTCCATCTGCTGACGGATGTTCCGGATCACCTGGCGCACCTCAATGAGGTTGATGGGCTTGCTGATAAAGAAATCTACCCCCGCCAGATAGGCCTTGGCCACCATCTCCTTATTGCTGACCTGAGAGATCATAATAAACTTTGCTCCGCAGCCCCGTTCCTTCAGCTCCCGAACCACCTGAATCCCGTCCTTGCCCGGCATCAGCAGGTCCACCAACACCAGGTCGGGAGCCAGAGCCAGGATTTTCTCCAAATCCACACCGTTGCCGCTGTCCCCGCACACCGTTCCAAGCTCATTGCTTTCCACAATGTCTTCCAAAACGCTGATTACCGAGATATCGTCCTCTACAATGTAGATTCTCATTCTTTTTCTCCCTTCAACTTCTCTAACGGGATGGTTACCTGGAAGCAGGCTCCCTCCCCTTCAGTACTGGTCACTTCGATCATGCCGCCCAGCTCTTCCACCATGAACTTCACCGCCGGAAGGCCGACGCCCCGGTTAATATTGCCGGTTTCCGGGTCAAACTTGGTGGAGTAACCCACCTGAAACAGGTTCTGCATGGCCCGCTTGGAGATACCCGGCCCGGTATCCCGTACCGTCAGCATCAGCTGGTCCCGGACCACCCGCTCCTCCACCATGACCATGCCGGAGCCTTTTCCGCTCTGAATAGCCTCGGCGGCGTTCATCACCAGGTTTTTCAAAATGGACATGAGGCGGTAGTGTTCGGTGGTAGCAAAATCCGTCTCACACCGGCACTCCAGCAGCACATCGTTTTGCCGCTCCCCCAGAATATGGCGCATGGTGTCCCGCAGAATGTGCATGAGATCGGACATGCGCATGGTCTCGTCGTTATAGGCGTCGGCCACCTCGCCCTCAATGCCCCGGATGATACTCAGGTTGTCCTTCTTCACCTCATGCACATCCCTGGCAATAGACAAAGCCAGCTGACGCAGGGATTCCGGGTACTGTTCCACTCCCAGCTGCTCATAGAGCTGGTAGGCCCGGGTCATGATCCCCTCAATATTTTCCGCGTCCTTTTTTAGGAAATACAGTTCGTTTTTCAGATTGGCGGTAAGCAGGAACAGCCGTTGATACCGCCGCTCGTGCTCCTCCTCCATAAGCAGGCGTTGGTAGCGCTGCATCCCCCGCAAAATGCCGGCCGCCAAAAGGGAACGGCCCAGCCCCAGCAGCACCAGGGTCACAACGGCCGACACATCAGGCAGCGCCAGCCGGGACAAGGACAGATCCAGCGTATTGGACAGCATGTCGCACACCCAGAAGCTGCGCCACAGCGTGCTCAGGGAGGCCTCATACCGGTTGGGCACCTGGAGGCACAGCAGACAGTCGTAGCACAGATAAAACAGGGCTCCCGGATACTCCTTCCAGGCTACCACCAGCAGTTCCTCACCACCGGCCACCCCTATGATACACCGCACCACCAGCACAGTTAGGGCGGTGAGTATCCCGGTGTCCGGCTTGCGGCTGTCCTGCATCAGGGTGAGCAGGAGCACGGGGAAGAGCACCACCGCCGCCGAGATGCGGAAATTGTCTGCCCACACATTAAAAAACAGCTCCGCACTCAAGGCCGTACCCAGCGCCGCCAGCAGCCTGCGCTCCCAGCGGCTGGCACGCCAGCGGATCAGACGTTTCTTCTTCTCCTCCAACCCCTCACCCATCCTTTCTCTCTGCGCACTCGACCTTTCGCAGGCCGCAGTATGTGGTTCCCGACAAAAGCCATTATACCATGTTTTTGCCCAATTGCCTCCAGAATTTTTTCGCTGTTTCCAGTATTTTTCCATAAAAAAACGTCTGCGCGCTTGACGCAGACGTTTTTGAAAATCAGATTAGGCCAGGGCCTTCTTGGCGGTCTCAGTGAGCTGAGCGAAAGCGGCCTTGTCGTTCACCGCCAGCTCGGAGAGCATCTTGCGGTTGATGACGATGCCGGCCTTCTTCAGACCGTTCATGAAGGTGGAGTAGTTCATGCCGTTCATCTTGCAGGCGGCATTGATGCGGGTGATCCACAGCTGACGGAAGTCACGCTTCTTCAGCTTACGGCCGGTGTAGGCATAGGAGCCGGACTTCATCACGGCCTGGTTGGCCATCTTGAAGTGCTTGGACTTGGAGCCCCAGTAGCCCTTGGCCAGCTTCAGGATCTTATTTCTTCTTTTGCGCGTCATCATCGCGCCCTTAACTCTTGCCATTGTTCGTTACCTCCCTCTTCTTACTTGTACAGGATCATGCGCTTGATGGCGGCCTCGTTGGTCTTGTCGGCGTAGGTGGTGCCGCGCAGAGCCCGCTTGAGCTTGGTGGTCTTGCCGTGGCCGTTGAGCAGGTGACGCTTCTTGGTCATGGCGCGCTTGACCTTGCCGGACTTCGTGAGGGAAAAGCGCTTCTTGGCGCCGCTATGAGTCTTGATCTTGATCTTCGGCATAACAGAAAACTCCTTTGCTTCTTACTTTTTAGCGTCCTTGTTGGGCTTGGGGGACAGGAAGATGGACATATGGCGTCCCTCCAGCTTCGGACTTTTATCCATCACGGCGGTTTCGCCGCAGGACTCGGCAAACTTCAGCAGCAGATCCTGGCCAATGTTGGTGTGAGCCATCTCACGGCCGCGGAACCGCACCGTCACCTTGCAGCGATTGCCCTCGGCCAGAAACTTCTGGGCGTTGCGCAGCTTCACATTGAAGTCGTTGACGTCAATGCTGGGGGACATGCGGATCTCCTTGATCTCCACTACCCGCTGGTTTTTACGGGCTTCCTTTTCGCGCTTGGTCTGCTCGAACCGGTACTTGCCGTAGTCCATCAGCTTGCATACCGGGGGCACAGCATTGGGAGAGATTTTTACCAGATCCAGGTTCTGCTCCTCCGCCATGCGCAGCGCCTCCTGAGAGGACATGATGCCAAGCTGCTCGCCGGTCTCAGAGATCAGACGGACCTCCTTGTCCCGGATTTCTTCGTTGGTTTGATGACCTGTGTTAGCGATGGGAAAGCACCTCCAAACAAAAAAATAAACGCGGCTGCCGGAATGGCGCCCGCGTCACAAAAATCCCTGCCAAGTCTCCCTGGCGAAGAAGTGAAACCTTGTTAACCCTTTGGCTCTGGCCTGGGGTGAGGTACGGGGCACCGTTCCTGCTTTCTTTTGCTCATACATTTTATCAGCAGCTCTTATCCTTGTCAAGTACTATTTTCAAATTCTTTCACTTGCTCCAACTAGGGTAATCATTTACATAATCTTCACTTTTCGACCCACTTCTACAAAAAGTTTTACACACTTTCCACTCAGTTATCCACATTTTGCACTCTATTTCTTATATAGCTTACAATTTAATTTTCTTTTTCCTTTCCTCGCCTTTTTTGATTCCATTTTGTATGGTTACATAACGCAATTATTTTGTTCCGATTTCAAATATCAAGCGCCCCCACGCCGCATTTTACAGCATGGGGGCGCGTTTGTGTTTGGATTTATCCCAGGGAGATATCCCGGGTGGCGTAGGCATTCAGATCCAGCCCGGCCACATGGCCGGCCTGATATTCGTAGAAACCTTGACACCCAATCATCGCGGCGTTGTGTCTCCCCATGGAGCCCAACTCCATGGGGACCCCCTCCATTTAAAATGCTCGGGCGGAGTGAATCCGCCCTGCGCCAAGGTTTTGCCAAAGGCAAAACGCTTGTACGGCGCTTTCGCGCCGCCCCACCTTCCGGCGGGGCCCCGGCGACAACGCCGTTTACCCCAGAGAGATATCCCGGGTGGCGTAGGCATTCAGATCCAGCCCGGCCACATGGCCGGCCTGATATTCGTAGAACCCTTGGCAGCCGATCATTGCGGCGTTGTCGCCGCAGTACTTCAGCTCCGGCAGGTACAGCTTGTCCCCGCTCTTTTCACAGGCGGCCTTCAAATCGGCACGAATGCGGCTGTTGGCCGCTACGCCGCCAGCCACCGCCAGACGGCCGTAGCCCTTCATCCGGGCCGCCGCCATGGCCCGGGGCACCAGGGACTCGCTCACCGCCCGGCCAAAGCTGGCAGCAAAATCAGGCAGGGAGAGCTCCTCCCCCTTCTGTTGGGCGTTGTGGATAAGGTTAAGGCAGGCAGTCTTTAACCCGGAGAAGGACATATCCAACTCGTGGCCGCTGACATGGGCTCGGGGCAGCTCATACCGGCTGTCATCGCCCCCCTGAGCCAGGCGATCCATGGGGCCGCCGCCGGGGTAGCCGATGCCCAGCACCCGAGCCACCTTGTCAAAGCACTCCCCCGCTGCGTCGTCCCGGGTGCCGCCCAGGACCTCCATCTGAGTGTAGGACTTCACATCCACAATGGCGGTGGTGCCGCCGGAGACACACAGGCAGACAAAGGGTGGCTCCAGATCAGGGTGGGTGAGGTAGTTGGCCGCAATGTGGCCCCGCACGTGGTGTACCGGAATGAGAGGCAGATCCAGGGCCATGGCCGCCCCCTTGGCAAAGTTCACCCCCACCAGCACCGCGCCGATGAGGCCCGGGGCATAGGTGACCGCCACGGCGTCCAAGTCGCTGCGAGTCATCCCAGCCTGCTCCAGCGCCTGATCGGCTAGACCGGACACCGCCTCCACATGCTTGCGGGAGGCGATCTCCGGCACCACGCCGCCGTAGATGGTGTGCATCTCGATCTGGGAGGCCACACAGTTGGACAGTACCGTCCGCCCATCCTGCACGACCGCGGCGGCGGTCTCGTCGCAGGAGGATTCAATGGCTAAAATGTTCATACGCGCTCCTTTATTTCTCTCCGGCCCCGCTTAGACCTGGGGTGCCGCATCTTCTTTAAAAAACCGGGTCATGATGACTGCGTCTTCCCTGGGCTTTTCATAGTAGTTTTTGCGCAGTCCCACCTGGTCAAAGCCGTGCTTCTCATACAGGGCAATGGCCGGTGCATTGGAGGCCCGCACCTCCAGGGAGAGGAACGCCAGATTCGCTTCCCCGAAGCGGCAGAACACATCCAGCAGGGCGCTGGCCACCCCGTGGCGCCGGGCGTCCGGCTCCACCGCCACGTTGTCAATGTACCCCTCGTCCACAATGACGTGCAGCCCCGCATAGCCCAACACGTTGCCCTTCTCGTCCTCGGCCACAATAAAGCTGGCCTGGGTGTCAAACAGGGCGTCAGCCAGCATGTTCTCCGTCCAGGGACTGGAGAAACAGGCCTTCTCCAGTTGGGCGATCTGTTCAATATGGCTGCGGTCCATGGGAACAATCTGATAATACATAGCGAACTCTCCTAAAACCCGTTGTTTTTCCTGTGTTTTCCGAAAAAACTCTTGCTTATCATACACCATCCCACATTTTCTGTAAAGCGTCAACCGGGAACCGGCAATTTTCACAATTTCATCACCTAATTTTCGTGAAAGCAACGATTTTGTTTTTTCTGCCAAATGATTGGAACCATTTGGCCTCTTTTCCCGTCTAGTTAGATAAAGTCATTGTTTTTTCCTGGGCTTTTGCTTCCCCATCCACCCCGGAACGCCTGCGTTCCCCCTTAGAAAGGACGTTATCATGCTGCGACGCACCCTTGCCCGGCTGCTTGCCGTCTTCCTTCTCTGTGCCCTGCTGATCCCCTCCGGCCTGGCCGCCACCATCCAGAGTAATCAGGCCGTTTACCACCTCTCCCAGGCCCCGGATGGCTCGGAGACCTTTCCCTACTCCCCCACCCTGTCCCATACCCTCACCCTGCTCCCTCCCGGCACGGTGGTGCGCAGTGACCTGGGTCACCAGCTCATTGTGGAGCGCTTTACCTACCGCGCCGCATCAGGCTACTGGATGCTGGAGAGCACCCTTACCGCCCAGGAGCATGTGACGGTACGGGACAGCTCCTACATCTACCACATCCTTACCCAAGATCTCCACTCCACCCAGGCCATTGACGCCGGAGTGTGGGTGCGGGCCACCAAAGCCGGCGGGCTCAATACCACCACCATTACGGGAGAGCCGGTGGACGAGTGGGCGGTGGATCTGGTCAACGAGGCTATCGCCCTGAACCTGATGCCCTCCCGTCTCAAAGGTCAGGACCTACGGGGCTCCATCACCCGCCTGCAGTTTGCCTCTTTGGCTGTGCGGCTATATGAGGCCATGGGAGGACAGGTCATTTCCGCTCCCAGCCACACCCCCTTTACCGACACCTCTGACCCGGAGGCGGGAAAGGCCTGGGCGCTGGGTATCACCGCCGGCACCTCCGCCACCACCTTCTCCCCCTCCAAGCCCATCACCCGGGAACAGGCCGCGGTCATGCTCTCCGCCGTCTACCGCAAGCTGGGCGGTCAGGTGGAGGGACAGAGCATCTCCTTTGCCGACAGCAGTTCCATCTCCTCCTGGGCCAGGAGCAGTGTCTCCTTTATGGCCCGCTACGGCATCATCGTAGGCACCGGAAACAACTGCTTCTCCCCCCAGCGCAGCGCCCAGCGGGAATCCTGCCTGATTATGGCTCTGGGGATGTTCAAAAAGCTGAACACCACCGTGTAATTCAAAAAAGGAGAATTGCCTCAGGCAATTCTCCTTTTTTCTGCTTAAGGGGTCAGTCCCGCCTGCCGCCGCAGCAGAGACAGAGGCGGCACCGGCTGGGGCAGCTTCATGCGGAAGACCATCTGGGGCTTGCGCACCTCCTGAAGTGCCTCCCCGGCCTCATCCCACAGTCCCTCTACGGTAAGGGCCTACCAGCTCCAGGGTATCCCCCACAGCAAACTTATTGTTCAGGGTGAGGGTGGCGTTGCCCTGGTCGTCACAGGACTGGACTTTAGCCACGATCTGCCAATCCCGGACATAGCGGGAGTTCTCGGTATACTGCCCCGGCTGACCAAAGTAGAAGCCGGTGGAGTAGTGCCGGTGACTAATGTGCTCCACCTCGTCCCGCCACACCGGGTCCAGGGGTTCCCCCGCCGCCGCCGCGTCAATGGCGTGGCGGTAGGCCCCGGTGACAATGGCGGCGTAGTAGGCGCTTTTGGCCCGGCCCTCCAGCTTCAGGGAGTCCAGGCCCGCCTCCATCAGCTCGGCCACATGGTCGATCATGCACATATCCTTGGAGTTCATAATGTAGGTCTCCCCGTTCTCCTCAAAGACAGGGAAATACTCCCCCGGCCGCTTCTCCTCCATCAGAGCGTACTGGTAGCGGCAGGGCTGGGCGCAGGCGCCCCGGTTGGAGTCCCGGCCCGTCATGTAGTTGGACAGCAGACAGCGGCCCGAGTAGCTCACGCACATGGCTCCGTGGGCAAAGGCCTCGATCTCCAGCTCCTTGGGGGTCTTTTGGCGGATCTCCCGGATCTCCTCCAGGCTCAGCTCCCGGGCCAGAATCACCCGGCTGGCCCCCAGGTCGTGCCAGGCGGTGGCCGACTGGTAGTTCACGATGCTGGCCTGGGTGGAGATGTGGCACTGGACATGGGGGGCGTAGCGCTTTGCCAGGGCCAGGGTACCCACATCGGCCAGGATGATGGCATCTACCCCCACGCTGTCCAGATACTCCAGCCACTGGGGGAGCCGGGCCACCTCCTCATTGCGGGGCATGGTGTTGCAGGTCACATGGACCCGCACCCCCTTGCTATGGCACAGCTCCACGGCGGTTTTCAGCTCCTCTGGGGTAAAGTTCCCCGCAAAAGAGCGCATGCCAAACATGGTTCCCGCCAAATAGACCGCGTCCGCCCCATAGGCCAGAGCCATTTGGAGGCGCTCCATGTCCCCAGCGGGGGCTAACAGTTCCGGTTTTTTCATCTTGTCTCTCCTTCCAGAACACGGGCCCCGGAGATTCTCCGGGGCCCGCCGTGTTTATCCGTTGTTGTACAGTTCCTGGGTAGCAATGAAGTTCTGCTGCTCTTTCAAGGTCTTGAAGAAGTGGTGGACTCCGTCGTCGCCCAGGGCGTAGTAGTAGTACGAGGTACTGCTGGGGTTCATGGCCGCCTGAATGGACTCCAGACCGGGGTTGGAGATGGGTCCGGCGGGCAGCCCCTTATAGAGGTAGGTGTTGTAGGGGGAGTCGATGGACTTGTCCGCCTCCGTAGGCACATTGCCCCCGTTGATATAGGCCAGGGTGGCGTCGATCTGCAGGTAGCCCTGGGTGCCGCCGCTGGTGTTGTTCAGGCGGTTATAGATGACCGAGGCAATGTTGGCCCGGTCGGTGCCGTCGGTCTCCTTTTCGATCATAGAGGCGATGATGATGATCTCATGGATGGTGCGGCCGCTGTCCGCCACCTTCTGGCGCATATCCTCGGTAAACTGCTCATCAAAGCGCACCAGCATCTTGTTGATGACGTAGAGGGCGTTCTGGGGGGTGGTAAACTCATAGGTATCCGGATAGAGGTAGCCCTCCAGCCGGTGGTAGTCCCCCATGGGCAGGTCTTGGAGGAAGGAGAAGGCGTAGTCGTGGTTGGCCGCCATATCCTGCAGGTCCTCCTGGCTGGCCACTCCCTTCTCCTCCAGCAGGGCAAAGGTCTGGTCGATGGTGTAGCCCTCCGGGATGGTCACCTTTACGGTGGCACGGGTGGCGGAGTTAGCACTCATGCCGGACAGCAGAGCCCGGTAGTCCATGTCGGTGTTCAGAGTGAAGGTGCCTGCCACCACGTCGTCCTTGCTGTGGGTGAAGGTAGCAAAGAGGTTAAAGAGGAATTTGTACTCGATGAGTCCCTCGTCCTTCAGCTTATCTGCCACATCCCCAAAGCTGTCTTGGTCGGTGATGGTAATGGTGGCGGTCTTTTCCGGCTTGTTCAGAGCCAGCACGTCGTTGGCCGCCACCCAGCCGATGCAGGCCAGCAGGGCAGATATGCCGATCACGCAGATCACATAGATGAGCGCCCCGCTCACGCCGGAGCGCTTTTTGCGCCGACGGCTGGATTCAGACGAGCGGCGGGTCTCCTCCCGCCGCCGGGGCTGTCCGTTGGAGGAGGGGCGTTGATAATCTTGTGCCATAGAGTCAGCTCCTAAATCAAACTGCCGCAGGGAGCAGCGCTCCCCCGGCTCCGGCCCTTCGCCGGTCCGATAGGTTTGGAAATAAGGCCCGCAAAATTTTTCCTGCCCAGGAACCTGGGACAGGGGGCGGCCATAGACTATACCAGAACGCCGGAAAACCGGCGGGGTAAGTGAGGTGAAACGAACATGTGCTTTGGTAATAACGGCTTTGGCGGCAACGGCTGCCTGTGGATCATCCTGCTGATCATCATCCTGTGCTGCTGCTGCGGCAACAATGGTGCCAGCGAGAGCAGCAACGGCAATGGCTGCGGCTGCTGCGGCAACAACGGCTGTGGCTGTGACAACGGCTGCGGCTGCTGACACCGTACACTAGGCCCCGGCGCGGGGCAAAGCGGGACGCTTGCGTCCCGCTTTTTTATTTGTCCGGGCAGATCGTTTCCCCTTCCGTGAGGAGAACCTCCACCCGGGAATCGTGGGCCTCAATGGGCACCCGATCCTGAAGCAGCGCAGCTCGGCATAATCCAACCGTTCGACCCGAAAAATATTCCAGCCAGCGGTCATAGTAGCCTCCGCCAAAGCCCAGGCGATAGCCCAGCCGGTCATAACACACAGCAGGGATGAGGGCCAGGCCGATCTCCCCTTTCTCCAACAGCGGCATCTCCTCGGTGGGCTCCCAGATACCGAAGGCGGCCTGCTTCATAGGGATGTGGGGATCAAACTGCCGCACCTCCATCTGGTGGCCGGGCAGCATCCGGGGCAGGCCCACCCGCTTGCCCTGCCGGGTGAGCTCCCGCACCAGCTGCTCAGTCTCCGGCTCCCGGCCCGGGATGCCCCAGAAAAGGAACAGCGTGTCTGCCTCCCGGACCTGGGGCAGGGAGAGGAAGCGGGCAAACAGGGCCCGGTCGCTCTCTGCCAGCTGTTTGGGAGTCAGGGCGGCCATCTCCCGGCGCAGCTGGGTGCGCAGGGCCTTCTTGGCCTCAGCGATGGTAGAAGATCCGCTCATTGATGGTACGGGCAGCCTCTTCGCCCCGCAGCACTTCCACCAGCTTCAGTCCGAAGTCGAAGGAGGAGCCGCAGGCGTGGCCTGTCACAAATTTGCCGTCTGCCACCGCCCGGGCCTGGGGCAGCACCTTGGCCTTGCCCAGCTGGTCGTGGCGGGTGGGATAAGAGGTAGCCTCCCGGCCGTCCAGCAGTCCCCAGCGGGCCAGCAGCACGGGACCGGCGCACAGGGCGGCCAGCCAAATGTCCCGCTTGGCAGCCTCCTGAATAAGCTGGGAGACCTCATCGCTGTTCCACAGGTTTTCCACACCCACGCCGCCGCCGGGCAGCACGATCATCTCCGCCTGGTCCAGATCCACTTGGGACAGTTCCAGGTCGGCCTGGACCGTGATGTTGTGTCCCCCGGTGACGGTGGGACCGGACAGGGAGACCAAGGCGGTCTCCAGCCCGCCCTGCCGCAGCAGATCGGTGGGCACAATAGCCTCAGACTCCTCAAAGCCGGGGGCCAACAGTACATATACCATGGATAACCCTCCTTATTTTCATCGGCGGCTCACAGCAGGGGCGCCGCCAGGGACCAAATTTCCTCGTGAATCTCCTCCACGCTGCGCACCGCGCCCTGGGCATTGACGCAGGGGATCACCTTCCAGCCCAGCAGCCGGGCGGCCTCCAGCGCGCTCTCCCGGCATGCGGCCAGATATCCGGTGTCCAGCTCGTGGATGTCGGCTTTGGTGTGGGTGGCCGCTTCCCGGCTGCGCAGCAGTTCTACCGCCCGATCCGTCGGCATATCCAGATAGAGCACCAGATCAGGCCGGGGCAGCCCCAGCTTGTCGTGCTCAAAGTCGTCCAGCCAGCGCAGGAAGGCCTCCCGCTCCTGGGGCGCACACTTTACCGCCTGGTGTACCGCGTTGGAGGTGGTGTAGCGGTCGGTGAGCACCAGCCCCCCCTGCTCATAGTACTCCCCCCACACCTTTTTCAGGGAGGCGTACCGGTCCACCGCGTAAAAGGCGGAGGCGGCGTAGGCATTCACATCCTGGGGGTGGGAGCCAAACTCCCCCGCCAGATACATACGAATGAGGGCGGAGGAGGGTTCTTGATACTGGGGAAAGACCAGCTTCTGATACTCCCGGCCGCTCTGGGTCACCCGGCGGCACAGAGCCTGAAACTGGGTGGACTTGCCGGAGCCGTCGGTGCCCTCAAAAACAATCAGCCGTCCTGCCATCACAGCACTCCCGAGCTGCGGCGGCCGGTAACCCGCTGACCAGCGGCCTTCACCAGCACCAGGGGCAGCTTAGCCATACGGCCAAAGCGCTTGGGCTCCCGGCTGAGGCGGTAGGCCCACTCCATGCCCATCTTCTGCCACTTCTCCGGGGCCCGCTCCACATTGCCGGCGAACACGTCCAGGGCGCCGCCCAGGCCGATGGCCAGCTTGGCGCCGGTGAGCAGACCGAAGCGGGCGATCCACTTCTCCTGCTTGGGGGCACCCAGGCAGACAAACAGCAGGTCAGGCTGGGCGGCGGCCACCTCCCGGGCCACGGGATCAGACTCTTTAAAATAGCCGTCGTGGGTGCCGCAGATGACAATGTTGGGGTGTTTTTCCGCAATGTTGGCCGCAGCCTCCTCAGCCACGCCGGGCTTAGAGCCCAACAGGTAGAGCCGGCCGCCCATTTCATTGAGCTCCTCCAGCATGTCGCAGGCAAAGTCGAAGCCGGCTACCCGCTCTTTTAAAGGTGTACCCAAAATCTTGGCAGAATAGACCACCCCGATACCATCGGGCAGCACCAGATCGGCCCCGTTGAGGATCTTCTGGAACTCCAGGTCCTTCTCAGCGGCCAGCAAAAACTCGGGATTGGGGGTGACCACATAGTGGAAATCGCTGCTGTGGAGCAGCTCGCGGCCCGCCTGGCGGGCCTCTTCCCGGGTGAGATTATCAAATTGAACGCCTAACACATTCGTTTTCAATGGAACATCCTCCACATCATCAAAGAATTGGTTGGACTATGATTATGCCTTCTAGGGGCAATGGTTTCATTCAGGCATCCTATTTTATCACGTTTCCCGAGAAAAGTCTATGAAAAAGGGGTAAACAATCCGATTTCCGGGAAATTCCCCGAATTTCGATTGACGCAGGGGGCCGGGAGCACCATAATAGAGACAGCAGCAAAAAAGGAGCGAAGGTTGCTATGGAATTCTACGCCACCCTGGGCGGTGCCTGCCGCGACGCCGCCACCCTGGAAAATCTGTTCGCCGCCGGAATGACCGGCGCGCGCTTGAATTTGTCCCACACCACGCTGGAGCAGTGTGCTCCCCTGTTAGATGAGGTTTACTGGCCCGCTGCGCAAAAGGCCGGCCGGGCCGCTCACCTGATCATCGACCTGCAGGGCCCCGAGCTGCGGGTGGGCACGCTCTCCGCCCCAGTCCCTTTGGAAACCGGGAGCCAAACTGTCCTGGGTCCGGGGGGTATCTCCATTCCCCAAGCGGCCCGGGAGGCCGCCCAGCCGGGCGACCAGATCTCTCTGGACGACAGCGCCCTGCTGCTGCGGGTGGAGAAGAAGCAGGGGGAGGACCTGGTGTGCCGCATCGAGCGGGGCGGGCTGCTCCAAAGCCGCAAAAGTCTGGCCATTTTAGGCCGGGAGGTCAACACCCCCACCCTGACCCAGGAGGACCTGGACCATCTGGCCCAGGCCAAGCGCTTCGGCGTCACCCATATTCTGCAGCCCTTTGTCCGGGGCGCGGAGGACGTGCGCACCCTCCGCCGGGCCATGCTTAAGGCCGGTCTGGACCAGGGAAAAATCATGGCCAAGATTGAAAACCAGCGCGGTCTGGAGCAGCTGAACGAAATTATAGAAGCCGCCGACACCATCTGCATCGCCCGGGGCGACCTGGGCAACAGCATGCCCCTGTGGCAGCTGCCCTCCGCCCAAAAGCACATCGCCCAGGCCTGCCGGGCCGCAGGGAAACCCTTCTTTGTGGTCACCCAGCTGCTCTGGTCCATGCAGGAGCGGGCGGTACCCACCCGGGCAGAGGTGAGCGATATCTACAACGCCGTACTGGACGGCTCCTGTGCCCTGATGCTCACCGGCGAGACCGCCGCCGGCCGCTACCCTGTGGAGGCCATGGACTATCTGGTCAAAACCGCCCGTCAGGCCCTAACCGATCTTGGAAAGGAGAATGCAGTATGATACAGCATATTTTGTTTGTCAACGCCTGTATGCGGGGGCGGGAGGAATCCCGCACCTGGCAGCTCAGCCAGGCCTTTTTGGCGGCCTGCAAAGCCCGCTGGCCCAAGGCGGAAATTCTGGAGCGGGATCTCACCGTGTGTGATCTTCCAGTTCTTACCGGTCCCATGACCGTGGAGCGGGACAGCCGCTTCCAGTCCGACCCCTGGGACCCCATGTTTGCCCCCGCCCACGAGATGCAGGGGGCTGATCTGGTGGTAGTGGCCGCCCCCTACTGGGACCTGAGTTTTCCTGCGGCACTGAAAATCTATCTGGAGTGGGCCAGCGTGCTGGGCATCACCTTCCACTACACCCTGGAGGGCAAGCAGGAGGGCCTGTGCAAGGCGGGCAACCTGGTATATATCACTACATCCGGCGGCGAAATCGGGGACAAGAACCTGGGCTTTGACTATATAGAGGGCCTGTGCGGCATGTTCGGCATCTCCCGGGCCCACTGTCTCACCGCCGAGGGGCTGGATGTGTGGGACAACGACACCCAAGCCATTCTCAACCGGGCCAAAAAGCAGGCGGAAAAGCTGGCCGCCAGCCTCTGACCTGCAAACATGCTTGTTCTTGCCCCGCTTGGGGAAGACTGATATACTAGAGCAGATATTTTGCCCCCTTGGGGGAAGAAACGAGAGGATACCCACATGAAAAAACTGATGGTCCTGGACGGCAATTCCCTGGTCAACCGGGCCTTTTATGGGGTGAGCCAGAATCTCACCACCCGCTCCGGACAGCCTACCAACGCCATCTTCGGCTTTTTAAATATCCTGGGCAAACTGCTGGACGACAGCAATCCCGACGCCCTGTGCGTCACCTTCGACCGCAAGGCCCCTACCTTCCGCCACCTGGCCTATGACGGCTACAAGGCCACCCGAAAGGGAATGCCGGATGAGCTGGCAAGCCAGATGCCCATTTTGAAGGACGTGCTGTCCGCCATGAACATCCCCATCTATGAGATGGACGGCTGGGAGGCGGACGACCTGATGGGCACCATCGCCGCCAAGGACACCGCCTCCGGCTGGGACACCATCGTGGTTACCGGCGACAAGGACTCCCTCCAGCTGGTCACCGACCACACCACCGTCAAGCTGGTGTCCACCCGCATGGGCCGCACCACCACCAAAGATATGACCCCCGAGGCCTTCCGGGAGGAGTATGGCTTTGATCCTATCCATATCATTGACCTGAAGGCCCTCATGGGCGACGCCAGCGACAACATTCCCGGCGTCAAGGGGGTGGGCGAGAAAACTGCCATGGCTCTGGTGGGCCGGTACGGCTCCATTGACGACCTGTACGCCGCCATGCCCACCCCAGAGATGGTCCCCGGCACCCCCGCCAAGCCGGGCGTCATCAAAAAGCTCCAGGAGGGGGAGGAGATGGCCCGCATGTCCTACGACCTGGCCACCATCCGCACCAATGCTCCCCTGGACTTTACCCCCGAGGACAACCTGCGCAAAGAGGTGGACAACAACCGTCTCTACCAGCTGTTTCTGGAGTTGGAGTTTGCCAAGCTCATTGACAAATACCACCTTACCGCTCCCCAGGGGGAGGGCGCGCCCCAGGAGAGCAAGATGGTGGAGGGCACCTGCACCAGCGAGGTGGTGCAGGACGCCGCCCGGGCCCAGGAGCTTCTGGAGCTGTGGCGGCAGGCCGACTATGTGGCCGTTCTGGCTCTGCCCGGCTTGGATGCTGTTTGCGTCAGCTTTAACCCAAGCCCCACGGAAGGCCACGGGGCCCTGCTCTTCGCCAACCGCCTGGAGAATTATAACCAGGTACTCCAGGCTCTTTTCGCCGCCGACATTCAGAAGGTGGTCCACGGGGCCAAGGAGCTGGAGAAGGAGCTGATGGACCAGGGGATTGAGCCCCAGGGCATCCGGTTTGACACCGAGCTGGCCGCCTACCTCCTCTCCCCCACCGACGGCAGCTACGACCTGGAGAAGCTGGGCCTCACCTACTACAACCAGGAGTTTGCCAAAGCCAAGGAGTATCTGACCCCCGGCGCCTTTGACTCCCTCTTCGCCTTTACGGAGGCCCACTCCGCCGGGGCTGACCCCTACGCCGGGGCGGAGGACCGGGAGGGAGCCGCCGCCCAGGTCAGCGGCCCCATGGGCGCATTTTTGAGCCACTGCGCCCTCATTGACTGTCTCTATGAGACCCTGTCCCAGCGCCTGGAGGAACTCAGCCTCACCAAGCTCTATGAGGAAATTGAGCTTCCCCTGTGCCCCGTGCTGGCCGAGATGGAGCGGGCGGGGGTACTAGTGGACCGGAAGGCTCTGGCCGCCTTCGGCGAGGCCCTGGCCCAGGGCATCCAGAAGGACCAGGCCCTCATCTACGAGCTGGCCGGGGAGGAATTCAACATCAATTCCACCCAGCAGCTGGGCCACATTCTCTTTGACAACCTGGGCCTGCCCCCGGTGAAGAAAACCAAAACTGGCTATTCCACCAACGCGGAGGTGCTGGAAAAGCTGCGGGGCAAGCACCCCATCATCGAGGCAATCCTGGACTACCGGCAGCTCACCAAGCTAAAATCCACCTACGCCGACGGTCTGGGCAAGGTCATCGCCCCCGACGGGCGCATTCACACCTGCTTCCAGAACACCGTCACCGCCACCGGACGGCTCTCCTCCACCGAGCCAAACCTTCAGAACATTCCCATCCGCACCCAGCTGGGTGCCCAACTCCGGGAGATGTTTGTGGCCGCCCCGGGCAAGGTGCTGGTGGACGCGGACTACTCCCAGATCGAGCTGCGCCTGCTGGCCCACATGGCCGGGGATCAGGCCATGATTGAGGGTTTCCACAGCGGAGCGGACATCCACACCATCACCGCCTCCCAGGTCTTTGGGGTGGCTCCCGACCAGGTCACGCCCCAGATGCGCCGCAGCGCCAAGGCGGTGAACTTTGGCATCGTCTACGGCATCTCCCCCTTCTCCCTGAGCCAGGACATTGGGGTATCGGTGCAGCAGGCCAAGGAGTATATGGACAAGTACTTTGCCCACTACTCCGGCGTACGTGCCTACATGGACGGCGTGGTGGAGCAGGGCAAACAGGACGGCTATGTGTCCACCCTCTTCGGCCGCCGCCGCTGGCTGCCCGAGCTCAAGTCCTCCAACTTCAATACCCGCTCCTTCGGCGAGCGGGTGGCTCTGAACATGCCCATCCAGGGCACTGCCGCCGACATCATCAAGCTGGCCATGATTCGGGTGCGGGACCGCCTGCTCCGGGAGGGGCTGGAGGGCCGTCTGGTGCTCCAGGTCCACGACGAGCTGATCGTGGAGTGCCCGGAAGCCGAGGCAGAGACGGTGTGCAAGCTGGTGAAGGAGGAGATGGAGGGCGTATGCCAGCTGTCTGTCCCCCTGCTGGCCGAGACTCACGCCGGCACTACCTGGGCCTCCGCCCACTGACTTTTCTTGAAAGAAAAGTCAGCAAAAGAACTTCCTGCGAAACTTCGTTTCGCTTCGTCCCCGCTCAAACATAGGTTGTTATCAAACATATCCTCCGCCACGCCAATTTTCCAATTTGTTTTAACCCCGTTTTTCCTTGCATTTTGTCGATTGATAACTTAAAATGGAAACAGAGGCAATGTTCCCTGGCAGCGCAGCTGTATAGGGTCACTCCAGCCCCAGAAGCGAAACGAAGTTTCGCATAACGTTCTTTGCCAAGCTTTCTTTCAAGAAAGCGGCAAGGAAGCCGCGGAAGAGGAGGGTATGATATGAACTGGTTGAGATGGTTGTTGGACCGGGCGGACGAGTACGCCGCCGAGAGCACCTGGCGCGACTTCGCCCTGGTGAAGATCTGCCTTTGCGCCGTGGGGATTTTGTTGGGCCTCCTGGTTCCCTCCCGGCACAAACCCAAAGCAGCGATTCTGGCCGGGATTGCCTTCGTGGCTACCTACATCCCCCTGATGGCCGACTTTCTCCCCTATCTGCTGGACTCCAAAGAGGAATACTAAATACAAAGCGCCTGTCCTTCCGGACAGGCGCTTTCTTATTTTCCACTCAGCCATCCCCGCAGCTCTCCCAGCAGCTCCAGGGACTTGAATTTCAGTACATATCCTTCGTTCTCCCGGGTCATCAGTCCCGCCTGGTCCTCTGTGAAGAGGCCGGCCGCTGTGGCGTCGTCCACACTCTCAGTGGCCGCTCCAAGGCACAGAGGCGGGAAGGCCACGCACCACCAGTTCTGCCCCGCGCCCTCTCCGATCACCACCCGCAGGGCTGTGTACTCCCCGGCGGGCAGGGCAAAGTCTCCATACTCCTTGGTGGGGAACCAGCACTCCTCCAGGCGGGCAGTGACGGGATAGTCCTTTCCCGCCTCATTCACCACCTGCTGCCCTGCCGCCGCCAGCGCGTCCAGATTGTCCTCCAAAATCGCCCGGGCCTGCTCCAGGGTAGCATCCTGAGGATAGAGTCCCTCGGCCTGTTCCAGCACCCGGTCCCGCACCGCCAGCTTCAGCTCCTGGTCGGCCTGGGTGTCAGAATTGGCCAGCACATGCAGGCGGATCACCTGCCCGGCCAGCTGGGCCTGCTCCTGCCCCGCCCAGGCTCCCCACAACAGGGCTGCCAGCACGCCGCACAACAGGGCCACTTCCCACCGCTTCAGCTTCCGATCCATAAAAAACACCGTCCATCCTATGTAGTACACACTAGGATGGACGGTTTCCTGTTGTTTTAAACACTCCGACACAAAAAAGTTTCCCGGTAGGTGTCTTTCAGGATATCGGCAGCCTCCTGGGCCGCTTCCTCGCTGTCGAACAAGCCGAAGGCAGTGGGGCCGGTGCCGCTCATGTTGGCCCCCAGGGCTCCCTTTTGGATGAGCACCTGTTTAATCTCCGCCACCCGGGTCTGGTAGCGCTCGGGCAGCACGTCCTCAAACACGTTGTACATCCGCCGGGCCACTTCTTCCAAACTGCCCGCTTTTAAGGCCTCCAGCATCCCGGCCGTGTCGGGACGGCGGCGGAGCTTACAGCTGTCAATGCGGGCAAAGAGTTCCGGGGTAGAGATGGGAAAATCGGGCTTGCAGGCCACCACCCAACAGGGCGGCAGAGCGGGCAGCGGGGTGAGTATCTCGCCCCGTCCCTCGGCCAGGGCGGTGCCCCCCAGCACACAGTAGGGCACGTCGGAGCCCACCTTCTCCCCCACTTTGGCAAGCTCTGTGGGCGTAAAGGGAGAGCCCGCCTGCTCGTTGAGAGCTCGCAGCACAGCGGCGGCGTCGCTGCTGCCCCCCGCCATGCCCGCGCACACCGGGATCTGTTTTTGGATCTCGATGTCCAGAGACTCCGGTTCCCGGCCCAGTACCTCCCAGAACCGCAGGGCAGCGGCCGCGGCCAGGTTCTTCTCCCCTGTGGGCAAAAAGTGCAGGTTGCTCTTTACCCGCAGGCCTTTCCCCTCATTAGGGGTGAGGATCAGGGTGTCGTGGAGGGTGATGGACTGCATCACCATACAGAGATCATGATAGCCGTCCTCCCGCTTTCCCAGCACGTCCAGGGTCAGATTCAGTTTTGCGTAGGCTTGAGTCTTCATAGCTCCCGCCCCCTTTTCTCAGTCCCGGATCCGCCGGGCCTCCAAATAAAACCGCTTGTCCTGAGCCCGGCCCATGGAGAAGGTCTTGCGGGGCAGCACCCCGTCGTGGATCACGGTGGGGAACAGCTCCTCCTTGCCCATGGCGGGCAGCAAAAAGGCAATGGTATCTTTCCGTCGGGCCAGATCCTGGGCCACCTGAGCCCCGTGGATATAGTCCACCCGTCCGGGATTTTGCTGCAGATAGTCGTCCAGGAAGCGCTGGAGGGTGCCCACCGGCAGCTGGGCCTTGGGATTGGGCACGGTCACCGCGCCCTGCTGCTCCCCCCAGGCATAGCGGAGCACATGGCCCTTCCCTTCTCCGTGAATGAGGCCAGGATAGTATTTCTCCATGGCCGCCAGCAGCTGCTGGGGCTCCACGCCAAACACCACCCGGTGGATGGGCTCAAACTCCAGGGAGTTGTCGTGGAGGTTGTTGAGCTCCACCAGGGCAAACCGGGCGGGCAGGGCAGCCCAGTGCTCTTGCGGGGTAAAGCGCTTCTGACGCTCGTAGCACTCCTTGGCGGTGGCCAGGGAGTGGTTTCCGTCTCCCACCGCAAAGAGGAGCACGGGCTGCTCCTCTCCCAGATGGTAGCGTTTCCGGAAGGTCTCCGGATCGGCCAGGGCGGCCAAGGCAGAGGCCACCTGCTCCTTCTGCTGCTGGTTCAGCTCCCAGCCCCGCAGGCGGCCGCCCCCCTCCATCAGGTCAAAGTCATAGAGAAGGGACATCTCCCCCGTCTGGTCGGCCAGAGGCTCAATGACCGTCTTTTTGGGGTCGTCGGCCAGCAGCATCACATGGGGCAGCTCAATGGGGGCGTTTTTCCGCACCGCCACCCGGGGCGGGATGCGGGAGAGGACGGTGCCCTCGGTGGCCCGAATGAGGCTCCCGGAGCCCGGCTCATAGTCGTACTGCTCCAGATCCACCATGCCGATGAGCCCCCGGCGCACCTTGCCGTTGTCCAGGATCCGCTCCACATAGAACAGGGCATCCGGGTGGCAGACAAAGCGGCCCTCCCGGAGGTAGCGGCTCATGGTGGTGTTGATGTCCATGATGTCGGTCTCCACATTGGGGCCCTCCAGGCAGCTCTCGGGCAGGATCATCCGCAGGGCAGAGGGAACCCGGCCTACATACTCCTCGACCCGCTGCCAGTACTCTGGCTGAGAGGTATACTGGTCGCAGGCCACCACGCTCCATTTGGAATATTCACAGTCTTTGGGCAGCAAAATATCCGCGGGGCGGAAGGGCAGGGATTCAAACGCGTTCATGCTTTTTCACCTGATGTTTCAAAAATTAGGTCACAGGGCCTTGCGGATGCCCTCCAGCAGCTCTCCAAACTCCTCAAAGGCAGGCAGCTCGGGGTGGTCGGCCTTGATCTGGTCGGTGCTCTTGAAGAGGAAGCCCGCCTTGCTTGCCTGGATCATGCCCAGATCGTTGTAGCTGTCACCGGCGGCGATGGTGTCATAGCCCATGGACTGCAGGGCCTTCACCGCGGTGAGCTTGGACTGGGCACAGCGCATCTTAAAGCCGGTGATCTCCCCGTCAGGAGCCACCTCCAGGCTGTTGCAGAAGATGGTGGGCCAGTTCAGCTTCTCCATCAGGGGCTTGGCAAACTCTTCAAAGGTGTCGCTGAGAATGACCACCTGGGTCATGGTGCGCAGCTCGTCCAAAAACGCCTTGGCTCCGGGCAGGGGGTCGATCTTGGCGATGGTGGCCTGAATCTCTTTCAGGCCCAGCCCGTGCTCTTTCAGAATGCCTAAGCGCCAGCGCATGAGCTTATCATAATCGGGCTCATCCCGGGTGGTGCGCTTGAGCTCGGGGATGCCGCTCTCTTCTGCAAAGGCGATCCAGATTTCGGGGACCAGAACGCCCTCCATATCCAAACATACGATATTCATGGTCTCATTCCTCCATGCCGGGGCAGTCCGGCTTATTCCGCGCCCTGCTTGCGGCGCAGGTTCTGTAAAAAGTTATCCATACGGCTGACCGCCTCAGCGATGTCCTTCATGGAGGCGGCATAGCAGGCCCGCACAAAGCCCTCGCCCCCCGCGCCAAAGGCGGTACCGGGGATCACGGCCACCTTCTCCTCCATGAGGAAGCGCTCACAGAACTCCTCGGAGGTCAGACCGCTGGACTTGATGCAGGGAAATACGTAAAAGGCCCCCTTAGGCTCAAAGCACTCCAGGCCAATGCGGTTAAGGTTCTCCACCAGATAGCGGCGGCGGCTGTCATACTCCTCCCGCATGTGCTCGATGTCCTTATCGCCGTTGCGCATGGCCTCGATGGCAGCATACTGGCTGGTGGTGGGGGCGGACATAATGCCAAACTGATGCAGCTTGGTCATGGCAGCAATCACCGGCTGGGGGGCGCACACATAGCCCATGCGCCAGCCGGTCATGGCGTGGCTTTTGGAGAAGCCGTTGACCACCACGGTGCGCTCATACATGTCGGTAAGATTGGCCATGGACACGTGGCGCTGACCGTAGGTGAGCTCGGCGTAGATCTCGTCGGAGAGCACCATAATGTCGGTGCCCCGCAGCACATCGGCCAGAGCCTCCAGGTCGGGGCGGCTCATGATACCTCCGGTGGGGTTGGAGGGGAAGGGCAGCACCAGCACCTTGGTCTTGGGTGTGATGGCGGCCTTCAGCTGCTCAGGGGTCAGCCGGAACTCGTTTTCCGCCTTCAATTCCACGTACACAGGCACGCCGCCGGCCATCTCGGTGAGGGGGCCGTAGCACACAAAGGAGGGCACCGGCACAATGACCTCGTCCCCGGGGTTCAGCAGGCAGCGCAGGGCCAGGTCGATGGCCTCGCTGCCGCCCACGGTGACCAGGATCTGCTTGGCATAGTCGTAGCTGAGATCAAAGCGGCGGCGGAGATAATTGGAGATCTCCCGCCGCAGCTCCAGCATACCGGCGTTGGAGGTGTACTTGGTGTGGCCCCGCTCCAGGGAGTAGATGCCCGCGTCCCGGATGTGCCAAGGGGTAACAAAATCGGGCTCGCCAATGCCCAGGGAGATGGCGTCGGTCATCTCCTCCAGGATGTCAAAGAACTTGCGGATGCCCGAGGGCTTGATGTTTTGGATACGCTGAGAAATAATCTGGTCGTAATTCATGAAAATACAAACTCCCTCTCCTGGGGCTCCGGGCGGCGGAATACCAGGTGTTTTTCCTTATATTTTTTCAAAATGAAGTGGGTCGCTGTGCCTGTGACCCCCTCCAGAGGAGCCAGGCGCTCGCCCACAAACTGGGCCACCTCCCGCAGGGTGCGGCCGGAGATGATAACCGTCAGGTCAAAGGACCCGCTCATGAGATACATGCTCTCTACCTCGTCATACTGGTAGATCCGCTCGGCAATGCGGTCAAACCCGTCGATGCTCTGGGGGACGACCTTCACTTCGATCAGAGCGGTGACATTTTCCCGCTTCACCCGATCCCAATCGATGATGGCCTGATAACCCAAAATCGTACCGTCCTGCTCCAGGCGGGCCATCTCTGCCTTCACCTGTTCTTCGGTCATGCCTGCCTGTGCGGCTAACTGTGCTGCGGACTGGGTACAGTCCTGCTCCAACAGCTCCAGCAGTGTGTTCATAGGATACGTCCTCCTTTTTTGCCAATATAAAAATTGGTGTTCTGAATATTATAGCGCATTTTGACTGCCGACGCAATGCCGCCGCTCCATTCTTTCCAGGGATAAAAAAGCGTCCGCCGACGGGATAAGCCCCATAGGTACACAATGTGAACCTATGGGGCTTATCGCCGTGTA
>CABVDR010000026.1 GCA_902497145.1 uncultured Oscillospiraceae bacterium
CCTGCCACTGGAGTGCGGCTCGCCCGCCACCTATGAGGGGATGACCGTGTTTCTGGAGACGGAGCGGGACAAGGGTGTGCCCATGGAAGAGACGGTGCGCAAGCTCACCGGCAACGCTGCCCGCACTCTGGGCCTGACAGACCGGGGATTTGTGTCCCCCGGCCAGGCTGCTGACCTGCTGGTGCTGGACTGGGAGCATTTCTCCGCCAAAGAAAATCTTGCCGATCCCCGCCACGGTCCCCAGGGACTGGACTATGTGCTGGTAGCCGGGCAGATCGCCGTGGACCACGGCGTCCACACCCATGTGCGCACCGGCACGGTCCTGGGTCCTGAACATCGAAAGGGAGAGAATTAAGTGATGTCTTTTGACTTTCAAACGCTGGCCGACGCCATTGACTACGGCTTCGGCACAGGCTTCCGGCCGGACTACACCGTGATGGCCGGAGCGCAGCTGCATGTAAAAACCGCCCCCTGCATTATTGACGCCTTGACCCGGTTTTCTCAGACCGGTCTGTACGGCTGGACCGACTCCGACGAGCCCCAGTACCTCCAGGCCATTGTCAACTGGATGGCCAAGGTGCGCGGCTGGGAGATTGAGCCTTCGTGGATCGTGCCCTCCTATGGCACCCTGCAGGCCATGTGCGCCGCCATCCGCGCCTTTACCCAGCCCGGCGACGGGATCATTGTGCAGCAGCCGGTCTATCTTCTCTATGCCCGCGCCATTGCCAACTGCGGCCGGAAATTGGTGGACAATTCCCTGAAGCTGCGGGGCGACCGGTATGAGATGGACTTTGCCGACCTGGAGGAGAAAATGGCCGCGCCGGAGAACAAGGTTATGTTCCTCTGTAACCCCCACAACCCCACCATGGATGTGTGGGAGCGGGCGGATCTGGAGCGGGTAGCGGCTCTGGCCAAAAAGCACCATGTGCTGGTGGTGGCGGACGAGATCTTTGCCGAGCACGTGTGGGAGCCCGGCCTGATGGTCCCCTATGCCGCCGTTCCCGACGCGCTGGACAACTGCATCATCTGCACCAGCCTGGGCAAGTCCTTCAATTTCACCGGCACCAGCCACGCCAACGTGATCATCCCCAATGAAGCCATCCGGGAGGCCTACCGCACCCAGCGGGACGCCGACCACTACGGCAGCCTCTCCCCCTTCATGCGGGTTGCCGTGCTGGCGGCCTACACAGACGAGGGCAAGGCGTGGATCGATGAACTGATGGAGTTTGTACACGGGAACGAGTCCCTGGTGCGGGACTGCTTTGCCCGCTGCATGCCGGCGGTGAAGATCCTCCGCCACCGGGCCGGTACGCTGATCTGGGCGGACTTCCGCGGTCTGGAGCTGTCCGAGCCGGAGCTGGAGCAGTTCTTCTTGTCCGCCGGCGTGGAGCCAGACCTGGGCAGCAAGTACGGCCAGGCCGGTACCGGCTTTCTCCGCCTGCAGATCGGGATGCCTCAGTCCGAGCTGACCGGAGCTCTGGCGCGCCTGGAGGCCGCTGCCCGGAAACACGGTTTTTCCTGATGCGTTAGTTTCTGCAAGAATAAAGAAAGAGAGCGAGGGCTCCGTACGTTGCTTTCCGTACGGAGCCCTCGCTGTGTTGTGTTTGTTTTAGCTGTTGTCCCGCTTTCTCTGGGCTGCGCCGTTGAGAAAGTACAGGGTAGCCCAGCAGGCGTCATGGGAGGCGGTCTGATAGCTCAGCACATCCGGGTAGATTTCCACAAAGTCGAACCCCTTGGCTCCGGCCAGACCGGCTTCATGGACCATCATGCACAGCTCGTAGGAGGTGAGCCCGCACATATCCTGGGGCCCCTGGGGCATGCTGGCTGCATCCAGACAGTCAGAACAGACGGTGACATAGACCAACTCAGTGTCCTGAAACGCCACATCAATGGCTTTCTGAATGGAGGCCTTCCATCCGTTTTCCTTAACCTCTCCAGCCAGAATTACCGACGCGCCGAACTTCTTGGCATTCTGGAACTCTTCCTTGTGATTCCTGGGGCCCCGGATGCCGATGTGGACGATCTTGGTGGGGTCCATGTTGGGGTCGTTATACAGCTGATAGAAGGGAGAGCAGCGGGAATAGAGGTCCTCGCCGAAGTTGGAGTAGTTGTCCAGATGGGCGTCAAAGTGGAGCACGCCCACCTTTTTGGGATGCCGCTTGGCAATCTCGCTGATAATGGGGTAGGCAATTCCGTGATCGCCGCCGAAGGTGATAGGAAATGCGCCGGCATCCACGATCTGACCAATTCGCTCCCGGATGCTCTGGAAGGTCAGGTCATAATCCCCGTTGCGGCAGGCCACATCGCCAAAGTCCGCTACCTTCAGATAATCGAAGGAGTCCAGATCGAAGTCGGGCAGAAACCCGGTATAGCGGATGGAGACGGAGCGGATGGATTTGGGTCCCTCGGTGCAGGAGGAGTATCCGCCGATGGTGCAGCCGCCCTCCCAGGGCACCCCCGACACCACCGCATCAAAGCCTTTCAGCTCACTGGCCTGCTCCAACACCGGAAGATTCAGCCAGGAGGGAACGCCGCTGTAAATGTTGTTGGGCAGGAAAGATGGATCATAAATGGTTGGTTTACTGTTTTTCATGGTTTTTACCTTCTTACATTCCTCTGATTTCCATATGGTGTATTCCTTGGTATGGATAGGTGTGTCGAAACGTCAGGCGGTGCAGGACTCAAAGAGATGCAGGTGCAGGTGGCGGGACAGATACTCCAGCATGTGCCTGCCGCCAATGCTGTTCCCCTTGTCGTCCAGGGCCGGCCCATAGATGCCGATACCCATGCGGGTCGGAACGCAGGACATGATGCCTCCGCCCACGCCGCTTTTAGATGGGATACCCACATGGACGGCAAACTCTCCGGAACCGTCGTACATACCGCAGGTCAGCATCAGTGTCTGAACCGTGCGCACGACCTGCTTGTCCAAATATCGGATGCCGGTGGACGGCTCTACCCCTCCGTTGGCCAGGACCAGGCCCAGCCCGGCCAGGGAGCGTGTATTGATGTTCAGGGAGCACAGCTTGAAGTACAGATCCACCGCTTTGGGGACATCTCCCTCCAGCATGCCCTTGCTTTTCAGAATATAGCCGATGGCGCGATTTCGATTGCCGGTGGCGGTCTCCGACTGGTAGACGGCCTGGTTGATGGAGATTTCGTCATCCTGGCACAGCTTGCGGACAAAGTCCAGCAGCTGCTCAAATTCAAATTTGTCGGTGAGCAGGCCCACCACACTGATAGCCCCGGCGTTGATCATGGGATTGAAGGGGCGGTTGCTCACCGTGTCCAGCTTGATAATGGAGTTGAAGGCGTCGCCCGAGGGCTCCATAGAAACATGAGCAAATACCTTCTCCTCCCCCACGCACTGCAGGGCGGCGGCCAGAGACACGACTTTGCAGATGCTCTGCATGGTAAAGCGCGGCGTTACGTCGCCATACTCAATAGTCTGAGCATCCAGTGTCTTGATGCACAGGCCCAGCTGTGCCGGGTCCGCTTTCCCCAGCTCGGGAATGTAGTCGGCGACCCGTCCTTGAGCAAGATACCGGCGGCCAAATTCCCAGGCAGGTTGTACGGTTTCTTGCAGCACAATGCCACCTCGCTTGATCCGTATGTCCGGCCTCAGCCTGTAAAGACCGAGATAAAGCTGCTCAGCCCCAGCACCAGGGAGATGGCAAAGATGGCAAGGCCCAGAATATTGGTGACGATGCCGTTTTTGTACTTGCCCATGATGCGGGAACGGCTGGTGAGGTAGAGGGTCACGCCCACCACCACAGGCAGCACGATGCCGTTTACGGCCTGCGCAGTCATAATGAGGCCCAGGGGGTTGGTGCCCAGCGCGGCAATTACGATGCCGGTAATCAGCACGGCGGCGTTGGTGATGGTGTAGCGCTTATCCGAGCGGTCGGTCTTCCAGCCGAACAGGCCGGCAAATACATAGGACACGCCCATGGGGGTACACACGGCGCTGGAGATACCGGCTGCAATCAGGCCAACGGCCATAAAGGGCTGAGCCAGGCTGCCCAGGGTGGGCTCCAGCTGCACCGCCATATCCATGGCGTTATTGACGGTCATGCCCCGCATGACGGTGGCAGAAGTGATCATAATGGCGCCGGTCACAATGCCGCCGATGATCATGGGGACGGTGGTGCCGAACGCGCACAGGGGGAGCTCTTCGGGGCTGTGCCAGGTGCGCTTGGCGCTGGCGGCGTGGAGGAACATGTTATAGGGCACGACGGTGGTGCCGATGAGGGACAGGCAGGTCATAAGGCCTCCCTCGGGGATGGTGGGGATGCAGCCGTGGAGCAGCTCGCCCAGGTTGGGGCGGACAATAATCATCGTGATGACAAATACCGCGGCCATCAGGATGACGCATACGCCCAGCAGCTTTTCCAAGTACTTGACCGCGTCACCTGCCAGGTTCAGGATCAGCAGGATGCAAATACCCCAGATGGGAGCGATAATCTTGGTGGAAACGCCGGTCAGGGCGCTGACGCCCAGGGCGGTGCCGGTGAGGTCGCCGCTCATATAGGCAAAGCCGCCCACCGCGATGGCCACGGCCACCAGGCCGCACAGGATGTTGCGCAGGATGGGGCGGTCCGCAAAATCGTGCTTCAGATTTTCCGCCAGTCCCTCTTGGGTAATAATACCCAGCCGCGCCGCCATGCCCTGCATGACAATGACGGCAATGACAGAAAACACAATGCACCAGAACAACGTGAAGCCATACTGTGAACCGGCGCGGGTGGAGCTGGTCACAGTGCCCGGGCCGATAAACGATCCGACAATCAAAAATCCGGGGCCAAGTGCGGCCAGCTTTTCTTTCATGGTAAATGTTCTTTTTGTGGTCTCCATCTACAAATGCCTCCCCCGTAAAGTGTTTCTCATGGGTAAGTCATTTTCCCGGCCGGATAAAATAACATTTCCTATGGTATTGACAGTCTACAAAATCAATGATACCCTGTCAATAATAGTCAACTTTATTTTGATAATGTCAAATGAAAGGAGGAAAAATTTTTGGAACCGAGTAAAAAGGGGGCCTCTGCGCCGGGGGAAAAACCAAACCAGGCGTTGTCTGGAAAGCAGATCCAGTCGGTACAGCGGGCCATCAATATCCTGAATTGTTTCACCGCGACCAACACAGCCTTGACTCTGGGCCAGATCAGCAGCAGGCTGAATCTGAACAAGGGAACCGTCCATGGAATCCTGAACACCCTGCAAAATAATGGATATATCAGCCAGAATCTGTCCGGCCAGTATATGCTGGGCGCGGAACTCTTTAATAAGGCCTGCCTTGCCCCGGATACGCGCAAAAAGATCTGCATGGATCACGGCCACGATCACATGCAGGCGCTGAGCGACCGTTTCCAGGCCAACGGAACGCTGTTTTCTGTGGAGGACAAGCGTCTGTTGGTCCTGGATACCACGGAGCCGACCACCTGTGCCTTTATTGTGCGCAGAGCCACGCCGGAGATCTCGCTGTATGGTTCGGCAAGCGGCAAGATCCTGCTGGCTTATCTGCCCCAAAAGGAGCTGGATGCCTATCTGGCCAAGGGCCCCTTCCCGGCGCTGACCGATCAGACAAAGACGACGCGGGATCAGCTGGAGAAAGAATTTGCCCATATCCGGGAGTATGGGTATTCTTACGAGCATAATGAGCTGTTCATGGGTGTGTCGGCCATCGCTGTACCGGTCTTTAATCAATATGGAACGCAGCTGTTCGGAACCATGAGTCTGACCGGTATGACTCCCGGCATCCAGAAACACAAGAGCGCCATCATCCGCGCCCTGACTGAGGCCACGCACCGACTGCAAACGGTTCTGCAGTTTTGAGAAAAACCGCGCTTCCGCTCTGACCCCTGGGGCACTGCAAGCAAAAATCCGCTGGAATCCTACGATTCCAGCGGATTTTTTGCCCTGTGCAGGGGCTGGAACGGCCAAATTTGTTGCACATAACCGGGATTGCCGTCTTATGAAGCAGGGAAATGGAGGGCTTCCGATGAGACAACGCATCCCGTATCTGGATTTTCTTCGCTGTTTGGCCATCTGTCTGGTTGTGATTCTGCACAGCATTGCGGCAACACTGGTTAACCCGGCGTTTTATTCCTGCCTCACGTGGTACCTGTGTATGGGATTTAATCCCGTGGATCGTACCGGAGTGCCCCTGTTTTTCATGATCAGCGGCTTTTTGCTGCTCAGTCGTTCCAGCACAGAGCGGGTTTGGAATTTTTATAAGCATAACATTCCCAAGCTGGTGATTCCGCTGACTGCCTGGAGTCTCATCTATTACGCCGCCGAGGTGGCCTGTGGGCAGCATCCCATAGACATTCTTGATTTTCTGAGCCGTTTTTTGAATCAGGGCGTCAGCTATCATATGTGGTTTATCTATACCCTGGTAGGAATCTATCTCCTGTGCCCTTTTCTGAAACGGATCGTGGATCACAGCTCGGCCCGGCAGCTGGTGGTCCTGCTGGGAGTTATTTTGTTCCCCACCACCCTCCGACCCATCCTCAATCAGATCCTCCCGGTTAATCTCTATTTCTTTGAACCGCTCATGGAAGGGTATCTGGGTTATTTTCTGCTAGGGTATCTGCTGGGCGGGGCAAAATTCCAGAAAAAGACCCGCATCCTGATCTATCTGGGCGGCGTGGTGGGATACGCAGCCTGCCTGCTGGGAAATCTGGCCCAGGCGTCCCCGGAGGGAATTTCCCTCCCTATGAACGGCGGGTACATGCTGAACCACTACCTGCTGGCGGCCAGCCTGTTTGTGTTTTGTAAAACCTGGTTTGAACGGTACTCCGCCAGGCTGGAGAAATGCTCTCGCCCGCTGGTCCAGGCATCCAACCGGGTTTTTGGCGTATATTGGGTCCATGTCCTGATCCTGAACGCCCTGACGACCCTGGTGAATTTCCAGGGACCGCTTGCTGTGTGGGTGGCGGTTCAGATCGGCTGCACGCTCCTGCTGTCCGTCCTGATTTCTGCCGCTATTTCTGCCGTTCCCATCCTGCGCCGCGTCCTTGGGTAAAAATAGCGCCCCAATGCAAAAGGAACCCCCGGCTGTTTGACAGCCGGGGGTTCCATTATAGAGTTCCGCGCAGCCAGTGGACGCCCTCCGCCAGGCGGATCATTTCCTCTTCGGTCAGATTGGTGGCACTAATATCTACAATCACCTGAGCCTCTTGATCAATCCAGTAGATTATCATATCACTCCAGATATTTGTAAGCCCATTTTGATGATATCGTTTCTCCAGCATATCGTCATTTGTGATATACAAGGTCGCCAGATGGTCTTGCACTGTAACCTCTTTTTTTCACAGTCTTCTGTGCTAAAACTTCCTGTAAGCCCAGCACTATATGGCGTAACACTGACGTTAATCATTCCATCCTGCTGGCTGCGATAGACAACGTAGTCACTGGTACCGTTTTCCTCATAGTTACCACCATCCAGTATAAATCCTTCCGGAATCCACTCCAGGGCGATGTTGTAATGGTATTCCAGACCAGACGTAGTATCGGGCTGTCCTGTGCTGCCGGACTGTCCTGCTCCACCGGATGGGTCTTCCTCAAAGGTGATCCGCGTGTGGTCATCCATCACCTCCAACACGATGTTCAGCGTGGCCACACGCACATCCTCCGAAAGGGCAAAGGCCGCCGAAAACAGAAGAATTCCCAGGATGGCGGCCAGGAGGAGCCGTCCAAACCACCGGGCTGTCCTGCGCCCGGTGGTTTGGAACTGCCTTCTGGAGAAGGCAGTTCCAATGACCTTCTCGCAGCGGTGATGAACCGCTTCGGGGACCGCAGCATTGGGGTCTTGTTTCAGCGCCTCGTTGAGCCGCAGCAGCTCTTCCCCGTCCTCCTGGGCCATCTCGTCCATTAATAGGGCAAACAGGGCATCCTCATACTGCTCCTTCCGCGTTTCACGGTTGGCCATGACTGCTCCCTCCCTTCTTCATCAGCTTCAAGGCCTTTCGCCGGGCACGGGTCAGCTTCATACGTACATGGGCGGGCTCGTACCCCAGCTGCTGGGCCAGTTGGGCGCTGCTGTACTCCAGAAGATACTTGCCCTCCAGCAGCTGCTGTTCCTCCAGGCTCAGCTGGGGCCAGATGGCGCGCAGAGGGGCCAGCTCCTCCTGAAGGATGAGCGCCTCGTCCATGGATTCCTGGGAGGCGGGCTCTTCCCTTAGATCCTCCAGGCTGATTACCTCTTTTTGCTTGGCCTGGGCCCGCAGATAGGAAATGGCAGTGTTGCGCACCGCAGCCACGATGTAGGAAGCCAAGACGGCTGGCTGGAGGGTGCGCAGGGTGTCCACCTTTTCAATGAGCTTGCGCAGGCTCTCCTGTACCACCTCCTCCTGCTGGAGGGGATCGGAGAGGTATTTTTGGGCGGTGAAGAACATGAGACGGCAAAAATCCCGGTAAAGCTCCAGGATAAATTGACGGTCGTCGTCCTTGCCGCGATGTGTTTCTTTCTCTGTGTACACGAAATCACCACCGGGCTGAATATGTCCTATTTCTATATAAGACGGATATCCCGGAAAAATGCAACCGGAAATAAAACCTATTTTGTAAATAGAGTGTGGGAGAACATACAAGGGGCGGCACGGTGGCGCCGCTCCTTGTATGTGAAGCGGAAAAATGTGCGGGGAATTGAAATGCTCTGATCCTCTTATACCATAGCAGGGATAAAAAAAGGACCTGGTCCGTCGCACTCGGTTCAAACAGAGTGCGGCAGACCAGGCCGGAAAAACTTGTTGTATAAAAGAGAAGGGAAAACAAATCAAAAGGGAAAAGAAACCACGGTGTTACCGCAGGTAGTCCAGAGCAAGCTGGCACATCACCGAAGCGCCGGTGGGGATGCCCTGCTCATCAAACAGGATCCCTGCGTTATGCAGGGGAAGGTGAGACGCGGGGGCGTCGGTGGCGGTTCCGATGCGGAACATGGCACCGGGGATCTGCTGCAGATACCGGGCAAAATCCTCAGAGCCCATGGAGGGCTGCTCCAGATAGCGCACCTGCTCCTTACCCAGCTGCTGGGAGGCCGCGGCATCCAACAGGTCTACCACCTGGGGATCGCATACAAGGGGAGGCATTCCACGGTGGTATTCCACCTCACACTGGGCACCCATAGCGGCGGCACAGTGGGCGGAGATGTCCCGGATCCGCTGCTCCACCAGGGCCTGGATCTCCGGATCCACCGTGCGGACGGTGCCTTCCAGCACTGCCTCATCAGGGATCACGTTGGCCGCGGTGCCGGCAGTGAATTTGCCGATGGTCACCACAGCGGAATCCAGGGGGGCCACGGAGCGGGAGACCACGCTCTGAAGCTGGCCCACCAGGTAGCAGGCAGTTACAATGGGGTCAATGCTCTTGTGGGGATGGGCGCCGTGTCCGCCCCGCCCGGTGACCCGGATGAGGAAGGTGTCGGAAGAGGCCATAAAGCCGCCTTTCCGCAGACCCACCGTGCCGCCGGGCAAATCGGGCCAGCAGTGGGCGCCGATGGCCAGATCAGGCTTGTAGTGTTCCAGCAGGCCGGACTCCAGAACCGCGGCGGCGCCGGAGCCGGTCTCCTCCGCCGGCTGGAAGAGGAAGAGGACCTGCCCCTTCAACTGTTCCCGCATCTGGGAGAGCACCCGCGCACACAGCAAAAGAGCGGATGTGTGGATGTCGTGGCCGCAGCTGTGGCACACTCCCGGGCACTCCGAGGCGAAGGGGAGGCCGGACTTTTCCTGCACGGGCAGCGCGTCAATGTCCGCCCGGAGCATTAGGGTTTTTCCAGGCTGGCCGCCCTGGAGCAGGGCGGCCGTGCCGGAGGGAAGGGTCACATCCTGGATGAGGGGGATGCCGTAGGACTGCAGCGTCTCCTGGATCAGCCGGGTGGTGTTGACTTCTTTCATGGACAGCTCGGGGTGGCGGTGGAGGTTCCGCCGCAGCTCCACCGCGTCCGGAGTATATTGCTGGATCAGAGAGGCGATCTGCTGCATGGTCTTAGGCTCCCTTCTTTCCGCTTCTTCCAAACAGGACAAAGCCCACAATCAGGAAGGCGAGCAGGAAGCCCACCGAGCCTAAGGTTACCATCATCGGTGCGCTCATCATCAGCATGGGGCCGATGACGTTATAGGGCTGCTGGAAGAAGGAGCCCACGGTGCTGGAGCCAGAGATACTCTCGGCGGTGTGGGAGTCGCCGTTGGGGTCCAGAACACGCAGCAGCAGCAGACCGGTGGCCAGGCTGCCGGTGCACTGGCCGTAGGCGCCCATGGCCAGCTCAAACCAGTGCTCGCCATACCACTTCTTGCTCAGCCAGAGGGAGAGAACGGCGGTGAGGATGCAGATGAGCACGGAGGTGACCACGATGGGAACCAGATAGGAGGCCAGCACGCTGATCTGGATGGTGGCCACCGCGGAGGTGATCATATACTCCAGAGCCAGGCCGGAGATGCGCTGCATGCTGCCCCGGTCGATGTACTGATTGTACTTGGTGCGGCTCATGGCCAGGCCGATCACCGCGCCCACCAGCAGACACATGGTATACAGAGGGATGCGCTCCCAGAAGGGGATGATCTTGATGAGCAGCTCCCGCAGCAGGTGGGAGACCAGAACCACCGCGCCCACGATCATCATCTGGAAAGCGAAGGGATCCAGCACGGAGGAGTTGGAGATGGCAATGGCCATGGGCTTGCGGTCCTCAGGCTCCATGATGCCGGTCATATCCTGCTTCTGCAGGTAGTTGGAGGACATTTTGCGCATGGTGATACCCTTTTTGGCACCCATGTTGATGATCAGCATACCGCCGATCACCGCGGCGAACATGCCCACAGTGGCGTAGGTCATGGCAATGCCGGTGGCCTCATTCCAGCCCTCGGTGGCAAAGGCGCCGCCCATGATGCCGGCGGAGCCATGGCCGCCGTAGAAGGCGGACACAGGCAAAAGGCCGATGGCGTAGGGGAGGTTGGGAATCACAAGGGACAAAGCGGCGGCAATGGCCAGGCCGCCCACCACCTGGGCCATGAAGACGGCGCCGGTGATGCAGGTGGTAGCCACCACATTACGGCCGAACTTCGTGGACTTTGTGCCCAGGAAGGAGGTGGCGAAGATAAAGGCGAACAGGAAGTTGGTCCACTGGGAGATACTGTCGCTGAACTCTACGCACACGGGGGAGAACTGTCCCAATACCTGAGGGCCCAGGAGCAGACCCAGAATACCTGCAATCAGCGAGGTGGGGATAAAGTACTTCTGGAAGAACGGGATCCGCTGCCGGATCAGAAATGCAACAAACAGCAGTACGCTGACCACTGCAAAGTCCAGTAAGAAATCAGTTAATGTCATTGCAAAATCCTCCTCGTATTGAAATGCCCGGATTGGGCGGGCGGCACCGCCGCGGTGGATTAGAGCATCTTCTCCTTCATGTAGGTGACGATGCGGTCCACACAGCGGTTGACCAGCTGCTCGCCCTTCTCCTTGGTGGCCACGGTGGCGTCACCGATGGTGCCGTTGGAGGTGCGGGAGGTAAAGGGAGCAAAGCCGATAAAGTCGGCGTAGTTGCCGGTGTTGATGGGCTCCACCCGGGTCATCTCGGTGGTGTCCACCAGCTCGGGGAACAGGTAGAGCATGACGGAGGTGCCGCACTCGCTGGCGTGGCCGTGGGCCATCTGGCCGCTGAACTGGCAGATGCCGTCGCAGTTGGCCGCGGTGAAGCGCCACCAGTCGATCTGCACCATCTTCAGCTCGGGATGCTGGGCCAGGTACTTTTTGCCGATGTAGCTGGCGGTGTCCACATTGCCGGCGTGGCCGGTGATGAACACCAGGTTCTTGGCCCCGTCCTGGATGAGCTTGCCCACCACGAAGTCCAGGTAATCCTCCAGGATCTTGCGGGGCATGGGGAAGGTGCAGGGGAAGGACTGGAGGGCAGAGGACTCGCCCGCCTCAATGGTAGGGGCGATGAGGGCGCCGGTGCGCTCGGCCACCAGCTCCGCAATGCGCTTGGCCACGATCAGGTCGGTTCCCATGGGGAGGTGGGGGCCGTAAATTTCACAGGCGCCGGTGGGGATGATCACGGTGGGGCACTCCTTCAGGCGCGCCAAGTATTGTTTTCCGCTCATTTTTCTGATATAATTTGTCATATTTACTACTCCCTTTCTGGTTTTTTCTCGAATGCTTTAAGCTTTATGTATAAAAATACTATCACACTGCATTGCTGACGTAAAATGAAGAAAGGGTGTTGTACGATGCGAAAAACTCATTTATCTCAAAGGGAGCGTCTATGAACACCGAAAATATCAAGTGCTTTATTACCTTGGCGGAGTGTCTCAATTTTACCAAGGCGGCGGAAAAAGAACATGTGACACAGACAAGCATGAGCCGAAAGATTAGCAGTCTGGAGACGGAGCTGGGCGTGCCCCTTCTCTATCGGGACAACCGTATGGTGGAATTGACGCCTGCCGGAAAAGAGTTTTACGCACAGACCAAGAAGATCATGAACTCCTATGAGCAGGCGGTATATGCGGTGCAGAATATACAGCACGGGTTCAGCAAAGAGTTGAGGATCGGTGTAGGTCTGTACGAGGACCAGTTGATCGGCCCTTTTGTAGGCAAACTGGCGGTGGAAAATCCCCAGACCCGCATCAGCTTCATGCAGTTTCGGTACCGCCAGCTTCTGGAGCAATTTCAGCAGGATGTTGTGGACGTGATTGTCTCCAGCGATCAGTATCTGGATGAAATTCCATCCAGTGAGATGGAGTCTTATTTGGTACACAATGCCCCGTGGAATCTGGCCATGCACCGGGAGGATGAGCTTTCCCAGCAGTCCAGCATCCAAAAGTCCATGCTGGAGGGGCGAATCGTAGTGACTATGTACGACGGCTCTGCGGCCAACATCCGGGACTACTATTAAAAGGTATTTCCGTTTCGGGATTTTATTTATGTAAATTCGTTTGCGACCAAGATGACAATGATCCGGGCGAATCTGGGGGTTGGAGTGGTGCCCTCCTTCATTTCTCTGCCCGCAGAAATGGACATCTGCCTGCGCCCCCTCTCCCCGGCCTATACGCCCCGAAAGTTTTACATCCTCTGCAAAAAAGACCACCCCAGCACCTTGGTCCATGAATTTGTCAGACGCTGCGCCCAAGCATTTGAAGCGCGGAATTTTCAGTGAGAGGCAGAGCGCTTCAAGCGGCGCTCAGCAGTGCTGTACATAAATTGTGGCCGAAGACTGCACCCAGTGCAGATCTTCGGCCATATTTTATGCCATGAAAAGAACGGCTGGTATGATGAAAGAAAGAACAGATGCGCCGGGCTTTGCAATTTCGCGGCAGAATAAAATAGGAGAAGTTTTTTAAAAACAGACGCAATTTTATAAAAAATTGACACTTTTTCAGGGAAAATCTTTGAGAACTGTTTGCCGGCCCCGCGGCTTGACACAAGTGTGCATGGGATGATATAAGGAACCAACGGTATTTTTGCATGAAGATAGGAGGATGTCGTGTATGAAAGAGATGAAATCCGTGTGCCGCATTGCGGTGGTTCAGGCGGCGCCTGTGCTGTTTGACAAGGTGGGCTGTACCCAGAAGGCGATTGAACTGATCCGCACTGCGGCCGGACAGGGGGCGGAGCTGGTGGTTCTGCCGGAATTGTTTATTCCCGGCTATCCCTACGGGATGACCTTCGGGTTTACAGTGGGCGCCCGGAGTGAAGCGGGACGGCTGGACTGGATGCGCTACTACGAAAATTCCATCCTGGTGCCCGGGGAGGAGACGGCGGCACTGTCCAAAACAGCGGCGGAGCTGGGGGTCTATGTGAGCATCGGCGTCTCGGAGCGCGACGCCCTCACCGCCACGCTGTACAACACCAACCTGATCTTTGCCCCCGACGGGACTCTGGAGTCGGTGCACCGGAAGCTGAAACCCACCGGCGCGGAGCGGGTGGTCTGGGGGGATGCCAACCGGGATTATTTCCCCCTGGCGCACACGCCCTGGGGCCCCATGGCCAGCCTGATCTGCTGGGAGAGCTATATGCCTCTGGCCCGGGTAGCCCTCTATCAGAAGGGGGTCACTCTCTACCTCTCCCCCAACACCAATGACAACCCGGAGTGGCAGGCCACCATCCGCCACATTGCCCTGGAGGGCCGGTGCTACTTTGTCAACTGCAACATGTACTTTACCAAGGACATCTATCCCGCAGACCTTCACTGTCCCCAGGAGATCGCGGCCCTTCCCCAGGTGGTCTGTCGGGGCGGCAGCTGTGTGATCGACCCCTATGGCCACGAGGTGATGCAGCCCCTGTGGGATGAGGAGGGGATTTTGTATGCGGATCTGGATATGACCAAGGTCCCGGCCAGCCGGATGGAGTTTGACCCCTGCGGTCACTATGCAAGACCAGATGTGCTTAACCTCCAGGTCCTGGAGTAACGGCTGAGACTTTCACAGAGATACAGAAGATCCATAAAAAGGGCGCGGGGACTTGTCCCCGCGCCCTTCTCTGTGTCTTGGCTTAGTTGCCCAACATAATGTTTAAGATTTCCACGTCTGTGCTCTTCATGCCCACACGGCCCATGCGGCCCACGGCAGCAATGGTGTCTTCCGGGTTTTCCATGGTCATGCCCTCGCCGGGCTGGAAGACATTCCCCTCTAAACTCAGCTCCAGTGCCATCAGGGCGTTTTCCACCGCCAGGCCGATCTTGGCGGCACAGCTGGCCTTTGCACCGTCACACACCATGCCGCCCAGCGTCTCAATGCTGTTGGTAATGGTATCGCAGGTGACTTTGTACAGCCGCTCCTGCTCCCCCTTGCGGTGCAGGAGCATGTAAGCGATGCCGCAGGCCGCTCCGGTGGCCGCACTGGTGGCCCCGCAATAGGCGCTCAGGCTGCCGATATACTTTTTCTGATGGACACTGAGGAGATTGCCCACCACCAGTGCCCGGTACAGCATCTCCTGATCCACCTGCCAATAGCGGGCATACATCACAATGGGCATGGTGATGGTGATGCCCTGGTTGCCGCTGCCGCTGTTGATGACCACAGGCAGGGAACATCCGCTCATCCGGGCGTCACTGCCGGCCGCGGCAGCCGCGCGGGCCTGCATGCGGACCTGATCCATGCCGCTGGCATTGATGGAGTTGGACATGAGAATCCGTCCGGTCTCCACCCCATAGCTGCCCTTCAGACCCTCGGTGGAAATGGCGCAATTGTAGTCGATCTGACGCTGCAAAATCTCCTGTACATCGGAAATTTGAACCGTATCAGCAAATTCCAGAATGTTTTTTACACTCAGCAGCATCCGGTCCGCCCCGGTTTTTTCCTCCTTGGCGGCAGGATCGGGACGATGGTTGAGCACAACCTGGCCATCCTTTTCCATAAAGGTGATGTTATTGTGGTGCTCCTGAATTTCCACCTGGGCGGTGTGTCCGCCGCCGGTCACTTCAATGCGCACATACAGGTTGTCTACATCCTCCACCAGGTGGCATTGGCAGAAGTTTGCTTTCAGCAGCGCCTGCGTCTGCTGAATATCGGCCGGAGTCACGCTCTCCAGCACGGCAAGCTCCTGATCCGGATCTCCGCCTACAATGCCCAGGATTGCCGCCACGTCCATGCCGCGCAGGCCGCCGGAATTGGGCACCACAACGCCTTTGACATTCTTGATGATGTTGCCGCTGCAGTATACCTGGCACTGGTCCGGCAGCTGTCCCAGCAGCTGTCTGGCCTTTGCTCCGGCATAGGCAATGGCGATGGGCTCTGTGCAGCCGAGAGCAACCAGCAGCTCTTCCTGCAGGATTTGAAGATGATTTTTGTACAACAGTTGGTCCATGAGGGTCCATTCCTCCTAATATGATTTAAAAAGCGGCTTGCATTCCACAATGGAAAACGATAAACTGGTCGTGTTTAGACAACGATTTTGTTGGGGGGATCTGACATGTTCAGCATGACGAGCTTGAAGTGCTTTTATGTAGCGGCCAATGAGCTCAACTTTACCCGGGCGGCCAAGCAGCTTTATATTTCCCAGCAGGCGCTGAGCAATCACATTGCCAAGCTTGAAAGCTACTTTGACGTCAAACTGTTCGACCGGGGCAGCCCGCTGACGCTGACAGATGCAGGGCGGTCTCTCCAGATTCACGCCAGAGAAATTTTATATAGCGTAGATAATTATACCAGAGAGGTGCAAGATATCAAGGACTTTCGCCAAGGTGAGCTGACCATCGGGATTCCGGTGACCCGGGGCACCATCATGCTTCCCCCTCTGCTTGCATCCTTCCATAACCTGTTTCCCCAGATTAAACTGAATTTGGTGGAGGGAACCAGCACCGGAAATATTACCGATGCCCTGTATGAGGGAACGGCTGATCTGTGCATTGGGTACCAGCCGGATGATTTGACCGGCCTGGCCGTTTCCAAGCTGTTTGAGGAAAAGTTTATCCTGGTGGTTCCCCAGCGTCTGATGCAGGAATTTTACCCCAACAGGGTGATTGAGTCTGACATCCGCACGCCCCACTCTCTGCGTGGGTTTGCCAAACTTCCCTTTGTTGCCCAAAGCCCGGACACCATGAACGGCAAGACCTTTTTAGAACTGTGCCGCATGGAAAATATCTCCCCCAATGTGGTGATCTATACCCAAAACCTCATCACGGAGCTCTCCTTGTGTCTGGAAGAGCTGGGGGCCTGTGTGCTGCCCAGTACGTTCCTTACCCCGCTGCACAGGGACTGCGGCCATTCGCCGTTTTATCTGTTTCGTGAAAAGCAGTTCAGCCACCTGTCCTTCTTCCTGTTAGAGGGGCTGCCCCGCTCCTTTCCGATTTCCGTATGCCGCCTGAAGAGCAAAGCGCTCACCCGGGCCGGGAAGGAGTTTATTCATCTGGCGCAGGAAATCTACCGCGGATATGGTTTGTAGGATTATTTCCGGTCAAATACCGCTTCAACTTCATCCCGCGTCTGGCCGATGAAAGACAGCATCTTGTCGTCCAGGGGGTAGCGGATCACGCAGCCTGGTGTGAGGATCATGCTGCGGCCTTTCGTCATTTTAAAGCATTCGTAGATCTGGTGCTGGATCGCGCCCCGGTCACCGTGGGTGATGTCCGTACGGCTCAAGCCGCCCATCAGACACTTTCCGGTCAGATCCTGGGCCTCATCCAGTGCGGGGAGGGATTCCCAAGCGTGCCAGTTGAAAATCTGGACGGGATAGTCCTTGAGGATGCGGAACATGATGTGATCCCCGTGGCAGTGGATGGTGTTCATCCAGCCCTTCTTGGCCCCCTCCAGCACCTGCAGGTCGTAAGGCTTTCCGTACTCCAGATACTCCTCCTCCGTACACTTGTCGTAGGAACTCATCTGGGAGGCGTAGAAAATGCCGTCCGCCCCCAGGTCAATGGCGGCGCTTACCAGCTCCCGGGTGGTCTGAGTGATGACCTCCAGCGCGGCTTTCACATCCTCGCCGTGGCCCTCCCGGATGTAGGAGATCAGCTTTCCGCCGCACAACTTGTCCGCGATGGTAATGGGGGTAAAGGCGGTGAAGATCACGGGGACCTCTTCGCCCTTGAGCTTTTCCAAAACCAGACGCAGATGGCGCAGCTCCCGGGCGTTGCTGCCCTGGTCGCAGGGGCAGACGTGAAGCTTGTGCCAGTCCTCCGCACAGGAGATGGGGGTGCTGACTACCTTTGCCACGCCGCCCTTTACGATTTCGGAGTAGTCCACAGTACAGCCAAAATCCTCAATGGCGTACATCCCGTTGTTCATGGTCTTGACAAAGTCAAAATCATATTTTTTGTAAAACTCATAGGTCTTATCAGAAATAGCGTCCGGGTCCAGGTCAGTCCCAGGCATATGGCTCCAGAAGGAGTAGGGGATCTTGTCCGGCTTTTCTCCCCGAATGGCGGCCTGGATACGCTCCTTTTTTGTCATATGATGTAGCACTCCTTAATAAGTCAGTTAAGATTTATGTCGGCCCGCCTCCGTTGGAGGCGGGCCGTGTATTTTACCCCTTGATGCGGATGGTATCTCGACGGGAGTTGGTCAGGAAATCAAACCCCTGCTCGGTAATCAAAACGGTATCGCTGTTGCGTACTGCACCCAGCTCTGCGCTCATCAGGCCGGGCTCTACGGTAAGTACCATGCCGGGTTCCAAAGTGGCCTTATTGCCCTTGGTGACCGAGGGGAATTCGTGACTGGACAGGCCCATACCGTGTCCGCAGCGCCCGGGGAGGATGCTGCCGAAGCCTGCGTCCTCATACACCTTCATGGCGGCAAAATATAGGTCCTCGAACACCGCGCCAGGGCGGAGCATGCCGAAGATCTGCTCCCGGGCCCGGAGCATGGCATCATAGGCCCGGCTGCGCATCTCATTGACCTGTCCCACCAGAACGGTGCGCTCGTTTTCCACGTTGTAACCGGACACCCGCGCCCAGCTCATGGGCATGGTCAGATCACCGGGCATAGGTACGTAGCCCGTGGGGCAGTCGCAGCCATAGTTAAGCCGCTCGTTGGACATGCACCACACCACAAAGGTGTCGATATCGGCCGTCTCGGAGTTGGAAAAACCGGAGACCTCATACTGCTGGTATTTCTGATGCCACAGCTGACGCATGGCGTACTGGCCCTCGGTGGCGGCCTGAGCCTCACTGGCTCCGCCCTCCAGCGCCTCGATGGCCCGGGTCACGCCCAGATCCACCAGCTCACCGGAGATGCGGCACATACGGATCTCGTGGGGATCCTTGATCAGGCGCAGGTTGATGGCGTCCTGAGCGATGTCCACATAGGACTTGACCGTCAGCTTGGTCTTCAGACGGGCCAGGAAGTTCATACTGGCGTAGTCACCCTCCACGCCCACCGTCATGGGCTGGTCGCCCAGCAGCTCCTTCATGGCGTCCATGGCGTCCATGGCCACCGCCTGGGTGGCGCCCCATTTTCCGTAGCACAGGACTTTATCTACCGCGCCCTCATTGACCGCATGGTCGTGGCGGATGCAGTGGACCAGCAGGAAGGCGTCGTCCCGGGTCAGAATGAAATAGGGTACATGGCTGATGATGATGGGGTTAAAGTTGCTGAAATAAAACACGTTTTCCGGACGCATCAGGATGGTGACATCCACCCCTTTTTGCTCCATGATGGCCTGCATCTTTTGAATGCGCTGCTTGACGTAGCCGCGCAGTTCCGGACTGGAGCGTTTTTCGTCCAAAACATTCATTGTGTAAAACCTCCTTGGAAAATAGAATGGGTTTTGTGTGCGTTCCAGGCGGATTTACGCCGAAGGCATGGAGAACAAAACCGAGCTGTTGGGGCCCAGAGGCAGCTGGAAGAAGAACCACACCAGGAGCTGAGCCACCATGAACAGGAAGAATACGATGACATAGGGCATCATATTGGACATCAGGGTACCAAAACCGGCCTTCTTGTCATACTTCTGAGCCAGAGCAAGCAGCATGCCGAAGTAAGCGAAGGTGGGACAGATGGGGTTGGTGATGGCGTCGCCAATGCGGTAAGCCATCTGAATCAGAGCGGGAGAGTAGCCCATGAGCATGAACATGGGAACAAACACGCTGGAGAGGATGGACCACTTGGTGGAGGCGGAGCCGATGAACAGGTTGAGGATGCCGCTCATGATGACAAAGATCACCAGAATGAGCCACACCGGCAGGCCGGAGGCCTCCAGAAGGTTGGCGCCCTTGATGGCGAGAATAATGCCCAGGTTGGACCAGTCGAAGTATTTCAGGAACTGGGCGATGAAATAGAACAGTGCGATATAGGTGGCCATTCCCGCCATGGCGGAGGTCATGGCCGCAGCCACATCGTCAAACTTCTTAAACCGCTTAGAAGCAAAGCCGAACGCAATGCCGGGGATGGCAAACATCAGCGCAATGAGTACGGTCATACCGGACATCAGAGGAGCGTCGGAGGCGATGAGAGAACCGTTTTCATCAGCCAGGACACCCGTGATGCACAGTACTACGATGATGGCAATATAAATCAGGAAAGAGATCAGCGCAGCCTTCAGGCCCTTGCTGTCGTCGGGCGTGGTGTCATCCATTTTTTCCACATAGTCGCCAGTGTACTTGCCCAGCCGGGGCTCCACCACCTTGACGGTGATCAAAGCGGAGAAGAAGGTGAGAAACACCACGGAGACGGCGGAGAAATACCAGTTCATCGACGGGCTCAGGGTAATGTCGGGCAGCAGCAGCTGCGCGGCGGCCTCGGTGTAGCCCATGTTCACCACGTCCATGGAGGTGATCATCAGGTTAGAGGCAAAGGCGCCGGAGACGGAGGCGTAGGCCGCCAGCATACCAGCCATGGGGTTGCGGCCCATAGCGGCCCAGATCAGCGCGCCCAGAGGGGGCATAACGACAAAGCCGGCGCCGCCGGTGCAGTCGGCCATGACGCACACAAAGCAGAAAATCGCCACGACCTTCAGGTCGGAGCCTTTGGCCTTGGCCAGGCCTCTCAGGGCTACATGGAACAGTCCGGAGGCCTCAGCCACGCCGACGCCCAGCATGCAGGTCAGGGTCAGGCCAAGGGCGGAGGTGCCGGTAAAGTTGGTCACAAAGGTGGTCAGCATCTTCACGAAGCCGTCCTTGCTGAACAGGTTGACGACCTCAACCACCTCATTGTTTACGGGGTTTACAGCACTGACATGGAAAATCGAACAGACAGCGGAAATTACAATAACTGCGATACACAGGTAAATAAACAGCAGCATGGGGTTGGGGATTTTATTGCCCATGACCTCCACACTATGCAGGAATCGTTCCAATAAAGTTGATTTTTTCTTGCTGGTGCTTCCATCCATGGATTGATTTCCCTCCTTACAATTTCAAGAACGCAATGAATTTCCCCTCAAGGTAAACTGCAGTAACAACCTCCTTCCAAATCGGGTCCCGATCTCTTCTCCTGCTGACGTCAATTGCGGAGTCGCTTCATGGGATAGATATTAGCGCGCTTATCTCCAACACGTCCAACAGAAAAATAGAAAATATAACAACCAATTAGTTGTGATTGAGGATAGAGGTTGATTTTACAGGATTTTACGGTAATATCCGCCACAAAGCTTCCAATTTATGGAATAAAAAAGGCGGTATACTGCACAATTTAATTTGCACTGCTTTGTATTATTTGTCAAATTTCGCCCGACTTGCTCTGAGGATCCGGTAATCTTTTCCTTGTTTTTTGCCCGTTTTTTTGCTAAATTGACACCATCCCGGTATCTTACAGGAGGGAAGGCTATGAAATTCACGATCCTGGGCGCTGGTAATACCGGAAAGGCATACAGTGCCTATCTCACAAGTCTTGGACATCAGGTTATACTCTACGACCGTGATCCACGGCGCCTGGCCCCTGTCGCGGACCATGGAATTCAAGCCACTGGAGCGGTGAATGGGACCTTCTCTGTTCCTGTGACCGATCAAATTGGGCAGGCTGTGGACAGCGATGTCATTCTGGTATGTACGACAGCCGCGGGCCACCGGCCCTTGGCAGCGGCGTTGTCCGGGCTGCTTCGTCCCGGGCAGATGATTGTGGTTACCAACTGCTGCTGGGGTGGGGTGGAATTTGACTTGGAGCTGGGCCAAGAGGCGGATGAAAAGCATTGTGTGATTGGCGAGATGGGGGGACAGCTAATCCTGTGCAATTCCCCTGCCCCGCACCAGGTCTATCTGAAAACCATCAAACAGAGCATGGCGCTCTCCTGCGTCCATCCGGGAGAGGTATCTGCTGTCCTTGAACGGCTTCGGCCCGTTTTTCCCCAGCTTTCCCCTGCCTCCAGTGTGCTGGATACCTCCCTGAATAACGCAAATCCCGTCATTCATGGTCCCTTCCTGCTCTTTAATGCCACCCGTCTGGAAAACGGAGAGGACTATCTGCTCTTTCGCACCGGAGTTCCGGCCCATGTGGCCCACGTGATGGAGCAGGTGGACCAGGAGCGGGTGGCAGTGGTGCGGGCCTGCGGTGTGCCGGTACACAGTGAGCTGGAGCTTCTGAACTCCTTTTGGCCGGAGCCGCAACGTTCCCTGTATGATGTGCTCCACAAGACCCCGTCGTATCAGGTGACCCGTGGGCCTAAGACCTTGAACCACCGCTATTTTACAGAGGATTTGCCCTATGGCCTGGTCCCATACCTCATTTTGGGACGAAGGCTGGGCATAGATACCCCGGTACTGGCCTCGGTGATCCATTTGCTGAGCGTATATATGCAGGAAGATTACCAGGCTCAGGGGCCGGACCTGATGGGGCTGCAGCTCTCCCGCTATCTTTGAGCGCATTGAGACCGCGAAGGATGATGTTATTTCTGTTCCCGTACATAAAACTGTGTGGGGACCGTGCCGCTATGTGGGAGAAGTAAGGAGCAGAAACGTTAGGACATCCTTAAATTTGTTTGATAGGCATCAATAATCCGCTGAAATCTCCAGATTTCAGCGGATTATTGTTATGTATTTGATTTTAAGAGTTAAGCAGAAAAGCAGTACGGCTGTTTTGCCCTCTGGGGGGTTATATTCTGAAATAAAACATGCTAGAATAAAGGGAATTTTATGCTAAAAGAGGGATCAGCAATCTATGATGTGGAAAGACAGCTACCGCCTTGGCGTGGAACGGATCGACCATCAGCACATTGAGCTGTTTCGAATGACCGAAGAATTGGTGAACGCAGGAAAAAACGGAGCGGAAGTGGAAACCTACCAGAAGATCCTGGCCTTTTTAAAGGACTATGTGATCTACCACTTCCGGGACGAGGAGGCCTATCAGGAATCCGTCCATTACAGCGGCCTTGCCGCCCATAAGAGAGAACACCGGCAGTTTACTCAGACGGTGCTCAGCTATGAAAAACAACTGACAGAAAACGGCTTTGACCAGAAGACCGTGAAGGATCTGGCCGGTACCGTGACGGCGTGGCTCATCTACCACGTGGTGGATACCGACCAGGAGATCGTCTCGGGCAAAAAGCAGGATCAGGAAGATACATACTTCGACCAGTATGTGGACCTGTTTTACCACAGTGCCTTGGACGTGATGGAGACCATGGCAGGCCTGAACCGACACAAGGCCCGGATGGAGGTGGTGAGTCCCTATCAGCCCCAGGGGGACCTGTTCGTTTCCATCCAGCTGGTGGGGGATCTGAAGGGAGAGGTCGTGTTCGGCTTTTCCAAGGAGCTGGCCCTGCATCTTTTGGAGACGATGACTGGTATGGAGCAGCACGAATTGGATGAGCTGGTCCAGTCCGCCCTGTGTGAGCTGACCAACATCGCCTGCGGAAACGCCGCAACGGCTCTGGTGAAGCGGGGCCTTTCGTGTGACATTAAGACGCCGCAGCTCTCCCTGCAGCCTCCCTGCTGCCAGGACGGCACCGGTGTTCGGGTGGATACCGGCAGCGGCATGATGAGCGTGGGCGTGCTGATGTAAGCAAAAACTGGGGGCTGTGAGCCCGGCTGAAATCCGCGGAAGCTGACTGCTTCCGCGGATTTTTACGCTCAGATCCAGGGACAGCGGCCTTGCCGGGAAAGCCGCCGCCGTGCTATCATAAAGCTACCACGGGCCGGGGCCGCCGGCAGACAGGAGGATTCCCATGGCAGAGAAAAAGGAGCGGAAAGCGTACAGCAATGCCTACCACAGTCTGGAGGCCATCTGGACGGTGCTGCGCCACCACGCCTCTCCGGAGCACCCGCTGAGCGTGGGGCAGATCTGCAAGTATCTGGAGCAGATGGAGCAGGCCCCCTCCCGAGCCACGGTAAACCGGCTGCTCACCCAGGGAGCGGGCCTGTTGGAGCTGTTTTCCCCCGAGACCCTGGCCCAGACGGGGGAGCCGGTGTGTACTGGGACCTACACCCAGGGAGATGCCCTCCATGTGGTGCTGGAGACGTCGGAGGGGGCGGTGCTCCAGCCTGACGCCGCCTTGGAGGTTACCGCCCGGCCCTTCCAGGCCCCGTCTTACTCGGCGGTGGACAAGCTGCTCAAGGACGAGGTGCCCTTTGATCTGGATACCTTCCCCTTCCGCCTGTGCTGCATGGCCCGGGTGAAGCGGCCCACGGGAGGATACCGGTATCTTCCCTACGAGAAGTGGGAGGAGCGGCAGGCCAAGAAAAAGGGCAAGGAGGAAACCCGGAACAACGCCGCCCGGTACTACTACCTGGCCAACGCCCTCACCCAGGGGGAATGGCGGATCTTTGCCGACCTGGTGCAGGTCTACCCCTACATCTCCCAGGAGCAGACCCAGAAGTTTCTCGCCGTCCTGGATCGCCTGCGCCCCCGGCACACCCGGTATGTGCCCAGCCGCTACGCCTTCAAGCGGGGCAGTGGGGAGCAGTTTGGCATCATTAACCTGCTGGACCAGGCCATCCGGGAGCAGAAAAAGGTGCGCCTGACCTACGGGGAGTACCGCCTGGTCCTCCAGGACAAGCGCTGGCAGCCCAAGCTGACCCGGCGGGAGAAAAACGGGGTGATGAACGTCTCCCCCTACGCCCTCATGTGGTCCAACGGATATTACTATCTGGTCTGCCGCCACCGGGGCATGATGAACCTGCGGGTGGACCGGATCTTAAAGGCGGAGCTGCTGCCCGATTCCTTTCCCCCGCCCTCCGACTTTGACCCGGTGCAGTACCGGGACCGCTGTCCGGTGATGTACCCGGGAAAGGCGGAGTTTGTGCGCATGCGCTGCGCCGTCGGTCTGCTCAACACCCTGGTGGACTTCTTTGGCCCGGTGCCCCAGTACACCAGGCCCGGGGAGGACGGCACCACCGAGGTGACCATGTCCATTGCCCCGGAGGGGGTGCGGTTGTTTGCCCTGCAGTACGCCGACCAGGTGGAGGTGCTGGAGCCGGAGTGGCTGCGGGAGAAGATCGGAACCATTTTGACCCGCAATGGGGAAAAATACAGCCGCTCATAAAATTTGAGCCGTCCCCCCGGCTATACTGGCCTCAAGCATGATGCAAAGGAGGTCCGGTTATGGCTGGAAAGACAGCACCAAAACCGAAAGAATATCGCTTTTTGATCCCACAGATCCGTACCCTGCCCGTGGGCACCCAGGGGGAGATGGCCTCCTCCATGCCCTACCGCCTGGAGGAGGGCATTACCCGGGAGAGCATCCTAGCAGAGCTGAAGAGCCAGCCTCACCTGGCTGGGGTGGCCCGGGCTGTGGAGGAGGGGCAGCAGGTCTATCTGCTCCACGGGCGAAACCGGGAGCAGCTGGAACTGGCGGCTCAGTACATCGGCACCTACCACCGGCTGGGCTGCTCTAAATGGGAGCTGGCAGACTGGGAAGATGGGTGCGAGGAGGACGACGAGGAGGGCGAGCAGGCCGGAGACTGGCAGAGCCCGGCACCGGAGGGGGAAGCCAGCTTCGACTTCAGCCGGGAGCTGCCCTGCGTCAGCGGCTATGAGGCGTTACACACCTTCAGCGAAGGAAACGATGGATACGGCATGGGAAATCTGGGGTTTCTGCCCCAGGAGGCGGGGAGAAGGACCCCCTGGTGGCTGCGCAGCACCGCCGCCCCGCTGCTGCTGCGCTGGCAGGGAGGCAACGCGGCGGCCTTTGTCCATACCCTCCAGGGGATGCTGAATCTGCGGGCCTTTGTGATCCTGCTGTGGTGGGAGCGGGCCTGCCAGATTGATGGGTGCCAGGCAGACGAGCTGGAGGCGCAGACGGGCTACGGTGTGGAGGATCTGGCCTTTGAGCTGGAGACCGAGGTAATTTCGGTGGACAGTCCCGCCGCGGACAGCCCCTACAAGCAGCAGGTGCTCTGCCAGCTGGTCCGGGAGCAGGGCAGCCGCCTGGCCCGGGGCCGGACGGCCCGCGCGGTGCTCCACCTGGTGGAGGACTACCGGGGCAATGTGGACAACCGGACCCTGTCCAAGGCGGTATCCAACGCCCTGCTGCGCCGCCGGGGCTCCGGCCAGCTTACCCAGCGGGACTTTGCCTACCTGAGCCGCTTTGCCACCAGCAAGACAGCAACCCAGACCAACGGCCCCACCCTGGTGGGCCAGAAGGAGGTGGAGCGGCAGCTGCGGCAGGTGGTGGACACCCTGGCGTTTCAGAAAAAGCGGCGGCAGCTGGGCCTGCCCGCCGACCCCATCCACTGCACCTTCGCCTTTCTGGGAGCGCCGGGGACCGGCAAGACCACCTGGGCCCTGCGGCTGGGGCAGGAGATGGCCAGGCTGGGCCTGCTGGAGAACCGGGAGTCCATCTGTCTCAACGCCGCCGAGCTGAAGGCCAAGTATGTGGGGCACACCACCGGCCGGGTGAAGGCCCTGTTTGACCAGTACGGCATCATCATCCTGGACGAGGCGTACAGCCTCACCGAGGGACAGGACTCCGACTGTTTTACCCAGGAGGCCCTGGCTCAGCTGTGTGTGGAGCTGGAGAACCACGCCAGCGACCGGCTGGTGGTTTTTGCAGGCTACGGCGGGGATGGAGACCCCCGGAAGGACCGGATGCTCCGCTTTCTCCAGTGCAACCCGGGCATTCGCAGCCGGGTAGCTTTTACGATCCACTTCGACTCCTTTCAGCCCCAGGAGCTGGCGGAGGTGTTCTGCACCATGCTCCGGGACAAGGGGTATGAGGTGCCTGCGGAGGGAGCGGCGGTGGCGGAGGAGCTGTTCGGCCGCCTAAGGGAGCGGCCCGACTTCGGCAACTGCCGGGAAGCCCGGAATCTGGCCGACCGGGTGAAGGTCCACATGGCCGCCCGGCTGACCAAAGCGTCCATCACGGCCCAGCAGGCCGTTCAGGTCCTGCCAGAGGACGTCCAGGCGGCCGCCGCCGACCTGCTGGCGGAGGACCGGACCCTCCACCGGGATGCCCCGGCCATCGGATTTTAAGAATATGCGGCAAGAGCCGGACCCGTCGGGTCCGGCTCTTTGTCATTTTTGGGGCGTTGGTCAGCGGGTTTCATCCTCCTCTTCTGACAGCTCCTCCAGCAGACGCCGCAGGTCGGCGCGGAGACAGACCATCAGCAGGATTGCCTGGAGCACAAGGCCCAGCACCGCCGCCAGCAGAAAACCGCACAGAAAGGGGATCCACAGAGGGACCGACGACAGGGCGAGGGTGGGAGTGATGCAGTCCATGGGGCCCCTCCTTACAGTACCTGGTCAGCCAGGCCGTAGGCCACCGCTTCCTCCGCGTCCAGAAAGCAGTCCCGCTCCATGTCGGCAGCCAGCTTCTCCCGGCTCTGGCCGGTGAAGGAGACCATCAGGTCCAGCAGCCGCTCCTTCACCCGTTCCAGCCGCTTGGCCTGGATGAGCACATCGGTGGCCTGGCCTCCCGCCCCTCCCAGGGGCTGGTGGATCATCACCTCCGCATGAGGCAGCAGACGGCGGCGGCCCTTCTCCCCCGCTGCCAGCAGCACCGCCCCCATGGAGGCGGCCAGTCCCACCGCGGTGGTGGAGACCGGACAGCGCACGTGGGCCATGGTGTCTAAAATGGCCAGACCCGCTGTCACCGAGCCGCCGGGACTGTTGATGTACACAGAGATCTCCTCCTCCGGGTCCTGGGCCTCCAGATACAGCAGCTGGGCCACCGCCACCGCCGCGCTCTCGTCGCAAATCTCCCCCGTCAGCAAAATTACCCGGTCCTGAAGCAGGCGGGAGAAAATGTCGGCCCCCCGGCCGTCCTTGGTATCTACCACATAGGGCATCGTTACCATCACTGGTTCCTCCTTTGTATTTGGTGGCCCTATCATACTCTGCTCCCCCGCTCAAATTATCTGAGCGGGGATTTTTCTGCTCGGAAAATTTGAGCAGGAGACAGTGCTACCATGAACAGGAAAGGAGGGGGAGCGATGGAGATCACAGACGATCTGTCCTTTGATTCCTGGTTCCAGAGTCTGGAGACGGTAGATGTACTGGCGGGGCCCAAAGTGCCCGGAATCCAAGAGCTGGCCGAAGAGATACAGAAAAGGCGGTCCCGAACGGTCTATACCATGCTGCAGGAGATGGACGATCCGCTGCCCTTTGATTGGGTATATTGGAATGATTGGGCCTGCGGGCAGGTGGGCAAAAACGCCCTGGGGTGCTCCCTGCGGGCCTTTCAGGCCCTGATGAAACAAAGTCAGCTGGATCAGGGGCAGCTGGCGCACCTGCTGGTGTGGGCCGTGGAACTGGACCGGCCGGACCATTTGATGCTGGTGCTGGAGCGACTGCGGGCAGCGGGAAGCGATGTGAAGCACATTATATGCGAACCGGAGGGGATGGAACTTGGCGCTGTCCCGGCCGACGCCCTGGCGGCTGCGGTGGAAAACAGGAGCCTGCGATGTGTGCGGCGGCTGCTCCAGGCGCCGGAGGCGGAGCCCGTCTGGTCGCCCCGGCTGCTGGAGCTGTGGGCCCAGGGAAACAAAGGAGATGAAAAACTGGACCGCTGCCTGAGGGCGGTGGCCCGGGCGTGGATGCCAGATCGCCTGGCTCGGGGCGGCCCGCTGCCCCTGGTGCCGGGGCTGGAGCTGTGCCATGCCCTGGGGCAGCAAAATCCCACTCTGGCCTTGCGGATCATAGAGACCAGGGGGGTGGAGCTGCCCGAGGCCCAAAGGGTTCTGGACGAATATGGCGGCATTCTGGCCCGCCGGGAGTTTCATGGGCTGCTGTCTCAGCTGCTTACAGCCTGGCCCCAGCTGCTGCGGCGCAGAAGGTGCACCTCGGTGCTGGTGATGGCCGCCCTGCTGCCCCAGGAGGGGCCGTCGCCGGAGTTGGAGCCTTGGCTGCGTCGGCTGCGGCGCAGGGAGCGGGTGGCGCTGGAGCCGGGAATGGAGTGGCTCTTTTTCCGGTATGGGGAGGACCTGGAGAAATGGCAGCTGGATTGGCAAAGGCTGCTGGAGCGGTGGCAGCAGCGGCTGGGAGAGCGCCCGGCCCCTGCCTTACTGCGCAATGTCCCGGTGAACAATTACAATAATGAGGAGTTTCGGGAGAACTGGCCAGTGTTTTTAAAATTCTGTCAGCTCTGGGGGGCCATTCCCAAGGACAAAGCCAGCCCTCTGGCCCGGCAGTTGGTGCAGTGCGGTACGGTGCGGCAGGTGCGTGAGGCGCTGGAGCTGGGCGGAGCGTTGGAGGGGGAGAACCTGGGATGTCTGCTGCGGGATTGCACTTGGGGATCATCCCCGGAAGACCGGGCCAAGCGGGCTATCCTGCTGGCAAAAGCCAGGTGATTTTTTTCCCTCCCTCGGAAAATTTGACAGAGGGGGGATGGTAAGATAGGCCCCGTCAGGCGGGGAACACGAGAAAGGAGATGGGATCATGATGGAAATGACAAAAGAATATCGGGAGCATATGGAACAGGTCCTTCAGGAGACCTTTCGGGACGAGGTGGTCGAGAAGCCCTTTCTGGAGGCGCTGGAGGCCAAGAACTACCCGCGGTTCTATGCCCTGCTGAAGCGGCTGGACGAGCCCATGCCCCTCTCCGTGTGTCAGGCGGCGCTGGATGCCACCTGTCAGGCCTTCACCCGGGCAGTGGATCACGGACCGCTGGCGTGGGAGAAGCTTCAGCAGCTGGCCTTTGAAGCGGCTCGCCGGGGCCGCTGGGAGCACCTGGCCGCGCTGCTGGAGCGGGGCGCACAGGTGGACATAGGAAACCAGCCGCTGACCTCTCCGCTGGTGGGCGCCGTCTGGGGTGGGAGTATGAAATGCCTGGAGGTGCTGCTGGATTGGCCGGGGGTTACGCCCTTCTACCCCGGGGAGCTGCTGGATGAGTGGGCGAGAGGCGGTATGGGGGACGTCATGCTGGACTTCTGCCTGCAGACCATCGCCGCCAAGTGGATGCCTGACCAGTACAGTCCCTTTGATCCCCTGCCAATCCCGCAGGAGCTGAAGCTGGAACACGCCGTGGGAGCGGAAAACTGGCCTCTGGCCCTGCGGATGGGCCGGGAGGGGAGGGTGACGGCGGAGGACTTCCAAATGGTCATCCAAAAGTGGCCCCAGCTGGCCGCGGACAAAAACTTCCTGCCGGTCGCGTCCGCCATCCTGACACAGCAGCCTGAACTGACGGAGGATGACCGGACGGCGGACTGGCTGGTGGTGGCGGCGGTGGAATCACAGCCTGACGACCCCGATTTGCTCCGCCCCATTCGGGAGGTGCTGGGCTGCAGGGAGCAGATCGTGCTCAACGAAACCTTTCGTACCGTGTTGGACGCCCAATCGGAAGGGGAGTGGAGTTGGAAGGAGGTGCTGGAGCGGTGGGAGGAGCGTCTGGGCCACCGCCCCCGACCGGTGCTGGACCGGAATGACCTCCCGTTTGCTCCCAAGAGGTTCCAGGAAATTACCTGGATCCTCCGGCGCTGCCCCGTGGTGGGGGAGCCCCCGGCCAACCGCCCCAGTTCCCTGGCCCGGTGGCTGCGGTGGAAGGGAAGCGTGGAGACATTCCGGGCAGCGCTGGAGCCGGGCGGAGCGTTGGAGGGGGAAAACCTCAATCGGCTGCTGAATGAGATCCCCACCGGGACGGAGGCCTCGGCGGAGGACCGGGCCAAGCGGGCCGCTCTGCTGGCCCGGATGACATGTAAGGAGGTATTCCCATGAAACAAACTTCCGCCTCGGCCAAGCAGACAGCGGCCCAGATCCTGGAGCTGACCCGGCGGCGGCTGGCCCAGGAGATCCCGGCCCTGATGCTGCCCCTGTACCTTTTTCGGGATCAGCCTATTGAGAAGCCCATCCCTCCCTCCACCGACGGCGCTGCCCTCTTCTACTGTCCCCAGCAGCTGATTGCCGACTTTAAGGCAGACCGCAACCTGCCGGCCCGGCAGCTGGTCCATGTGCTGCTCCACTGCCTGCTGGGGCATTTGCCTCAGCGGCGGGGGGTCAAGCGCCTCCCCCTCTTTGACGCTCTGGCCGACTGCCGGGTGCAGGCCATCATGGACCAGCTGCTTCCCAGGCTGAAGGTGCCAGAGGAGAGAGAGGAGGACGGGCTTCCCATCTTTCCCTGGACCCGGCTTCTGGAGGACGAACCCAACTTCAACCGGCCCATGCCCCAGATGTATCGGGCTATCCGGGAGGACTGGGACTTGATGGGCAAAGCGCTGAACAAGCGGGCTTCCTGCGTGCTGGACGATCACGACCTATGGAACCCTGCGGTGGCGGCTGGGGCCGGAGCCGGAGGGGAAGGCGGAGAGAGCGGGAAAGAAAGCCGGTCCAGCCTTGGCCTTGGTCAGGGCGCCGGGCAGCCGGTTCCGGACTGGCAGGCGGTGATGAAGAGCCTGGTGGACCAGAACCCGGGGAGCGGGTGGGGCGCGCTGCCCGGCGTTCTGCGGGAGGCCTTCTGTCCCGCGGAGGAGAACCAGATCACCTACCGAGACTTTCTCCGCCGCTTTGCCTGTCCCCGGGAGCGGCTGCTCACCGACCCGGACGGTCTGGACTCCCGCTGGTACTGCCTGGGGTTGGAGTTCTATGGAGATATCCCCCTCATCGAGCCCCCCGAGCTCAGTGAGCCCCCAGCCCCTGACCAGCTGGTCATCGCCATGGATACCTCCGGCTCCTGTGAGGGGGAGGTGGCACGACGCTTTCTCCGGGAAACCCTGAACCTGCTGCGGGACGTCTCCGCCGGGGCCAGGCGCTTTCAGGTGCTGCTGCTCCAATGCGATGCCCAGATCCAGCAGGAGGTATGGCTGGAGTCGGCCGACCAGATGGACACGCTGGAGGAGGTGTTTGAACCTCGTGGGTTTGGGGGCACCGACTTTCGCCCGGTTTTTCGTCGGGTGGAGCAGCTGCGGGAGGAGGGGAAGCTCTCCCGGGTCCAGGGACTGCTGTACCTGTCCGATGGCTGGGGGCACTACCCCGACACGCCGCCAGATTACCCCACGGCCTTTCTTATCCCTGGGGAGGAGCGAAATGGCTGGTTTTCCCAACCGTCCCGGCCTTCCTGGTTGACTACGTTATATTTGGATCCCAATGAATTTACCGTCGAGGAGGCGTCAAAATGAAACTTCAGACTGTGGAGACTGTTACCATTACTCAAGCGAAAGACACCATCGCCCAGGCCGCCCGGATCTACTTTGCCCGGGACCGCCAGGGCCGCTACCGGGTGGAGCGCCGCCGGGCCAGGCCCCTGTGCCTCATGGGCCCGGCGGGAGTGGGCAAGACGGAGGTGGTGCGCCAGGTGGCCCGGGAACAGGGCCTGGCCTTTCTCTCCTACTCCATTACCCACCACACCCGCCAGTCGGCCATCGGCCTGCCCCGGCTGGTGGACGGCACGGTGGAGGGCCGCCGAGTGTCCATGACCGAGTACACCATGAGCGAGATCGTGGCCCAGGTCTACCGCACCATGGAGGACACCGGCAAGACGGAGGGCATTCTCTTCCTGGACGAGTTCAACTGCGCCAGCGAGTCCCTGCGGCCCATCCTGCTCCAGCTCCTTCAGGACAAGTCCTTCGGCCCCCACGCCATCCCCGACGGCTGGATGCTGGTGCTGGCGGGCAACCCCACCGAGTATAACCGGGCAGCCAGCGAGCTGGACCCGGTCACTGCCGACCGGCTGCGCATGGTCCACATCCGGCCAGACTACGCCGCCTGGCTGCCCTACGCTAAGAAGAAGGGGGTCCATCCGGTGATCCTCTCCTACCTCAAGGACCACCGGGACCACTTCTACCTGTGCCGCGCCGACGGCGCTCAGGGCACTGCCCTGGTCACCGCCCGGGCCTGGGAGGACCTGTCGGTGATGCTCACCTGCCTGGAGGAGACGGGGGAGCAGGTTGACCTTCCCCTGGTGGCCCAGTACCTCCAGTCCGGTGAGGTGGCCCGGGGCTTTTACCAGTACTGCGCCCAGTATCAGACCATGGTGGCCTCCGGACTGCTGGAGGATGCCCTGAACCGGGGAGAGATGGCGGTGAGCGCCCTGTCCCGGATGGACTTTAACCAGGCCTGGAACCTGGTCAGCGCTCTGGTACGGCGCACGGAGACCCTGTGCATGGAGGCCCTGGAACAGGCGGTCACCGAGCTGGTGGCGCAGGCGACCCTGCAGCCCCTGCTGGAGGACGAGAAAAAGGAAAATGTCCAGGCTCTGTTTGACGCCGCCGCCCAGACCGACGACCTCCCCGCCAGGCAGTTTTTGGAGGACTGCGTCCCTCTGGTTCAGGCCGGAGACTGGATGGCCGTCCGGGAGCAGTTGGCCCTGAAGCTGTCCATTCCCCGGCTGGACGCCCTCCAGCAGGCGGTGGACGCGGTGGAGGCGGTGTCCTATGTGTGCCGGACCGCTCTGGAGGGCAAGCCCCACCTGGAGTATCTGGTCAACTGCTTCCAGGAGAGTGAGGCCATTGCCCATGTGATCGGCCAGTGGGAGACCCCGGAATTTGTTGCCCTGACGGACACGTACTACTTAGACCCGGAGGAGGAGGGGGACGAGCTGTTCCGGTCCCTCCAGGATCCCGACGACCCCGATGACGGGGAGAAGGAGGCTGTATGAACCAGATCCAGACCGCCCGGGAGGGGGCGCCCCGCCCCAATCCCCGGCCAATTCCTACTTGTCTCCCCGCCCGGCTGTGTTCCCTGCCCGGCGTGCCCCGGGACAAGCTGGCCTATACGCCCCTGCCCTCCAAGGAGCGCAGTCCCCGCAGCCTGCTGAGACAGTTTTGTGCTGCTCCCCAGTTTGCGGGGATCGATCCCAAGACGTTGCTTTCCCAGCGGCGGGGCGGCCTGGGCGTGATCCTGCTTACCCAGGACGACTACTGCGCCCGCCAGGCCGCTATGTACCTCACCGCTCTGCTGTTGGGAATGGTAAAAAAGGCGCAGCCCGCAGAGCCGGAGCTGCCGGACGCCCTGGCGTGGCTGGAGGAAAACGAGGGCCCGGACCTGAAGCGGGCCATGCTGGTGGCCTCTCCCAGCCTGCTGGACCCCACTCTGGGGAATGAGAGCCGCTGGGACAGAGAGATTCCGGTGAAACTGGATGCCGCCTCTGCCCTGCTGGTGACCGCTCCGGACGGGCCGGTGCTGTCCCGACGACTCATAGAGACCCTGCCTGCTCCCCAGGATCCGGGGTTGGAGGAGAACCCTAACTGTGTCTTTGTGGCCCTGCATCCCCAGCAGGTGGACCGGGAGCTGGTGGAGGAGCTGCGCTTTTCCTACGGATACCAGGTCTGCCGGGTGGGCTTGCCAAATCAGGACTACTGGCAGCGCTGCCTGATGGGCTATGTCACCGAGCTGCTGGGGCCTCCTGCCCCGGACTTTGACTCCCGCCAGGTGGTGGCCGCCCTACGCCGCTACCGGGGAGCGGCCTTTGAGGAGACCGACCTGGAGCGGGCGGCGCTGTGGGCGGTGCAGAAGAGCCGGCCGTTGCCAGTCACCACCCAGGATCTGATCTTCCCGCCCTTAGCGCTGGAGAGCCGGGGCCGGGAGCAGCTGGAGGCCATGGTGGAGCTGCAGGAGGTAAAGGAGACGGTGAAGCGGCTGTGCGCCCGCCTGGCCCTGGAACAGCGGCGGGCG
>CABVDR010000027.1 GCA_902497145.1 uncultured Oscillospiraceae bacterium
AGGTGCGCACCTGGTCGCCGTACTGCTTGGTGCGGTAGACCAGCTTGGACTCGTAGACCACGTCGGTGATGTGTTCAAAGACGGTGGCGGGCAGCTCCACCCGCACGCCGATGTCCACCTGGTTGTTGATGAGCTCCAGCCCCAGCTGCTTGCACTGGTTGGAGAACCACTCGGCGCCGGAGCGGCCGGGGGCGGCAATGAGCCGCTTGCAGGAGATCTCCTCGCCACCGGCCAGAGTCAGACGGAAACCGTCGTCCGCCTTGGCGATGTGCTCCACAGCGGTGTTGAAGCGGAACTCCAGCATGTCCTTGAGGCCCTCATAAATGTTCTGGAGAATGCGCAGGTTGTTCTCGGTGCCCAGGTGCTTGCACCGGGCCTGGAGCAGGTGCAGGTCGTAGCCCAGAGCCTGCCGGGCCAGAGCCTTGGCCGCGTCGGTCTCGGTGGAGAAAACCTGGGTGGTGGCCCCGTGGGCCACATTGATGGAGTCCACGTAGTCAATGAGGTCCATCACCACCTTGGGGTCCATAAAGTCGGTGAGCCAACCGCCGAACTGGGTGGTGAAGTTAAACTTGCCGTCGGAGAAGGCACCCGCGCCGCCAAAGCCGCACATGGTGTCGCACACGGCACAGTGGATGCACTCGCGGACCTTGCCCGCCACAATGGGGCAGCTGCGGTGGTAGATGTCCCGGCCCTGGTCCAGGGCCAGTACCTTCAATTCAGGACGGCTGTGGGCCAGCTCATAGGCGGCAAAGATGCCCGCCTCGCCGCAGCCCAGAATCACTACATCATACATGGCATTCATGGGAGTTCTCCTTATTTTTCTTCTGTTTCGGCGGCAAAAAGGCCGCTTTCATACAAGATATAGTATAGCACACTTTATGGCAAAACGGAATGGAAAATCCAGCGAATGGACACGAAAAAGGCCGCCAAACGGCGGCCTGAAATCGGATGGGGTCAGCTTCGCTCCTCGAAGCTGGCGCCGCAGTTGCGGCAGGTGACGGTGATCTTTCCCTTGCCCCGGGGGACCCGCAGCTGCTGGCCGCAGTTGGGGCACCGGAAGTAGCGGTGCTCCTTGTCCCGGTGTGCGGTGCGCTGAAAGCGGATCCACCGCAGAACGGGACCAGCCACATGGAGAAATTTGGCATTCTCCGCACGGCGGCGGGCGGCGTTACGGGAGAGGGTACGGAAGAGAAGCAGAAAGAGCACCACCAGGGACAGCCAGTACAGAACCTCCAGCCGGGCGAAGGCGGAGACCAGATAGAGAACCAAATACAAAACCAGCAGGGCAATGTTGAGCTGATCGGTTCCATAGCGGCCGTACATAAAGTTCTGGAGTGCGCGACGGATCATAGGCAGCCTCCTAAGTGGGGAAAAACGGGCGCGAACGCAAGTTTCCTCTTGAAATATCTTGAAATTATGATAGCGCGAGAGTATGAACTCGTCAAGAAAGCAATCGTAAACAAAGTGTGAATTGTTCCCGGCAGAACAACAGAAAAAGGGGCATTTGTCTTGCGCCGGGGGACAAAATAGGGTATACTTTTTCCAAATGAACTGGGAGGACCCCTGTATGAAGCGCATCGACAAAGAGAACTACTATCTGGATATCGCCGAGACGGTGCTGGAGCGCTCCACCTGTATGCGGCGGTGCTACGGGGCCATCATCGTTAAAAACGACGAGATCGTCTCCACCGGCTATAACGGCGCCCCCCGGGGCCGGAAAAACTGCATGGACCTGGGCTACTGCACCCGGGAGGCCATGAACGTGCCCAGCGGCGAGCGCTATGAGCTGTGCCGTTCCGTCCACGCGGAGATGAATGCCATTATCTCGGCGGCTCGGCGGGACACCCTGGGCGCCACCCTGTACCTGGCGGGCCGGGAGGCCAAGAGCGGAGAGCTCCTCCATGATGCCACCTCCTGCTCCATGTGCCGCCGCCTCATCATCAACGCGGGTATCCAGCGGGTGGTGATCCGCAACACCGACCGGGAGTACAGCGTGGTCCACGTGGAGGACTGGGTGCGGGAGGACGACTCCCTGCCGGAGCAGCACAAGTGAGGCTCCGCCTTGACAGTCCTGAACGGCGAGAGTAAAATAAAAGGAACCGCATACAATCGAGCACAGGGGCGCTGGAAGCTTTTCCGGCTGAGATGCAAAGGCGAATAGGCCGCCTTCGGTCCCTTAAACCTGATCCGGGTAATGCCGGCGTAGGAAGTGAACGGAATGTGGATTCCTGTCGTTTCTTTCGTACCGCACTGCACCCGCTTGGATGTGTTGCGGTACAACCTTTTTTTGGAGGAAACGACGATGAATCAAACTGCTGTGACCCGGCGTGCCCGCACCATCCGGCTGCGCCGCCTGGTGGAGAGCGCCATGATGCTGGCCATTGCCACGGTGCTGAGCATGTTTCCCTTCCAGGGGCCCTGGGCCCTGGGCGGCGGCATCACCGTGTGCTCTATGCTGCCCCTGGTGATTCTGTCCTGGCGGTATGGCTGCAAGTGGGGCGTGTTTGCCGCCTTTGTGTATGGCCTTTTGCAGATGGTGCTGGGCATCCAGAACGTGCAGTATGCCGACAGTGTGCCCACCGCCATTTTGATTATTCTGTTTGACTATGTCCTGGCCTTCTCGGTCATTGGACTGGCCGGGATGTTCAAGGGCCGGCTGGGCCGCCCCCGTGTGGAGCTGGTGCTGGGGATTGTGATCACCTTCCTGGTGCGCCTTGGTTGCCACTATGTCTCCGGCGTGGTGGTGTGGGAGGTACTGTGGCCCAATGAACTGGGCTGGGCCGCTCCCATCTGGTCCATCGCCTACAATGCCAGCTATATGATCCCGGAAATTATCATTACCTCCCTGGTAGCGGCGCTGTCCTATGGCCCGCTTAAGAAGTATTACCAGGGCCAGGACCTGAACTGACCCCTTCGGGGGCAAAGAAAGAGAGGCCCCCATGGGTAAATTTGACGGTCTGCTGCTGGTCAGCGACTTTGACGACACCTTATACGATTCCCACCACCGGGTGCCGCCCCGCAACCTGGCCGCCATCAATTACTGGCTGCGGGAGGGGGGCCGGTTCACCGTGGCCACCGGACGGGCCTACACCACCTTTTCTCCCTATGTCCACTTAGCGCCCATCAACGCCCCGGTGGTGTTGTCCAACGGCTCGGCCATCTACGACTTCCACACCCAGACCATGCTGGTGGAGACCCAGCTGGACCCCCGGGCCCCTCAGGACTTCCAGGCCCTGATGGACGCGATGCCCTCCCTGGGCATGGAGGCCTACCACGGGGAGGACATCTATGTCTTCCGCCCCAATGAGGTGACATACAGCCACATGCGCAAGGTGGGCACCGATTACACCCTGGCCCCCATCTCCGGCATGCCCACCCCCTGGAACAAGGTCATTGTCCAGCAGGAGTATGACCAGCTTTTGAAGGCCCGCGCCTGGCTGGAGGAGCACTGTCCCGAGCGGTACGAGGCCATCTTCTCCAACCGCTACTATTTGGAAATCACCCGCCGGGGCTGCAACAAGGGGGGCATGGTGCAGCGTCTCATCGATATGCTGGGGGTGGAGCGGGAAAACCTCTACTGTGTGGGGGACAACCAGAACGACATCCCCATGATGGCCCTCTCCGCCATTCCCTTTGCCCCAGCCAACTGCGCCCAGGAGGTGAAGGACTGGGGGGCCAAGCTGCTGTGCCACTGTGACGAGGGCGTCATCGGCGACATTGTGGAGCGGCTGGACCGCATGTACTGATCCTTGCTTCCCTGCCCCAAAATAGGGATTGACAAAGAAGGGCAGGGCGTGGATAATAGAAACGTTCCAGAAAATACTGGGACACTCTTCCGACTGAAAATCCAATGGGGAGCGCAAAGGCGCTGAGAGGAAGTTCGGCTTCGACCCAGAAACCTGATGCGGATCATGCCGCCGTAGGGATGTGGACGTATTTGAATCCGTCCGGGCGTGCCTGCGGCACGCCCTTTTTGTTTTTTCGGACGGAAGCGCGAGGAGAGGACTGCCAGCGTGCGGCAGACCGAGGGGGAGCGCCCTGGGCCTGTGTCTTGCCCTCGTGGACAACTGGACAGCGATGGGAGGCCGTGTTCCGGCATGAGAGGAAGCCAGTAAGCTTCGACCGACCCGACCCGGTCTTTTCCCGGGCGGGGGCTCCGCGGCGCCGGGGGACCGGTGTGGGGGAGGGCTGTCCTTGTGGGATCCTGCTCCTTTTCCGCGGAAGCTTTTAGGAAAAGGAGTCTTTTTTATGAAACGAAACCCCTCTCTTCTGCGCCTTGTGACCCTGGCCATGCTGGTGGCCGTGGGCGTGGTCATCTCTCCCATCCTCCGGGTGGAGGGCATGTGCCCCACCGCCCACCTCATCAACATCGTGTGTGCGGTGCTGCTGGGACCGGTCTATTCCTTTGTGTGCGCCTGCCTCATCGGCATCATCCGCATGAGCCTGATGGGCATTCCTCCTCTGGCCCTCACCGGGGCGGTGTTTGGGGCGGCCCTGTCCGGCATCCTCTACCGTCTCAGCGGCGGGCGGCTTATCTTCGCCGTCATCGGTGAGGTGGTAGGTACCGGCATCATCGGCGCAGTGGCCTCCTACCCGGTGATGACCCTGTGGTGGGGCTACACCGGCCTTACCTGGGTGTACTACGTGCCTTCCTTTATTGCCGGTACCCTCATCGGCGGTAGCGTGGCCTTCCTGCTTTTGAAGAAGCTGGCCAAAAACGGCATGCTGCGGAAGATGCAGCAGGAGCTGGGGGCCAAGGTGTTTGACCGCCCGGTCACCGTGGCCGGCGACAGCATGGGCATTGTCTTTCTGGGCGTCATCGCCTATCTGGCGGTGCTGGTGCTGGTGAAGAATGTGCTGAAGGCCGGCGGCGCGGCCATGGCCCTGCCCTGGGTGGCGCTGGCCCTGTTCGCTGCCGTGGCCGCCTACTACTACTTCTCCCACCGAAAGGAGAGCGTCAACGCATGAGCAAGTCCCTGGGCGCGCTGCTGGAGGCGCTGCGGAGCCGCCAGCCCCTCATCCACTGCATCACCAACCCCATCTCCATCAATGACTGCGCCAACCTGATCCTGGCGGCGGGGGGGCGGCCCATTATGGCCGAGCACCCCAAGGAGGTGGCCGAGATCACCGCCACCGCCGCCGCCCTGGCGGTGAACCTGGGCAACGTCACCGACGCGCGGCTGGAGTCCATGGTCCTGGCCGGGCAGGCGGCCCGGGAGGCGGGGGTGCCTGTGGTGCTGGACTGTGTGGGCGTGGGGTGCAGCACCCTGCGCCGGCGCTACGCCCAGGAGTATCTGACAAAAATCCAGCCCCAGGTGGCCAAGGGCAATCTGTCGGAGCTCTTGTGCCTGTGGGGCAGCCGCAGGGGGATGTCCGGGGTGGACGCCGACAGCGGCGATACGCTGGAGGGGGAGACCCTCTCCGCGCTCAGCGAGTTCAGCCGCCGCCAGGGGGCGGTGCTGCTGGCCTCGGGGCCGGTGGACGGGGTGTTTGCCCCCGACGGGCGGCGCTGGGAGATCCGCAACGGCCACACCATGATGAGCCGCCTCACCGGGACAGGCTGTATGCTCAACGTGCTCACCGCCGCCTTTTTGGCGGTGGGGGAGCCGGAGGAGGCGGCGGTGGCCGCCGCGGCCATGCTGGGTATCTGCGGCGAGCGGGCGGCCCGGGAGGCCAAAGGGCCGGGAAGCCTGCGTGCCGCGCTGCTGGACGCGGCCTACACCCTGACCCCGGAGGAGCTGGACCAGGAGGCGGCGGTACGCCTCGTTGAGAAAGGATGAAACGTATGAACCCTGTGGATCTGAAGCTGTACCTGGTGACGGACAGCGGCTACTACGACGAGAAGCGGTTTTTGGACATGGTGGAAAAGGCCTGCCGGGGGGGCGTGACCCTGCTGCAGCTGCGGGAGAAGAACCGGGGCGGCCGGGACTACCTGCGCCTGGCCCAGGCGGTGAAGGAGATCACCGATCCCTTTCAGGTCCCCCTCATCATCGACGACCGGGTGGATGTGGCCCTGGCCTGCGGCGCAGCGGGGGTCCATGTGGGGCAGACTGACCTGCCCGTGTGGGCGGCCCGGCAGCTGATGGGGCCAGACAAGATCGTGGGGGCCACCGCCAAGACGGTGCCCCAGGCCCTGGAGGCCTACGAGCAGGGGGCAGACTACCTGGGGGTGGGGGCCCTGTTCCCCACCGAGACCAAGGTGAACACCGTCCTCACCTCCATCGACACCCTGAAGGACATTGTCAAGGCAGTGCCCATCGGCGTGGTGGGCATCGGCGGGCTGGATGAGAGCAACGTGGACATTCTCACCGGCAGCGGAGCCAAGGGCGGCGCTGTGGTGCGGGCCATTGTCAAGGCCCAGGACCCGGAGGGGGCCGCCCGGCGGCTGCGGGAAAAGCTGGATGCCATCCTGAAATAACACAGGAGGGCTCCGTTCTCACAGAACGGAGCCCTCTTTTTTTGCCTTTTTCTTGGGGCGGGAGCACAGGCGGACAAATTCATCCATCTCCCGGGTGGTCCACTTCTCCTTGTGGGAGAAGATCTGGCTGTACATGGCGGTTTGCAGCTCGTCCACCTCCACCACCGTCAGCCGCCCCTGGCGCACCCGCTCCTCCACCAGAAACCGGGGCAGGTAGGACAGGCCCTCCGTCTCCTCCAGCACTTGGAGGAGGAAGGAAGCGTAGCTGCTCTCCAGCACCGGGGTGACCGAGCGGCCGTGGGCGGCCAGGCGGCGGTCCAGCAGGCGGCGGTAGTTGGCGTTGCGCTCGGTGAGGTAGAAGGGCTGGTCCAGCAGCTCCTCCAGGGAGTGTTTGCCCGGACCCAGCGCCCTGCCCAGGGCGGGGGAGGCCACCATGACCATCTCCTCCCGCTCCTCCAGCAGCTTGTTCCAGCTGTTGTTGTAGAGGGGCTCGTCCAAAATGTAGATGATGTCCACCTCGCCCCGCTCCATCTTGCTGATGATCTCCTCCGGCACGCCGGTGGTGATCTGCAAGTTTACCTTGGGGTGCCGGGAGCGGAACTGGGCCACAATGGCGGGCAGCCGGGCGCAGCACAGGGACTCCAGGGTGCCGATGTGGAGCTGTCCGCTCAGCTCCTCCTCCACCGAGAGGGACAGGGCGGCGTGGTTCACCTCCTGGACGATGTTGTAGGCGCTCTCCAGAAACTGCCGCCCCTGGCCGGTGAGCACCACCCGCTTGTACATCCGGTCAAACAGGCGCACGTGGAGCTCCTCCTCCAGCAGACGGATCTGCACCGTCACCGCCGACTGGGAGTAGCCCAGGCTGGCCGCCGCCTTGGAAAAGCTCTCAAACTGGGCCACCCGGATAAAGGTGGTGATCTGCCGCAGTTCCATGCCAACTTCCCCCTGTTTCCCCAAATAGAAGTATGAATTATTTTAATTCAAATGATGAAAACGGTTTATTTGATTAATTGATATTGTCATGATAGACTAAAGATACCACAAAGTCAACGGGGAAACTTGACAAATCACCAAAATAACAATGGGAGGAATTGTTATGGAAAAAAAGAAGATCCGCATCGGTCTCATCCCAAAGCTCATCATCGCCATCATCCTGGGTATTCTCTTCGGCTCCTTCATGCCCGAGTGGTTTAACCGGGTGGTGGTCACCTTCTCGTCTATCTTCAGCACCTTCCTGTCCTTCGTCATCCCTCTGATGATCGTGGCCTATGTGACCATGGGCATCGCCAACCTGCGCAGCGGCGCGGGCAAGCTGCTTATCATCACCGTAGCCCTGTCCTACTTCTCCACTCTGGTGGCGGGCTCGGCCTCCTACCTGGTATCCTCCAGCCTGTTCCCCTCCTTTATGAGCGAGGGCGCCCTGGACCAGATCGCCGCTACCGCCGATGTCTCCCTGGAGGGCTATTTCTCCCTGTCCATCCCGCCCCTGCTGGACACCCTGTCCGCCGTCACCCTGGCCTTTGTGCTGGGCCTGTGCCTGTCCACCATGCGGGGCAAGGAGATCGGCGACAGCCTCTACCACGGCATGGAGGACTTCTCCGCCATCATTGACAAGGTGCTCCACACCGTCATCATCCCCCTGCTGCCCCTGTACATCTGCGGCACCTTCACCAACATGACCTATTCGGGAAAAACTTTCGCCATTTTGAGCATCCTATGGAAGGTGTTCCTGGTGGTCATCGCCATGCACCTCATCTATATCTGCATTCAGTTCCTGGTGGCCGGCCTGGTGTCCGGTAAGAACCCCATCACCCTCATCCGCAACCAGATCCCCGGCTATGCCACCGCCATCGGCACCCAGTCCTCCGCCGCCACCATCCCCGTCAACCTGGAGTGCGCCCGGAAGGACGGCATCCTGGAGGAGATCCGCAACTTCGTGGTGCCCCTGTGCGCCAACATCCACATGGCCGGCTCCATGATCACCATTACCGCCTGCGCCACCGCGGTGTGCCTTATGTACCAGCTGCCCATCAGCCTGGGCACCGTGGTCCCCTTCATCATGACCCTGGGCATCGCCATGGTGGCCTCCCCCGGCGCCCCCGGCGGCTCCATCATGACCGCCCTGCCCTTCCTGTACATGGTGTTCGGCACCGAGGCGGGCGACGTGAACGGCCCCATCTGCGCCATCATGGTGGCCCTGTATATCACCCAGGACTCCTTCGGCACCGCCTGTAACGTCTCCGGCGACAACGCTATCGGTACCATCGTGGACACCATCTACCGCAAGTTTATCGACAAGACCCCTGTAAAGGAGGGCTAATATGTCCTTTATCAGCGTCTTTGACGTGCTGGGGCCCAACATGATCGGGCCCTCCAGCTCCCACACCGCCGGGGCGGCGGTGATCGCGGGGCTGGCCCAGAAGATGATGACCCCGCCCATCAAGCGGGTGGAGTTCACCCTCTACGGCTCCTTTGCCAAGACCTACCGGGGCCACGGCACCGACCGTGCCCTGCTGGGCGGCATCCTGGGCTTTGCCACCGACGACTTGAACATCCGCAATTCCTTTGACATCGCCCGGCAGCGGGGGCTGGAGTTCACCTTCACCCCCAACGAGACCGAGACCGAGATCCACCCCAACACCGTGGACATCCGCATGGAGAACGCCGCCGGTCAGGTGATGACCGTGCGGGGGGTGTCCCTGGGTGGCGGCAAGGTGAAGATCGTGCGCATCAACGGGGTGGAGGTGGACTTTACCGGGGAGTACTCCGCCGTCATCGTGGTCCAGCAGGACAAGCCCGGCGTGGTGGCCCACATCACCAAGGTGCTCAGCGACCGGGGGGTCAACCTGGCCTTTATGCGCCTGTTCCGGGAGAGCAAGGGCCACACGGCGTACAGCATCATCGAGTCCGACGGCCACCTGCCCGAGGGCATTACCCAGGAGCTGAAGAAGAACCCCTATATCCACGACGTGATGATCGTCCAGTCGTAAGGAGGCGGGAGCATGGATTTTCGAAACGGAAACGAACTGCTGGAGCTGTGCAAGCAGGAGGACTGCCTCATCTCCCAGGTGATGCGCCGCCGGGAGTGCGAGCTGGGGGAGATTGCCCCCGACCGGGTAGAGGCTAAGATGGCCCGGGCTCTGGAGATCATGCGGGAGTCGGCCACCCAGCCCCTGAAAAATCCCGTGCGCTCCATGGGGGGGCTCATCGGGGGAGAGGCCAAGCATCTGGCCGCCCACGCAGCCAAGAAGAAGAGCCTTTGCGGACCGGTGCTCCAGCGGGCCATCACCTACGCCATGGGCGTGCTGGAGGTCAATGCCTCTATGGGCCTCATTGTAGCCGCCCCTACCGCCGGGTCCTCCGGCGTGGTGCCCGGGCTGCTGCTGGCCCTCCAGGATGAGTACCACATCTCTGACGAGCGGCTGCTGGACGGACTGTTCAACGCCGGTGCGGTGGGATATCTTGCCATGCGCAACGCCACCGTGGCCGGCGCGGTGGGCGGCTGTCAGGCCGAGGTGGGCGTGGCGGCAGCTATGGCAGCCTCGGCGGCCGTGGAGCTGATGGGGGGTACCCCCAAGCAGTCCCTGGACGCCGCCTCCACGGTGATGATGAACATGCTGGGCCTGGTGTGCGACCCGGTGGGAGGCCTGGTGGAGTACCCCTGCCAGAGCCGCAACGCCGCCGGGGTAGCCAACGCCCTGGTGGCCGCCGAGATGGCCCTGAGCGGCGTGCCCCAGCTCATCCCCTTTGACGAGATGCTGGAGGCCATGTACCGGGTGGGCCGCCGTCTCCCTGCCGAGCTGCGGGAGACCGCCCTGGGCGGCTGTGCCACAACCCCCTCCGCCTGTGCCCGCTGCGGAGGCTGCGGATAAACGAAATAAGAAGGCCGCCCCTTTTGGGGCGGCCTTTTGTCGTATCAGGGCCAGTATATGGGGAGGAAGAAAAGCCACGGGGCGGTGGCGATGGCCATGGTCAGGGCGATGACATGTTTTTCCCGGGGGGTGAGCAGAGCGCACTCCTTCATGGCCCGCTGGTCAAAAAAGTAGATACACACTCCCGCCAAAGCTACCCCTGCCAGCACCCACAGAAAGGCGAGGGGGTGGAGAAAGGGATTGTACATAATCGCCGAGGCTACATCGGACGCCCAAGATACGTTGGGCAGGAAGGAGGACAAGAAGCCTCCGGGCAGCAGGAGTAGGACTCCGATGAAGTCGGCCAGAAACCCCCGCATCCAGAACTTTCCCCACAGGGCTTTGACCACGGCCCGCTTTTCCTGGTGCTTGAGAGCCGCCAGGGTCAGTGTGAGCACCAGAACGTCCACCAATAGATTGGCAGGGGCCACAAAAATCAGCAGCTGGGGAAAGAGCCAGATCAGCCACACGGGGAGAATTAGATTATAGAGCCGCACTTCCTTCTTCATGGGGGTCTCCTTTCTAAGGGGCCTCCGAGGGCCGGCTGCGCTGCCGCAGTCCGCCCAGCAGGTTGCCCGCCAGGGCAGGGACAGCGGTCATAAAGCAATGAAACAGGGCGGTGTAGTTGAAGAGCAGGTACACCATAGGCAGATAACACACAAAGCAGGCAATCGGGAACAGGGGACACACACCCTGGTGCTTGCCCAGAGAGACACCCACACAGAAGCTCACCACCGGCAGCAGGAGAAAGGGCAAAATCAGTCCGGACAGGGCGGGAACATCGGCTTTGGTCACGCGCTCGATGAGCCGCAGAGCTCCGGGCAGAAGATCGCACAGCACCAGTACAAAGGGCAGGTAGGGCAGGGTCTCCCGCCATTTCAGGGGAGTGGGGCCGGGGTCTAACCCCAGCAGCGCCCGCAGCTGGGTCACCTCCAGGTACCAGCTGGTCCAGCGGCCCAGCCAGATCAGCAGGTACAGCAGAAGCAGCAGCCCCTCCCAGACCAGGACCCCTCTCAAATCCTGGGCCATCTTCCCCTCTGCCACCAGCAAGGCAAAAAAGGCGGCGGTGAGCACAAAATGGCCAGCGGAGCGGAGCAGCAGGGTCCGGCCGCTGTCGGCAAAGGGCTGGGTGGCCAGACCTGCCATCGCCCCCAGGCCCACACAGGCCAGCACCGCCAGAGGCGGGCACTCCCGGCTGCCGATCACATAGGGCATCCAGATAATTCCGGCCAGCAGCCCCAGCAGTCCGCCCAGAAGGGTGCGTACCAGCCAATCCCGGGTCTCTTTCTTCATCGTGACCGCCTCCTTTCCAGCTTCAAGGTCTCTTTGATCTTCTTCACGTATCGCCGGGACACATAGGCGTATCCCGCCTCTCCCAGGGTCATGCGGATGGTGCCGGTAAGGGACAGGTCCACCGCCGTCACCTTGTCCAGATTGATAATCTCTCCGTTGGAGATACGCACAAATCTGTGCCGGTCCAGCTGTTCCTCCAGCTCGTAGAGGCGCTCTTGAAGCAGATAGACCGCCCCGCCGTCCACGGCGGCGTATACCCGCTTGTCCTGGGCGTAGCAGCGTACCACCAGGCTTTGAGGCAGCAGGGTCAAGGTGTCCTCCTGCCAGCCCCGCAGGGGGGAGAGCTGTTCGGCCTCCAGCCGCCGCACCAGCTCCTCCACCTCCGGCGAGGGAGCGGGGGCCAGAATCACGATACCGATTTCCTTGCGCTCCGGGTCCAGCTTCACTTCTACCTGCATCCCATCGCCTCCCTTGTTGCCTTTAGTATAGCCCAGCGCCCTTCCGCCGTCTACCGATTTGGGACGGGTGGCCGCCGGGACGGGATAATCGGAGCGGGGAAGCGGTTTTTCGTTGACAGTTTCCCGGCGGTAGGCTAAAATAAAGGGGCTGTAAGCCAAATCAAGATGCGCTAGTAGCTCAATCGGATAGAGCGCACCCCTCCTAAGGGTGAGGCTGGGGGTTCGATTCCCTTCTGGCGCGCCAAAAAATCCGCTAGAAACCGGTTTTCGGTTTGTAGCGGATTTTTGTTATGGTTTTTGGTTGTAATGTACCCAAAGAAGATGGTCGGATCAAAAGATGCGGGGGATCATATTTTAACGGGATGTGTTAACATAAAAACGCATGAAATCCTCTTGAGCATTTTTGATATAGCTCACATTGATTCCCTTGGGTATGCCTCGAAAATATAAGTAAGTAGCAGACAGAAAATATCCGGTGCCGCTGCTTGTGGTAAAGGTGGCGTGTGTGGACTGAAATAAATAAGGCTTTCCCTTATATGTAATGCCGTTTTCATAAAATTCCATGGAATCTCTGCAATGAGGCAGAGGGAATAAAATGATAATGGCATAAATGATAGCCACCGCTGTCATGACAAACACAGAATCCATTCCGCCCTGGCGCCAGATTACAAAAGAGGCTAATGCGATGGTGGCCACCCGGATCAGCATGGAAAGGCCCAATCGGCCCCAATCGGTTTTAGCCTCTCCCAGGCGTCTGCCCAAAGAACTGGCCCTTGGAGTAACCTTTAGTTCAAGGTTTGTGGATACTTCTTTATGATGATATCGGCCCATATAGCATCTACTTTTTGGTTCAGGCCTTTTTGAGTCCGGCTTCTTCCAGGGCCGCAGCCAACTTTTTATTAAACATACCGGTAATAAGATAGGTCTTTCCGTCTGTGGCAGTCAGTGTAATTTTTCCTGCCCCCATGGAAAAGGAATCAATCGCAGACAGGGGAAGTTCAAAGTAGATGGTCAGCATATCATCATGAATGACCCGCTGATTTGTGATGTGCAGCTTACCGGGATGGGGATTGGGGAGAATGCCCATACGCTTTGTTACATAGGATGCGCTTGCCTCTCCAAGCACCTTCTCATTTTCTGCTAAAGTCCATTTTGCCATGTTATTTCTCTCGCTTTCCTATTGATTTTGCGGTCGAGATAGAGCGACTGCTATCCCTGATTATAGCACTTTGTATTCGTTTGTCCAGAGAGAAGTAAATTAATAATATGAGATAAACTAAATTATAAATATCTGTATTACACCATGAGACTTACTTAAACTACAAGTATGAGGTGAGTTTGATGGGCAACAAGAAGACACAAAACAAGGAAATTGGCCTTCGCATCAAACAGGCACGAGAAGCGGCGGGTTTTACCCAGGAACGGCTAGCTGAAATGATTGATGTATCCCCCCAATATATATCAGGGGTTGAGCGTGGCGTTGTTGGCCTTTCTGTACCCATTTTGACCCATCTTAGTAGAATTTTGCTTATTTCCTGTGACTATATTCTATTAGGAGAGGGCGAGCAGTCAGATGCCACCAGTGTGGTGACCCGGCTGAGCAGATTGCCTGCGGAACACGTCAGAAATGCGGAAGAGATGCTGAACCGATACATGGAGGGAATCGCTTTGGCCCAGCGGAATGCAGATTCGGCCCGGCAAAATCTGCCCGAAGAGATGGGATGACTGATTGGTCAAACGGATAAAAAATTCCCGATGCGATATCGCATCGGGAATTTTTGCACCTAATTTTAGAACTCCGCGTTGCCCCACGTTCTGGGATGCAGCTCCACGTCGCGAATGTTGTTCACGCCGGTGAGGTACATGACCATCCGCTCGAAGCCCAGGCCGTAGCCGGCGTGGCGGCAGGAGCCGTAGCGCCGCAGATCGCAGTACCACCAGTAGTCCTTGGGGTCCATGCCCAGCTCCTGGATGCGGCTCTCCAGCAGCTCCAGGCGCTCCTCACGCTGGGAACCGCCGATGAGCTCGCCGATGCCAGGTACCAGACAGTCGGCGGCGGCCACCGTCTTGCCGTCGTCGTTTTGGCGCATATAGAAGGCCTTGATCTCCTTGGGGTAGTCGGTGACGAACACGGGGCGCTTGTACACCTGCTCGGTGAGGTAGCGCTCGTGCTCAGTCTGCAGGTCGCAGCCCCAGTAGACCTTGAAATCAAACTTGTCGTTGTTCTCCTCCAGAATCTTTACCGCATCGGTGTAGCTCACCCGGGCAAAGTCAGAGGAGGCCACATGCTCCAGACGCTCCTTCAGGCCCTTGTCCACGAAGGAGTTGAAGAAGTTGATCTCATCGGGGCACTTGTCCAGCACATAGCGGATGACATACTTGATCATGGCCTCGGCGTTGTCCATGTAGTCGCCCAGGTCGGCGAAGGCCATCTCGGGCTCGATCATCCAGAACTCAGCGGCGTGGCGCTGAGTGTTGGACTTCTCGGCACGGAAGGTGGGGCCGAAGGTGTACACGTTGCCGAAGGCCATGGCGAAGTTCTCGCAGTTGAGCTGGCCGGACACGGTGAGGTTGGCCCGCTTGCCGAAAAAGTCCTTGGAATAGTCCACAGTGCCGTCCTCGTTCTTGGGCACGTTCTCCAGGTCCAGCGTGGTCACCTGGAACATCTCACCGGCGCCCTCGCAGTCGCTGGCGGTGATAATGGGGGTGTGGACGTAGACAAAGCCCTGGTCCTGGAAGAAGCAGTGGATGGCGTGGGCGGTAGCGGAGCGCACCCGGAAGGCCGCGGAAAACAGGTTGGTCCGGGGGCGCAGGTGCTGGATGGTGCGCAGGAACTCCACGCTGTGGCGCTTCTTTTGCAGGGGATAGTCGGGGGCGGAGGGGCCCTCCACGGCGATGGTGTCGGCCTTTACCTCCAGGGGCTGCTTGGCGCCGGGGGTGAGCACCACGGTACCGGTAACGATCAGGGCGGCGCCTACGTTCTGGCCGGCGATCTCCTTATAGTTGTCCAGCACATTGGCGTCCATGACGATCTGAAGATTCTTGAAGCAGGAGCCGTCGTTGAGCTCGATAAAGCCGAAGGTCTTCATATCCCGGATGGTGCGGGCCCAGCCGCAGACGGTGACCGTCTGGCCGCCCAGCGCCTCCTGATCCGCAAAGATGGCGGCAATGGTGGTGCGTTCCATAGTTGTTCTCTCCATTTCTCCATCGTCCGCCCCAAAGGGGCGAAACGGTATTATAATGTGCAATTATACCGCGTTTCCCCTGGTTTTACAACCCCCAAGCCCGCCCTTCAAGGGGAGGAAACACCGATTGCGTATTGCTTTTTCGCACAAGAGAGAGTATAATATACACACAGCTTTTGGCGACTTTGATGAATTGGAGGCGACACAATGAATATCCGGTCTAAACTGAACCCCAAGCTGGAGGTATCCGTCATTCAAGGCCACTTTGCCACCCGTCACTCCCACAATACCCACTATATTGACATCACTCGCATGAAGCATGAGCATACCATGGCCCGGGAAGCCGCCATGACCCTGGCCCAGCGCTACACCTACGAGAAGGGTGTGGACACCATTGTCTGTCTGGACGGCAGCGAGGTGCTGGGCGCTTTCCTGGCCCGCCACCTGACCAAAAACGACCGCTTTGCCGTTAACAGCGCCAAGAATATCAACGTCATTACCCCGGAGTATGACTCCAACGGTCAGCTGATCTTCCGGGACAACATCGCCCCCATGGTGACCGGTAAGGATGTGCTGATCCTCATCTCCACCGTCAACTCCGGAAAGAGCATCCGCCGGGCGGTGGAGTGCGTGCAGTATTACGGCGGCAAGGTGCAGGGCATCGCCTCGGTGTTCAGTACCATGGCTGAGGTTGATGACATCCCCATTTACAGCCTCTTTACCCCCGAGGACATCCCCGGCTACGCCACCTATTCTCCCAAGGACTGTGCCATGTGCGCCCAGGGCCGTAAGATCGACGCTCTGTCCAACAGCTACGGTCTCTCCCGTCTCTGATTCCTCCCCAAAAGGGCCGCTTAGCGCGGCCCTTTTTTGTCTTGCCCTTTGGGAGGAAATATTGTATGATGGAGCCACCAACCTGAAATGAATCTGAAAAGGAGGGGGCTCCTATGGTCCGACCCCGCAGTATTCCGCTTTGTATTATTTTGTCTATCATTACTTGTGGTATTTATGGACTCTATTGGTTCGTCTGTCTTACCGATGAGGTGAACGAGGTGACCCAGGAAAATGACACCTCCGGTGTCATGGCGGTGCTGCTCTCCATCATTACCTGCGGCATCTACGGCATCTACTGGGGCTACAAGATGGGCGACAAGCTGGACCGGGCCCGGATGCGCAACAATGTGCCCACCGGCTCTTTCCCCATCCTCTTCCTGGTGCTGAACATCTTTGGCCTTGCCATCGTCACCTGCGCCATCATTCAAAGTGAACTGAACCACTACACCCCGGTCAATCCTCTGTGAGACAGCGGCTGAACGCCCTGCTTTTGCGGTGTGCGGTACTGGTGGGAGCGGGGGCGGCTTACGCAGGGCTCATTGCGGTCCTTGGCCGTGGACTGTACTGCCCCTTCTGGCGGCTCACCGGCCTGCTGTGCCCGGGGTGCGGGGTGACCCGGATGTGCCTGGCCCTGCTGCGCCTGGATCTGGCGGGGGCCTGGCGGGCCAACGCGGCCCTGCTGCTGGCTCTGCCGATGCTGATTCTGCTGGCGGTGCGCCTGATGTGGGTCTATGTGCGCACCGGGCGGAGGATGCCCAGCCGGGGAGAGGAGCGGCTCATCTGGGGCCTGGTGGTCTACTTTCTGGCCTGGGGTGTGCTGCGCAATCTGATGGCCTGACCATACGAAAAGAAACCGGAGAGGACTACGTCCTCTCCGGTTTGTTATGTACAGATGAAAAAATCCAAATGGTATTTAGAGTTTAGGGGATCAGGCGGCGGACGCAGCTGATTGGGCTGCGGCCTCCAAAACAAAATCCACTAATTCCGGGCAAGTTACAATCAGTTTATTATATTGTCCAACTGAATAATCATCATATTCCTCTGAGGGCTGAGTACAATAAAGAATGTCCTCCGCTTCTGATTGACGCTGGAACAAAAACTTCCCTTCTTTGGTAGCAACGCACACCGTAAAGACAGGGCTTGTTCGAAAGATCGTATCCTCAATGCTCAGGTTGTCTGTGTCCATCTGGTTCAGTATGCCGACAAGCCGGGCTTCCTCATCCTGGGACAGGATATAGTTTTCGGGAAAAGGAAACATCTCCTGCTGCCATGGATCGGAGAAGGTGGCAAACTCAAGATCAGAAACGGACAGGGTCTGGCACCAGTTTAAAAAACGGCTGTGTTCTATCTTATAGCCGATCATCAAACGAACAACCACCTGATAGCCCACCACCAGAACAAGAACCAAAACAAGTGCGGCGCAGAGCAGACGTTTGACTTTCATGGTGACCTCCTTTCCAGAAGAGCGGTCAGGAATGAAAAGATGGCCTGTTAAAATCACACTAATTATACCATATATTGACTATATTAACAAGAAACATTCCCCGGCTCGCGCCGGGGAATATTTTGATCCAATCGGTGAAATCAGGGAAATCGCGTCACCGGGCAGCGGCCTCCTGGGCCTGCTTGACCGCACTGATGAGGGCGGGGACCATCTGCTTTTTCCGGCTGACCACCTGGGGCAGCACGGCCATGCCGTCCCTGACCTCCACATCAAAAGCATACTCCACCAGCCGCTCAGCGCCCTTGCCCGCCATAAGCAGGTCGGTGCTGGCAGAGCGCACATCAGTGAACATGTAGAAAATGAAGTCCAGCCCTTGCTTCTCCAGAGCAATGGGCAGATAGGGGGCCAGCAGGGCCTCGCTGGCCAGACGGTTCTTGTCGCTCATATAGCTGCCCTGGCCTACGCCGAAGCGCACATCGCCGCTGGTGAAGATCTTGTAGTCGGTGCGGAAGATCTCCTCGGCGGTCTTGCCGCTGACATCGCCCCCGGCCTCAAACATAGAGTCGGCGTACTTCTCCAAATCCACTCCCGCAATCTCCGCCAGAGCCCGGGCCGCCCGCTCGTCGGTGGGGGTGCAGGTGGGGCTGCGGAACATGAGGGTGTCGGAGAGGATGGCCGAGAGCATGAGCCCGGCGGTGGTGCGGTCGATCTCCGCTCCATTTTCCAGATACATCTGATAGACAATGGTGCAGGTACAGCCCACGGGGACGTTGCGGAAGTACACCGGCCCCTCGGTCTCCATAGAGCCGATGCGGTGGTGGTCAATGATCTCCAGCACCTCGGCCTGGTCAATGCCGTCCACCGCCTGGCTCTTCTCGTTGTGGTCCACCAGAATGAGCTGCTTTTTTCGAAGGTTCATCATGTTCCGGCGGGAGACTACACCCACATACTTCCCGTCATCATCCAGAATGGGAAAGTAGCGGAAGCGCACCGAGGCCATGCGCTTGGTGGCAGCCTCCACGGAGGTGTTCAGATTGAAGTAGAGCAGGTTTTTCTGCACCATGTAGTGGCGGATGGGGGCGGCCTGACGGATCATCAGACCGGCGATGTAGGTGCCGCTGGAGGTGCTGAGAATGATACAGCCCTTCTCCTCGGCCAGCATACAGATGGTGCGGGAGATCTTGCTGTCCATACACACCACCAGGCAGCCCGCGTCCATCTCCAGGGCGGTGAGCTGGCTTTCGATCCGGTTGCCCACAATGACAATGTCGCCCTTGGAAATGGCCCGCTCCATCTGCTCGGGGCTGCCCGAGCCGATGATGATGCGGCCCTCTACCTGCTTGCCCTCCACATCGCCCACCACCACGGTGGCGCCCAGGGCGTCGATCACGTTTTTATAGCTGGTCTTGGACTCGGCTAAGATGTAGGTGTCCAGCACGTCCATGTTGGCGGTGGCCACGTCCTTAACGGTAATGACGCCCTTGAGATTCTGTTCCTCGTCCACAATACACAGGGTGTCGATCTCCTGGTCCCGCATGGTGACCCACGCATTGCGCAGGCTCATCTCGCCGTCCACCCCGGCCATGCGGCGGATGTCCACATCCCGGATCTGGGAGCGCACGTCGGTGTAGAGCTGGGGGGCGGGGACGCCGAAGTAGTCCAGGACAAACTCGGTCTCCCGGTTCAGAAGTCCGGCCCGGCAGGGCTTGCAGGGGTGGTCGGGGTCGATCATATTTTTCAGCCGGCTGTACGCAATGGCGGAGCAGATGGAATCGGTGTCCGGGTTACAGTGGCCGATCACTTTGATCTGATGGGTATTCAGTTCCTGATTGGTCATAGATTCGCCTCATTCCTTCTCATGGGGCGGCGGAAGCCGCCAATCTCGGGTGTTTCGGGGGATTGCTTCGCTCTTTTCCCTGCCATTATAGCATAAGGCGAAACCTTTTGTCAGGAATGGGGGCAGAATTTCTGAAAAAAGTTCCTCCTGATCCAAATTCCTGTAAAAAAACCGGACTGTCTCACACAGACAGTCCGGCAACAATCATGGATTGATCCACAGATGGGGAGAGCGCTCACTTACTCTTTTTCTGACAGGGAGGGAGCTCTACGGGGGAGAGCTGGTTTTTCAGCTGCTCCAGGTGCAGCATCATGCGGTTGAGGGTGCCCTGCATCTCGTCCAGGGTGGCCTTGTCCACATTGTAGTTGAGGAACAGATTCTCCAGCTCCTGAGACAGCTGCACGCCCTTGCGGGAGACGTCTACAAATTCCTCAAAGTTGGTGCTGTGCTCGGCGGTGCGGAAGCGGCGCAGGTCCTCCTTGATGAACTTGGTGATCTCCTTGGTGTCGGCGTACTTGCCCTGTACCATGGCGTAGGGGCGCATGCGCTGGAGGAAATACTTGTCGTGCTTGGTGATGTTGAAGACATAGGAGATCTTCATCCCATTGTCCAGCGTAAAGTCCACAATGTACATATGGCTGCGCAGCTTGGTGATCTGAGTGGCGCCCATCTGGCCCAGCTTCAGGTCTACGATGTCACCAATCACGGTATTTTTGTTCATAACCTTTCCTCGCTTTCTGTTACGCGAACCGGATCAACAGATAGACGGTACAAATGACGATGGACAGCAGCATGAGGGGGAAGCCCTTGCGCAGGTAGCTCATAAAGGTGATGGGGTAGCCGTTTTTCGCGCTGACCCCGGCCAGAACCACGTTGGCGCTGGCGCCAATGAGACTGCCGTTGCCGCCCAGGCAGGCGCCCAGGGACAGAGCCCACCACAGAGGCAGAACATCCATGCCGCCCTGCTGCATGGTCTGGATCATAGGGATGAGGGTGGCTACAAAGGGGATGTTGTCCAGGAAGGCGGAAATGAGGGCGGAGGCCCACAGAATCAGCACAATGGCCAGCATCTCGTTGTCGCCCACCAGATTCAGCATGCCGTTGGCCAGCATGGCAATGACTCCGGTGCTGTTGAGGCCGCCCACCACCACAAACAGGCCGATGAAGAACAAAATGGTGGACCACTCCACGCCCAGAATCACATCCTCAGCGTCCTGGCCGCCGATGAGCAGCATCACGCCCGCCGCCGTGAGGGCCACAGTGGCCGACTCGATGCCCAACTGATCGTGAAACACAAAGCCGATTACCACCAGCACAATCATTATAACACTTTTCCGCAGCAGTGACACATCTTTTATGGCCAGTTTTTCATCCAGATCCATCACTTTCTCCATGTTCTCACTTTCCACATGGAGATTGCCCCGGTACATGAGGATGAAGATCCCCACCACCACCGCCAGGATAATTAGAACCACGGGACCGGTGTTGAGAATAAAGTCGGTAAAGCCCAGACCGGCTGCGCTGCCGATCATGATGTTGGGCGGGTCACCGATGAGGGTGGCGGTACCGCCGATGTTGGAGGCCATAATCTGGGAGAGCAGAAACGGCACCGGATTGACATCCAGAATCTGGGTGATTGCAATGGTCATAGGACCAATCAGCAGGACCGTGGTCACGTTGTCCAAAAAGGCGGAGAGCACCGCGGTAATCACGGCGAACACCGCCAGGATGGCCATGGGCTGCCCCCGGGTCAGCTTGGCCGACCGGATGGCGATGTACTCAAACAGGCCAGAACTCTTTACCACAGACACAAACAGCATCATGCCGACCAGCACACCAATGGTGTTCAGGTCCACATAGTCCGCCGCCGTGTCGATGGTGAGCACGTGGGCCAGCAGCAGGACCACCGCCCCTGCCAGAGCAGCTACGCTGCGGTGCACTTTTTCTGAGATGATCGCGGCCATCACCAACAGAAATACGCCCACAGCAATCGTTTGTTGCAGGTTCATACTCAATTCACTTCCTTCACAGGCGGTCATTTTAACGCTTTGTTTCCCCGGTTGTAAAGGAGCATTCTGCAAGATTAACGACATATTAACATAAACTTTTTTGGCTCTTTTCACTTTGTACTCACACTACCGGAGTAAAAATGCATGAAATTCCCTTTATTTGCCATATTTATGACGGAAAAAATTCTTAACAGGCCCTTCCAAGTCTGGCACATGGAGAACAAAAAAGTGGGAGCGACGGATGTGTCGTTCCCACAGAAATCTGACTTACGGGCGCGGAGGCGAAACGAAGTTTCGCAAAAAGTTCTTGTTCCTCCTTTTCTTTCAAGAAAAGAAGGAACAAAAAGGTGGGAGCGACGGATGTGTCGTTCCCACGGGAATCTGGCTTACGGGCGCAGAGGCGAAACGAAGTTTCGCAAAAAGTTCTTTTGCCTCCTTTTCTTTCAAGAAAAGGAGGAGCGGGAGGTGATGCGGACCACCATGGCGGTGCGGTCGTCGGTGGCCTGCTGGGGGCTGTTGGCGATGAGGTCCCGAGCCAGCTCTTTGGGGCTGTCGCCCTGAAATTGCAGGAACCGATCCCGCAGCCACTGGTCGTCCTGGGGACTGGCCACCCCGTCGCTGATCATCAGCACACTGTCCCCGGGGGAGAGGTGGATGGGGGTGCGGTCGGGAACGGCGGCGCTGCCTTGCTCCAGACCGGCCGGGAGGGAGGCGGCGGTGATGCGCCGCACCGAGTCCCCCTTCTTCACATAGGTGGGGGCGGCTCCCAGCTTGAAAATGACCCCATCCCCGGTAAACAGGTCGACCTGGAGCAGATCCACCGTGGTAAACCCGCCTGTCTCCTCCCCGCGGAGGGCTAAGGCCGAGTTTAAGGTGCTCAGGGCGTGTTCGGTGTCCACGCCCGCCTGCAAAAACTGCTCCAGCAGGCGCAGGGCCAGGCTGCTCTCCCGGTTGGCGGCCAGGCCGCTGCCCATGCCGTCACACAGCAGGACATAGAGGGTGCCGTCCTCCCGTTTAAAGTAGGTTCCGCCGTCGCCGCTGACGGTCTCCCCGTCCTTCTTCCGGGCGGCCACCCCGGCCACCGCCATGAGAGGCTCCTGCTGAATGAGGAGCAGACGCTCCTCCTCCTGCTCCTCCACCCGGAGGGGGATCCCAAGCAGCTGAATGAGGGAACCCAGGTGCTGGGGCTGGGCCAGCTGAGCGGCGGCGGGACCCACCACCTCCAGGCGCAGCAGTCCTCGCCCATCCCGGAAGGCGCTGCCCTGACTCTGGTCGTCCAGCAGGGCCAAGCGGCCCTGGAGCTTGCGCTGGGTCACCGGGTCGGCCATGAGCTCCTCTCCCAGCTGGGCGGCGGCCTGCTCCAGCACGTTGGAGAGCTGAGCGTACTGGCGGCACACCGCCCAGCGGCTCTCTTGAATGCGGCTGTTATACTGGCGGCGGTAGAGAAGGGCGGTGAGCTCCCGGTTTACCGCCGCCAAAAACTCCGGAAAGTGAATGCAGCGGCTGGCAAAGTGGGCGGGGAAGTCCCCCGGCTCCCCCTGTCCCCGCTCCAGCATGGCGGCGGTGGCGTCGTTGAGGGCGTTGAAGGTGGTCACGTAGCCCCGCTCCCAGCACTGACTGCGCAGGGAGCAGGTGCGGCACACCTGACAGGCTGCCCGGTCAAAGACGGTGGCCACGTCGTTGTCGTTGCAGGGCGGCCGGAAGGAGGAGCGCATGGTCTCGTACAGCGTGCGGAAGGCATGGGCGGTGTCCTCCAAACGGCGGCGGGTGCGCTGCTGGGCGGCCTGATCGGGATCGGCGGGGGCGGCAGGAGTGAGCCACCGGCCCAGTTTTTTCAGCGGCGCCTGGGGCAGCAGGAGAAAGACCACCGAGCCTAAAAACGCCTCGTATAAAATGGAGAGAGGCAGCCCCTTATCCCAGGTCCACAGCACCGAAGCGCCATTGACCAAAACATAGGCCAGGGCGGAGCGCAGACGCCGCCCGCCGTGAAAGATCCCTGCCGCCAGTCCGGCCAGCCCCAGGGCCATGGCGTACATGGGTACCCCGTTGGCGGCCAGGTCCAGGGCCAGGCCAGCCGAGATGCCCAGCACCGTCCCGGCGGCGCAGCCCCCTTGCCAGGCCACCGACAGCACCGCCGTCACGGCCAGGCACCGGCCCAGGGAGATATCCCGGTAGAGACCCACCGGGGCCAGGGCCAGCAGGATGGTGCAGAAGAGCACCAGCAGGCTGGCGGTGCGGGCGGGGGAGGACAGGGTGTCGGTCCGGCCTGAACGCATAGGGGCCAGAAGCTGCCGGTAGCACCAGCCTGCCGCGGCGCACAAAATAAATTCCGTGGCAAAGTAGATGACGTCCACCGTGCGCCAGCCCTCCTGGGACAGGTAGACAAACCCGGTGCATCCGTTGAGCAGTGCGGCCAGAAGGGGCATGGCCCAGGGGCGGCGCAGGGCTTGTACATCATAGAAGGCGAAGCTCACCGCAAAGGTGAGAATGGCCGCCGAGGCGTAGCGCAGCCCGTCGGCAAAGCCCAGCTGGATGAGGTAGCCCCCGAAGGCCCCCAGCAGGGCGGCGGCCCCGCAGGTGCCGGAGCCCGCCGCTCCCACCAGCGCCACCCCAAAGGGGGCGTATTCCTCAAACACCGCCGCCCCCGTCAATACCGAGGCAAGCAGAAAGTGGATGCCTGCCTCACTCCAGCGCAGCAGCGCCGAGGCGTTGACCGACACCGGCTCCCCCTGTTTGGAGTGCCAGCGCAGTCTGTTCAGTTTGGTTTTCACCGATTCCCTGGCCGCCATAGCCCTTCCTCCTTTGCAAAAAGGCCCGGACGCCGGGCCGTGTGTGAGAGCCATTATATTCCATATATTGGAAAAATCACGTCGGAACAGGGAGGGGCCGCCAGATGGGCCGCCCCAGCAAATTCTACTTGTAATTCCAGGGAAAATAGACTACAATATAGACTATATCAGTGTAAAATCCTATCCTCAGCGAAAGGAAGGTATCCAACCTATGAAACTGCAAAACGATCTGGGCGAGATCCGCATCAGCAGCGAGGTGTTCACCGCTGTCACCGGCAGCGCCGCCACCAACTGCTACGGCGTAAAAGGCATGGCGGTGCGCTCCAAGACCGACGGCCTGGTACACCTGCTCAAGCGGGAATCCATGGCCAAGGGCGTGAAGGTATATTATAATGAGGACGGCACCGTCTCCATCGAACTGCATATCATCGTGGAAAACGGCGTGAACCTGGTGGCCGTGTGCCGCTCCATTATGAGCGAAGTGCGCTATGTGGTCAGCAAGACCACCGGCGTGGAAGTGAAGTCGGTGGATGTCTGTGTGGACTCCATGCGCTTTTAAGGACAGTCTGTAGAAAGGAATTTTGCCGATATGACACAAACCATTGACGCGGCGGCCTTTCAGCAGATGGTCATCCACGCGGCCGCCTCTATTAACGCTGAAAAGCAGCAGATCAACGACCTGAACGTATTCCCCGTGCCCGACGGCGACACCGGCACCAACATGAGCCTGACCATCGGCGCCGCCGCCATCGAGCTGAAGAAGAACCAGTACCCCACCGTGGGCCTGGCGGCTAAGGCTGCCGCCTCTGCCCTGCTGCGGGGGGCCCGGGGCAACTCGGGCGTTATTTTGTCCCTGCTGTTCCGGGGCTTTGCCAAGGCTATCAAGGAGTGCGAGACCATTGACGGCCGGGATCTGGCCATCGCTCTGGATTTCGGCGTGGCCGCTGCCTACAAGGCCGTGATGAAGCCCGCCGAGGGCACCATCCTCACCGTGTCCCGCATGGCGGCCGCCCGTGCCGCCGGAGCCGCCCGGGAGGACAACTGCCTGGAGAGCGTGCTGCAGGCCGCCATCGAGGAGGGCCAGGCCGCCCTGGACAACACCATTAACCAGAACCCGGTGCTGAAAAAGGCCGGGGTGGTAGACGCCGGCGGCAAGGGATTCCTGGTGATCCTGCAGGGTATGCTGGATGAGATCCGGGGCGTGCCCATGCCCGAGTCGGAGCAGGAGGAGAACGCCCCCGCGGAGAAGGCCGACTTTGTGGCCATGGCCGCCGAGGACATCACCTTTGCCTTTGACACCGTGTTTATCGTGCGCAAGCACACCGAGAACGTGAATCTGGACCCCTTCCGCAAGTACCTCAACAGCATCGGCGACAGCCTGGTGATCGGCGAGGACGACGATGCGTTTAAGGTCCATGTCCATACCAACATCCCCGGCGAGGCCCTCACCGAAGCCCAGAAGTACGGCACCCTGGAGCTGGCCAAGATCGAGAACATGCGCACCCAGGCCGATGACCTGGCCGCGGGCAAGCATGTCCAGAGCACCGACGATCTGGAGGCCGTGGAGGCCGAGCTGGAGGCGGAGTGCGACAAGGAGCCGGTGAAGGCCGCGCCCGAAAAGAGGTACGGCTATGTGGCTGTGTGCGCCGGCGCCGGTCTGGAGTCCGTGTTCAAGGATCTGGGCGTGGACGGCGTCATTTCCGGCGGCCAGACCATGAACCCCTCCACCGAGGACATCCTGCGGGAGATCGACAAGACCCCCGCCGAGATCGTCTTTGTGCTGCCCAACAACAAGAACATCATCATGGCCGCCCAGCAGTGCCAGCGGCTGTGTGAGGACAAGAAGGTGGTGGTCCTGCCCACCAAGACGGTGCCCCAGGGCATCGCCGCCATGCTGGCGGTGGATCCGGACATGGACGAGGACGCCATGACCGAGGCCATGACCGAGGCCTTCGGCCGGGTGCGCACCGCCGAGATCACCTACGCCGCCCGGGACTCCGACTTCGGTGGCTTTGCCATCCAGCAGGGGGACTACCTGGCTCTGCTGGAGCACCAGCTCTTCGGCACCGACCGGGATCTGGACGCCCTGCTCAGCAAGCTGGCCCAGTCGGAGGACATGCAGAATGCGGAGTTTATCTCCGTGTTCTACGGGGAGGACGTGAACGAGGAGCAGGCCCAGAAGGCGGCCGACCTCATCACCGCCGCCTGCCCCAACGCCGAGGTGAGCCTGCTGCCCGGCGGACAGCCCGTGTACTACTATATGATTTCCGCCGAGTAAAACAAATGATGTTTGCAGTGCCCCCGCCCAATCAGGACGGGGGCGCTGTTCTATCCCTAGGGAGAGGAGAGTCAGAGCGTGAGAAGAGGAATTGCAGGGGTGCTGTGCGGCGTGATGCTGGCCAGCCTGCTGGTGGAGGGGGCGTGGGCGGCCCAGCCGGAGGGGACCGTAGACCCCGGCCAGCAGGAACAGGCGATGTCGTCCATCCAGAACTTTTTTGATGTGCCGGAGGACGCCTACTATGCCGGGGCGGCCTACTGGGCGGTGGGCCGGGGCATGGTCAGCGGCACCGGGGAGCGGCTGTTTGAACCGGATGCCCTGTGTACCAACGCCCAGGTGGTGACCATGCTGTGGCGGGGCGTGGGCTCGCCGGAGCCGGTGGGGGCCAATCCCTTCTCCGATGTGTCCGCCGGTACATACTATGAGAAGGCGGCGGTGTGGGCCTATGAGGCGGGGCTGGTCTCCGGCGCAGAATTTTATGGGGAGCAGCCCTGCAGCCGGGGGGCCATTGTCACCATGCTGTGGAAGCTGGCGGGCCAGCCGGCGGCCCAGAGCCAGGCCGGAGGGGACTGGAACCTGCGTCTGGTCAACGCCTGGAACGCCGTTCCCCAGGACTTTGCGGTGGAGCTGGCCCCGGTTGAGGGGTGCCAGTACTCCGTGGATGCCCGGTGCGCGGACGCTCTCAACCAGATGCTGGCCGACTGCTGGGCGGCGGGATACTCCCCGCTGGTGTGTTCCGGCTACCGCACCCAGCAGACCCAGGAGCGGCTGTTTTCCCAGGCGGTGGATAAGTGGATGGGCCGGGGGATGTCCCGGGCCGACGCGGAGCGGACGGCGGCCAGATCCACCGCCGTTCCCGGTACCAGCGAGCACCAGCTGGGCCTGGCCGCCGACATTATCGACATCCACTACCCCAAGCTGAACGAGGCCCAGGCCTCCCGCCCCACCCAGAAGTGGCTGATGGAGCACTGCTGGGAGTACGGCTTCATCCTGCGCTACCCGGAGGACAAATCGGAGCAGACCGGCATCATCTACGAGCCCTGGCACTACCGGTATGTGGGGGTGGAGGCCGCCCAGGCCATCCGGGAGCAGGGGGTGTGTTTGGAGGAGTACCTCCAGTGGCGGGCGCAGTACCAGAGTGCCGTGGCCTGGGCGTGGGAGAAGGGGATCACAGCCAGCGCCACGGTGGAGGGCTTTGCCCCGGAGGCCACCTGCACCCGGGCCCAACTGGTCACCTTTTTACATCAGGCACTGGCCTGAGGAAAATTGAGAACGACCAAACTCCCCCGCTGTCACAAATTGCAGCGGGGGAGCGGCATTTTCTCAAAGTTTTCCACCGTGGGAGCCAAAAATGGGGAAAACAGCTGGAGCAGCGGAAGTTCTGCTTGACTGTATACCTGGTGGATAGCTTATGCTCCAGACAGAAGGAGGTGGCGGCATGACCATCAAGGAACTGGAGGAGCGCAGCGGGCTGCCCCGCACGGCCATCCGCTTTTATGAGCAGGAGGGGCTTATCACCCCGGAGCGGAAGGCAAATAACTACCGGGACTACTCAGAGCAAGATGCCCGGACCCTGGAGAAGGTGAAGCTGCTGCGGCAGCTGAGCCTGGACCTGGAGACCATCCGGGCCCTGAAGGAGGGCAGCCTCTCTCTGGCCCAGGCCATGGAGAACCAGGCCTCGGTGCTGGAGGGGGACCAGAAGGACCTGGAGCGGTATGCCCAGGTGTGCCGGGAACTGAGCGCGGCCCAGACCTCCTACGAAGCCCTGGAGCCGGAGCCCTGGCTGGAGGAGCTGTCCCAGACCCAGCTGCCCCCCACCCGGAAGGTGGACCCGGCCCAGGAGGACGGCCTGCGGGGCCCCCACCCCTGGCGGCGGCTGTGGGCCAGAAATCTGGATATACTGCTGATGATGGCGGTGTGGCATATCCTGCAATTTCAGGTGCTGCACTGGTATTTGCCGCCGGTCCAATTCCGGGATCAGCTCCAGTCGGCGGTCGGTATGGGGATGGGGTGGCTGCTGCTGCTTTTGGTGGAGCCCATTCTGCTGTGCACCTGGGGATACACCCCGGGCAAGTGGCTGCTGGGGCTGCAGGTGCGCCGGCTGGACGGCCGGAAACTGGCCTGGGATCAGGGGGTGGAGCGTACGCTCTGGGTGCTGTGGCGGGGCGAGGGGCTGTGCATCCCCGTCTACCAGGAGCTGCGAAACTGGACGTGCTATGTGGACTGTACCGACGGAAAACCGCTCCCCTGGGAGGAGGAGAACCGCTGCATGGCCCAGCCCGTCCGGCGAGGGCGCTGGGTGGCCTGGGTAGGGTGCGTGGCAGCGGCTGTGGCGCTGTCCGGGGTGAGCATGCTATATAGCTACGTGCCGCCCTACCCCGATGCGCCCTTTACCCCGGCTCAGGTGGCGGAGAACTACAACTTCTATGAGCGGCAGTTTTCCTACTTTGATAACCACGCCAGCGCGCTGAGCCCCGACGGCAGCTGGAAGACCCTGCCCGCCGTCTATCAGAACCGGGACTGGGTGGAGCTGCGGGATGAAAGCTTTGGAGAGTGGTCGTCTGTCACCTTTGAGACCGCTCCAGACGGGACAGTCACCGGACTGCAGGTGGACTTCTCCCCTAAGGGAGACCCCTACGATAACACGATGCAGGTGGAGTGGGTGATGAATGAGGTCCTGGCCCATTTGATTATGGCGGCGGACCCCAGCGGAGAGAGCAAAAATCCTCTCCAGGTGGATGAGAGACGGCGCCAGGCCTATGGGGCTTGCGATCGTCTGCTGGACATTCCCTTCCAGGGAGCTGGGGCGGAAAGCCAGGCGGAAGGCCCCGGCGGCATGACCGTGACCTTGGAAGTGACAGCGTGCAGCGGCTATCAGCCGCAGCCGGATGTTGAGGATTACTCCGTACTGCGTCAGGAGCAGCCGGGAGCGGGAACGCTCACCTTCCATATCACTCTGATTTTGCCCTGAATAGGAGAAAATGCCCGCCGTCCCATGGGACGGCGGGCATTTTTATAAAAATCAGCGGTCGGCCACCGCTCTGCGCATCCACTTGCCGCTCTTGACTCGCAGCAGGGATACCGTAGCGCCGATGGCCCAGCCGGCAGGGATGGACCACCAGATGGAGTTGGCCCCCAGGGGGGTGAGATAGGCCAGGCAGTAGGCAATGGCCACCCGGGAGAAGAGGTTGGCCATGGAGCTGAAGGTGAAGGCTCCCATGTCCCCCGCGCCCCGCAGCATGCCGTTGGGCACAAAGAGCAGGCCCATGAGGATGTAGAACAGGGACACGGTGTGCATGTAAGCCAGGCCATAGCCCAGGGCGCCGGAGGTGTCCCCCGGGTCCAGGAACAGGGAGAGCAGCTGGCTGCCAAAGAGGAAGATAATAATGGTGATGGCCAGGGAGAAGGTGACCACCATAAACAGGCTGGCCTTCAGGCCCTCTTTTACCCGGTCGTACTTGCCCGCGCCGATGTTCTGGGCGGTGTAGCTGGACATGGCGTTGGAGAAGTTCATGTTGGGCAGCATGGCCAGGGTGTCGATCTTGGTGGCGGCGGTGTAGCCGGCGACCAGCACCTTGCCGAAGGAGTTGACCAGTCCCTGCATCATCATCATGGACAGGGAGACCAGGGACTGCTGGAGCATGGAGGGCAGGCCGATCTGGGCGATGCGCTTTACCGCCGTCATGTGGAACAGGGGGATCTTCATGTTGGCCCGCTCCGGCTCACAGGGCAGCTTCTTCATCCGCTGGAACATCACCACCAGGGAGGCGATGGCACACATTCCCTGAGCGATCAGGGTGGCCCAGGCCACCCCCGCCACCCCCATGTTGAACTGGATGACGAAGAGCAGGTCCAGCACGATGTTGGTCAGGCTGGAGATCATGAGAAAGATCAGCGGCGTTTTGCTGTCCCCCTGGGCGTTGTAGATGCCGTTGAGGGTGTTGTACAAAAACAGGAACACCGCTCCTCCAAAGTAGATCCGCAGGTACAGCCGGGAGTCATCCATAATGTCCGGGTCGGTGCCCAGCAGCTGGAGCAGAGGGCCGGCGAACACCGTCCCCAGGGCCATGATGATGAGACCCAGCACGCTCAGGGAGATGATAGCGGTGGAGATGGTGGTCTTCATCTCGTGGATGCGCCTGGCCCCGAACAGCTGGGAGACCACCACGTTACAGCCCATAGACAGCCCGGAGGCCACCGCCACCGACAAAAACACGATGGGGAAGGAGGAGCCTACCGCTGCCACCGCGTCCTCCCCCACGAACTTGCCCACTACAGCGGTGTCCACCATGTTGTACAGCTGCTGGAACAGATTGCCCGCCACCATAGGCAGGGCAAAGAAAAACAGCAGGTTGAGAGGCTTGCCCTCTGTCAGATTTTTAACCATCGTCCCCTTCCTCTCCTCTTTTGTATTGCATGACATTTTCGATGATCCGGGACAAAAAGCTGTTATACAGTGTCCGTTCCTCGGAGGAGAACCCCCGGCAGCAGATGTCGTTCCAGCTCTCCAGGATCTTCTGGACGGCCCCAGCGCGCTCCTCCCCAGCCGGGGTAAGGGAGACCTGCTTCTCACGCCGGCACTGGTCACTCACCCAGCGCTCCACTAAGCCACGCTCCTCCAGACGGGCCACACTCCGGGCTACTGCCCCCTTATCCAGGGCGGTCTGGGCCGCGATGTCCTCCTGACGCAGGCAGTTTCTGCCCCACAGAAGGTAGAGTATCATGCCGTCCATGGGCTGGAATCCCAGAGGCGCCAGCTGCTCTCGAAAATACTGCTGCTTGATGCGGCGGAAAATCTCGCTCCGGTCCTGCATGGTCCCTGCCTCCCTTTTTATTGTTGTATCTATCAACAGTTGTATTTTACAATAATTTCTTAACAAAATCTATACACAAAGCTGACAAATTTAGCGCTGCCGGGGGGAGACAGGGGAGGATGGGCCGGCGGTTCTTGGAGCAGAACACCACACAGTCCACCTTGTCCGGGAGCGGCTCACAGCAGATGAACCTGCTGGGGAACAGGGGGCGGGTCAGGACGCAGCCCTCTGTAAAGCGCTCCTATGATATTGGCGGTGTTGATGGCCATTTCTCTCTCACCGGGATGTCCTCAAATCCCTGCTTCATATGCGGGGCAACCGGCGCAGTGACCCGCGCGAGCGCGGCAATTTCCTTACTGGGCAGCTGGGCCATAGCCTCGCTCTCCGCCTCGGCGGAGAAGATAATGCTTCGGGCGTAGGCGACGCCTGCCGGGGACAGGCAGAGAAAAATCCTGCCTAGGGCAGAAAATGGCCGTCATTTTTGTGATCCTGTGGTATAATAGGATGACCTGTAAAAAACGGGCGGATCATGGGGAACTCCCTGGGATCGCTATGGAAGACTTGGAAAGGCGGTGCAGCGATGGTCTATACCACCCACTATCAGTCCCCTCTGGGGGCTCTGCTCCTGGCGGCCAGGGGGGACGCACTGGCCGGCCTCTGGCTGGAGGGACAGAAATACTTTTTGGGTTCCCTGAAGGAGCCGGCGGAGCCCATGGAGGGCCACCCCGTGCTGCTCCAGGCCGGGGATTGGCTGTCCCGCTACTTTGCGGGGGAGCGGCCGGATTCCGGTGAGCTGAAGCTGGACCCCGGCGGCGGGGAATTTCGGAGGACAGTCTGGGAGGAGCTGTGCCGCATCCCCTATGGGAGCGTGACCACCTATGGCGCACTGGCCCGGACCGTGGCTGCCCGACTGGGCCGGGCCAGCATGTCAGCCCAGGCGGTCGGGGGCGCGGTGGGCCACAACCCCATCTCTATCCTCATCCCCTGCCACCGGGTGGTGGGGGCTGACGGCAGCCTTACCGGATACGCCGGGGGAATCGACAAGAAGCTCTGGCTTTTGGACCACGAGGGGGTGGAGACGGACCGCTTCTTCGTCCCCGACAACAGCACCGCGCCGTAAGGGAGGGGCCCATGGAGAGAAGGCGATGCAGGTGGGTCAACTTGAAAAACCCCCGCTATATCCGCTACCACGACGAGGAGTGGGGGAGGCCCCACTATGATGACGGCTATCTCTTTGAGCTGCTGGTGCTGGAA
>CABVDR010000028.1 GCA_902497145.1 uncultured Oscillospiraceae bacterium
GGAAGTGGACGTCGCCGGTGGCGCACACCGGCTTGCCCAGCTCCTCCCCCAGCCGCACCACGGTGCGGTTGAAGTCCCGCAGATTCTCTTCCGAGTGCACCATGCCCTTGCGGAGCATAAACATGTTGTTGCAGATGGGCTGGATCTCCAAAAAGTCGTACCAGGAGGCAATGCGCTTGAGCTCCTCCCAGTTCTTGTCCGCCGTCACCGCCTGGAACAGCTCCCCCGCCTCACAGGCCGAGCCGATGATGAGCCCCTCCCGGTTCTCGTTGATCACCGACTTGGGCATGATGGGGTAGCGCTTGAAGTGCTCCAGGTGGGCCAGGGAGATGAGCTTGTAGAGGTTCCGTAACCCCGTCTGGTTCTTGGCCAGGACAATGAGGTGCTTGGGCTGCCGCCGGGCCTTTCCGCCCTTGCGCAGCTTGGGCATGGCGGCGTTGATGTCCTCCAGGCGGTGGACCCCCATGGCCTCCAGCTTCTCAAAGAAGGGGGGCAGCATATAGGCCACCGTGGCGGCGTCGTCGCTGGCCCGGTGGTGGTTGAAGGCGGGAAGCTGGAGATATTCCGCCACGATGTCCAGCTTGTACTTGCCCAGCTCAGGCAGCAGGTTCTGGGCCAAAATCAAGCTGTCCACCGACGGGTTTGTAAAGGGAATGCCGTATTTCTGGCACCCGGCGGCGATAAAGCCCATGTCGAACTCAGCATTGTGGGCCGCCAGAGGCCGGTCTCCCACAAAGTCCAAAAAGGCCCGCAGGGCCTCCTCCTGGGAAGGAGCCCCCACCAGCATCTCGTCGGTGATGCCGGTGAGGTGGATGATCTCCGGGCTGAGGATGCGCCCGGGGGCCACGAAGGTGTTGAAGGTGTCGGTAATCTCCCCGTTTTTCAGCACCACTGCGCCGATCTCAATGATAACCTCCCGGCGCTTGTTGAGGCCGGTGGTCTCGATATCAAAGCAGACGATCTCCTCGGAAAAGTCCTGACAGGGCTGGCCGTGGACCACCACTCGGTCATCCACGTCGTTGATGAAGTAGGCCTCTACGCCGTAGAGGAGCTTGATGTTTTTGGCCGAGTGCCAGGCGTCCGGGAAGGACTGGGCCACGCCGTGGTCGGTGATGGCGATGGCTCGGTGGCCCCAGGCCTCCGCCCGCTTCACCACGTTTTTCTCCGGCCCCAGCTTGGGACCCACGGCGGTGAGGGCGTCCATGGCGGACATAGTGGTGTGGAGATGGAGCTCCACCCGCTTCTCCGGGGCGTTGTCCATGCGCATCTCTTTCTTCCCCGCCATGACGGCCACCGGCTCCAGCACCATATCGCCATAGAAGCGGTCCATGTTCAGCCGGCCCTGAATGATGAGGTGTATCCCCTTTTTGATGCCGTCCACCAGGGGCTTGGCCTCGTCGGCCTGGGGGAAGAATTTACTGACCCGGATGGAGCTGGTGTAGTCGGTGACGTCAAAGGCTACCACCCAGGAGTTGCGCTTCTTGAGCTCCCGGTTTTCGATGGCGAACACGTCGCCCTCGATGACCACCATGCCCATGTCCAGCTCCAGCTCCCCGATGGGCACCGGGGCGCGCTTGATGACCTTGCCGAAGATGGCCCGGCCGTGGTCCTTCTTCTCCCCCTTCTTGCCGGAGGCAGAGGGAGCGGCCCGCTTCACCTTTTTCAGGGCGGCGGCCCGGATGGCCTCCGCCCGGGCAAAGGCGTCCTGAGGTTCGGCTGGCTTCTGCGGCTCAGCGGGAGCGGCAGACTGCTCCTGGGACGCTTGCGGCGCGTCGGGCTGGGCAGCGGGAGCCGCCTCCGGGGCAGGCTGAGGAGCCGAAGGCACAACTGCCTCCGGCTTTATTTCAGTAAAGGGTTTTAGCTTGACAGAGTTTAACCCGTAGCACCGGGCCACCGCCTCCTCCGCCTGGGCGATGAGGTTGGGGCCGGCTCCATCGGCCCCCTCCACCGTCACCACCGCGCTGCGGCTCTTCCGGTCGATGGCGGCCTCTACGATCAGCCACCCCTCCATGGCGTTGACAAACTCCTGCCACTGGGTCAGGGCGGCGAACATCTCTAAAAAGGGTATCTTTTGGGACATTACGCCTCTCCTTTGTGTTTATGCGATTACAGCGTGTCGATGAGGGCGAACAGCTCGTCCACCAGCTGGTCCTGGGGCACTTTCTTGATGATCTGGCCCTTTTTGAACAGCAGGCCCTCGCCCACACCGCCGGCGATTCCGCAGTCGGCGGCGCTGGCCTCGCCGGGGCCGTTGACCACGCAGCCCATGACCGCCACGGTGATGGGCTTGTCCACGGTCTTGAGCCGCTCCTCCACCTCTCCAGCCAGGGAGATGAGGTCGATCCGGGTGCGCCCGCAGGTGGGGCAGGACACCAGCTCCGCCCCCTCCTTCCGCACGCCCGCGGCCTTCAGGATGTCCCGGGCGGCGTACACCTCCTCCACTGGGTCGGCGGACAGGGATACCCGCATGGTGTCGCCGATCCCCAGGGCCAGCAGGCCCCCAATACCCACGGCGGATTTCAGGGTACCCATGCGGACGGTGCCCGCCTCAGTGACGCCAATATGTAAAGGATAATTGCTTTCCTGTGACATGATCTGATAGGCTTTCATGGTCATAGGCACGCTGGAGGATTTTAAGGACACGCAGATGTCGTCAAAGTCGAATTTGTTCAGCAGCTTGATGTGGCCGAAGGCGGACTCCACCATGGCCTCGGGGCATACGCCGCCGTATTTGGCCAGCAGAGGCTTCTCCAGGGAGCCGCCGTTTACCCCGATGCGGATGGGGATGTTCTTCTGGCGGCAGGCGTCAGCCACCGCCTTCACCCGGTCCTCTCCCCCGATGTTGCCCGGGTTGATGCGCACCTTGTCTGCCCCGGCGGCAATGGCCTCCAGCGCCAGCTTGTAGTCGAAGTGGATGTCCACCACCAGAGGCAGAGGGCACTGCTCTTTGATTTTGCCCACCGCCTTGGCCGCCGCCATGTCTGGCACCGCCACCCGGACGATCTCACACCCGGCTGCGGCCAGCTCCCGGATCTGCCGCAGCGTGGCCTCCACGTCGTCGGTGCGGGTGTTGGTCATGGACTGGATGGACACCGGCGCGCCGCCGCCCACCAGGACATTGCCTACTTTGATCTGTTTGGTCATTCCGTTCTCCTCCTCCCGCCAGGGGTGTTACCCCTGGACCCCACCCGCTTTTTGAAAAAAGCGAGGCAAAAACTTTTGGTTGCAACATTACATGTTGCACGAGTTTTGTTTCAGTCTTAGCTGAAAAAAGCCCTCCTGCAAGGAGTTCCGTCGCCCGCAGGCGGCGGAATAAAATATAATCCCGTTATTTCCGGCGACATGTGCGTCGGAAATAACACTTCTCGCGCAAGACAGGCCGACTTTTCCGAAGGAATCGAGGCCTGTCTTGCGTGTAACCCTTTCTCAAAAGCGCTTTCACCGCTTTTGAGAACGACTAGCGGGCGATAATCTTGCCGATGTCGCTGAAGGTGACATACAGCATCAGGGTCATCAGGGCTGCCAGCCCCGCCAAGTGGACATAGCCCTCATACTTGGCGTCAATCTTCCGGCGGAACAGGAGATTCAGCACCCCATTGAGCAGCAGGAAGAACACCCGACCGCCGTCCAACGCAGGCAGAGGCAGCAGATTCATCACCGCCAGGTTCACCGCGATAAGGGCGGCCAGCCACAGCAGGTTCTCCACTGCCGCTCCTACGGTGGGAGACTGGCTGCCCACCTGGGACATGGTGTCCACGATGCCCACCGGGCCGGACAGATCCTTGATCCCCACCGCGCCCCGCACCAGGTCGCCCAGGCTCACCCACACCAGACGCACGTAGTCCAAGGTGGTGTTCCAGCTATAAAGCAGCTTGGTGCCCAGATTGGCAGGCATGACCTGGGCGCCGATGGTGATACCCCGGTAGTTTGTGGTGTTGCCCTCCGCGTCGGTGCGCTCCTGCCGGGGCAGGGACACGTTGTCCAGATACACCTTCTCCCCGTTGCGCTCCACCACCAGGTCCATGGTGTCCCCCGCCCGGCCCATATAGAACTGGGCGTTGCCGTAGGTGAGCACCTTGTGTCCATCTACCGACAGGAAGCGGTCTCCCTCCTGGAGTCCGCAGTCCTCAGTGCCGTAGCCCTCCATGGCCCCGGCGTAGGTCTCCTGGTAAAAGCCTTGGGCGGGGGCGTACAGCACCAAGACGATAATAAGGCCGGTGAGGAAATTCATAAAGGCCCCTGCCACCAGCACGATCACTTTCTTCCAGCCTGCCGCGTTGCCAAAGGCTCGGGGGTCGTCCGACTCCTCGTCCTCTCCCTCCATGGCGCAGTATCCGCCCACGGGCAGCAGGCGAAGGCTGTAAAGGGTTTCTCCTTTCTCCTTTTTGAACAGAGCGGGTCCCATTCCGATGGAGAACTCATTGACCCGGATTCCAAAGAGCTTGGCGGTGATAAAGTGACCAAATTCGTGCACGGCGATGAGCACGCCGAACATCAGGATGGCAACAAGAATATAGACCATAGGACCTCCAAAAAAGCAGCCAGAGTATGGGTTAGGCCTTATTTGAAACACAGCAATATGCACAGCGGCGAGGAATTTTTTCGCCAGACAAGGCGATTTGACGCAGCCATACTTGGTGTATGGCAAGGAAAAGCAACGCAGTATGGCGGAAAAAGACCCGCTGCTTGGGCGTATGGACTATGTTCAAATAAGGTCTAGGTTACGCGGACAATACAGCCTCCCGGGCGGCGGCGTCGGCCTCCAGAACCTGGGTCATAGACGGGTCCTGGATGACCGGCACCTGCTCCATGGCCAGGCGCACCCGGTCCGCAATGTCCAAAAAGCCGATCTTGCCCTCCAGGAAGAGGGCCACAGCGGCCTCATTGGCCCCGTTGAGGATGGCCCCGGCGGTGCCGCCGGTCTTTGCCGCCTCCAGGGCCAGAGCCAAACACCGGAAGGTATCCGTATCCGGCTTGGCAAAGGTGAGAGGGCCGCAGGAGCACAGATCCAGGGGATCGGCAGGACCTGCCACCCGCTCCGGCCAGGTGAGGGCGTACTGGATGGGCAGACGCATGTCCGGCGCCCCCAGCTGGGCAATCACTGCGTTATCACAGTATTCCACCAGGGAGTGAATGATACTCTCCCGATGGATGACAATGGAAATTTTCTCGGGAGGCATCTGGTAGAGGTGCATGGCCTCCATAAATTCCAGGCCCTTGTTCATCAAGGTGGCGGAATCCACGGTGATCTTAGCCCCCATGGACCAGTTGGGGTGCTGTAAGGCTTCTTTCCTTGTCATTCCTTGCAGCTCCTGACGGGTCTTACCAAAAAAGGGTCCGCCGGAGCAGGTGAGGATCAGCCGCTTCACCTCTCCCCTGTCCTTACAGCCCTGAAGGGACTGGAACAGGGCGGAGTGCTCGGAATCCACCGGCACGATCTGGGCCCCGTAGTCCCGGGCCTCCTCCATCACCAGCTGCCCGGCACACACCAGGGTCTCCTTGTTGGCCAGGGCGATGCGCTTGCCCTCCCGGATGGCGGCCATGGTGGGGCGGAGACCTACCATACCAACTACGGCGGTAATCACCGTGTCGGCCTGGGGCAGCTCGGCGGCCTCCAGCAGGCCCTCCATCCCAGCGGCCACCCGCACCGGGGTATCGGCCAGGCGTACCTTCAGGTCCGCGGCGGCCTTCTCGTCCATCATGACGGCCAGCTTGGGCAGAAACTGCCGGGCCTGCTCCTCCATCCGCTCCACGTTGGAGTTGGCGGTGAGGGCCCCCACCTTCATGCCGCAGGCCTGGATCACCTCCAGCGACTGCCGGCCGATGGAACCGGTGGAGCCCAGCAGGGAAATGCAGCAGGATCTCATTTGGTTACACTCCTTTCACTCCGGGGCAAGGCCCCGATGAAGAAGCGGCGCACGAAGGCCCCTTCGCGCGCCGCGGCAGATCAAAATGCGGGGATCAACGCCACCAGAATCATCAGCGTCGGGGCGGCAAAGGTCATGGAATCAAACCGGTCCAGCATTCCTCCGTGGCCGGGCAGCAGGTTTCCGTAGTCTTTAATGCCAAACTGCCGCTTAATGAGGGAAAAGGACAGGTCTCCCACCTCCGTGACGGCACTGCCGATAAGGCCGTACACCGCCATAATGGGCAGGGAGACGGACAGGCCGGCAAACTGGCGCAGGATCACGCCGTAAAGCAGCAAAAAGATCCCGCCGGACAGGATGCCTCCGATGTACCCCTCCAGGGACTTGTTGGGGCTTACCCGGGTAATGCCCCGGTGCTTACCCAAAAACACCCCGGCAAAGTAGGCTCCCGCGTCGGTGAGGAAGGCGCAGATGACAGGCAGCAGTACCAGGTACTGGCCGTTTTCCATGCACTTGAGCTGGACCAGGGCAGACAGGCACATGGGGATCACCAGGCCCCCAAAGATGCACATGAACACATCCTCCACCCGCACCGCCCGCTCATCGTCGTAGAGCCGGATGGCAATGCCGAACAGGGTCAGCATCAGAAATACCGCAGCCATGGGCACCATCAGAGCGCCCAGGCCCAGCCAGCAGCCCACAGGGATGGCCGCCGCTGAGATCGCGGTAAAGAAATACATGCCGTTGTGGTGGGCCACCTTGGTGGCCCGCAACAGCTCAAAGGATGCCATGGCACAGATAAAGGCCATCAGCGCCGCCAGCCAGATGGAGTCCAGAAAAAACAGGACGATAAAAAACAGGGGCGCCAAAACCACGGCCACGAGAATCCGTGTCAGCAAGTCATACACCTCCAAAGCGGCGAGAGCGGCCCTGGAAGGCCGCGATGGCCTTGTGGAGCTCCTCTTTGGTAAAATCGGGCCACAGCACGTCGGTGAAGTAAAATTCCGCATAAGCGGACTGCCACAGCAGGAAGTTGGACAATCTCAGCTCCCCGCTGGGCCGGATAACCAAGTCGGGGTCCGGCACGCCTCGGGAGAACAGATAGTTGGAAAACTGCTCCTCCCCCAGATGGTTGGGGTCAGCCTTTCCGTCCAGGCAGTCCTGGGCAAAGGCCCGGGCCGCCCGCAGCAGCTCGTCCCGGCCGCCATAGTTGAGGCAGACGTTCACCTGGCAGCCCTCGTAGTGCTTGGAAATCTCCCGGGTGCGCTCACACAGCTCCCGCAGCTCCGGGGTCAGGGGCGACAGGTCGCCGAAAAATTCCATCTTTACCCGGTCCCGCTCCATGCGGCCGATTGCCTCCAGCAGGTACTTCTTCAAAAGGCCCATGATGGCCCCCACCTCTTCCGCCGGCCGCTTCCAGTTTTCGGTGGAAAAGGCGTAGACGGTGAGGTAGTCCAGGCCGATGTCCTTGCAGTAGGTGGCAATGGTGCGGAAGTTCTCCGCGCCGGCGGCGTGGCCGGCGGTGCGGGGCAGCCCCCGCTTTTTGGCCCAGCGGCCGTTGCCGTCCATGATGATGGCGATGTGCCGGGGCAGGCGGTCAAAATCCACTTGGACCTGCCGGTCCTCCTTGGGTCTAAAAAAAGCCATAACGTATGTTCCTTCCCACAATCGTTCGGGAAATTCCGAAAAGCAGACAAAATGCAGAAGGGAGTGCTCCTTTCTGCATTCTGCCTGCATTTCTGCACTTATACCGCCATGAGCTCCTGCTCTTTTTTCGCGGTCAACTCGTCGATATCCTTGCAGCGCTTGTCGGTCAGATCCTGAAGCTCCTTCTCCAGCTCCTTCAGGTCATCCTCGGTAATTTCAGAGGCCTTCTTCTTTTTCTTAAAATCGTCCATGGCCTCCCGGCGGATGTTCCGCAGGGCTACCTTGCCCTCCTCACCGTACTTGCGCACCTGCTTGGTCAGTTCTTTACGGCGCTCCTCGGTAAGCTGGGGGAAGGACAGGCGGACCACACGGCCGTCGTTCTGGGGGTTGATGCCCAGGTCGGAGGTCTGGATGGCCTTCTCAATGGCCTTCAGCAGGCTGCCGTCCCAGGGCTGGACCACCAGAGTCCGGGGATCGGGAGAGGAGATGGCCGCCACCTGGTTGAGGGGAGTGGGGGTGCCGTAATATTCCACGGAGATCCGGTCCAGCACACCGGCGTTGGCACGGCCGGCCCGCACGGAGGCGAAGTTGGCCTTCACCACATCGATGGTCTTCAGCATTTTCTGGTCATAAGCTTTCGTCTCAGGGCTCATAGTCTGATCTTCCTTTCTACGTTGAAGGTGGAAATCCGGGGCTTCAGCCCTGGACGATGGTGCCGATCTTCTCTCCCATCACGGCCCGCAGGATGTTCTCGGGGTCCTTCAGGGCAAAGAGCAGCACGGGGATCTTGTTGTCCATAGACAGAGAGGTGGCGGTGGAATCCATCACCTGCAGGCGCTTGGCCAGCACCTCGGAGTAGCTGATGGAGTCGTACTTCACCGCGTCGGGGACCTTCTTGGGGTCAGCGGAGTAGACACCGTCGATGTTCTTGGCCAGGAGGATGACCTCGGCGTCGATCTCAGCGGCCCGCAGCACGGCGGCGGTGTCGGTGGAGAAGAAGGGGTTGCCGGTGCCGCAGCCGAAGATGACCACGCGGCCCTTCTCCAGGTGACGGATGGCCCGGGAGCGGATATAGGGCTCGGCCACGGCCCGCATCTCAATGGCGGTCTGCACCCGGACCTCTACCCCCTTCTGCTCCAGCACGTCGGCCACAGCCAGGGCGTTGATGGCGGTGGCCAGCATGCCCATATGGTCGGCACGGACCCGGACCATCTGGTCGCCGCCGTCCTTGACGCCGCGCCAGAAGTTGCCGCCGCCTACCACGATGCCCACCTGGACACCCAGCTCCACGCACTTTTTGACCACGTCGCAGACCTGCTCAATGACGTGGAAGTCCAGCCCCCGGCTGGCTTCCCCTGCCAGAGCCTCACCGCTGATCTTCAACAGGACACGTTTATATTTCGGCTTCTCCATGGGAAACACTCCTTAAAATTTGTCTTCATGTAGAGAAGGCGCCGTGCCGTTTTGGTTTTCCATCTCTCAAAAACCAGCCGGCTTCTCCTGCGGCCCCTTCCCAGTTTCATATCGCCTCTTATTTTAACGTAATTATTCCCGTTTGCCTAGGGGTTTTAGGCAAATTTTTTTCCTTTCTCCCCGCCCTCCCCCACTCCGCACCCCCGAGAGCGTCCCATCATAGTCTGAGACAGCGCACCCTCTATCACATCCGCCGGAGCAAAAGCCTTGCTCCGGCTTGGAAAGGAGTTTTTCTTTTGGCACAAGCGCTTCTTTGGGCCGGCAACGGAACCGGCTTCACATTTTGTATGACCGCTCTGGGGGCGGCCATGGTTTTCCTTTTCCGCAGCAAGGTCTCCCCCAACCTCCACCGCATCATGCTGGGCTTTGCCGCGGGGGTCATGATCGCCGCCAGTATGTGGTCGCTGCTGATCCCCGCCATTGAGGAGGCCCAGGAGATGGGCCTGCCCGGATGGCTGCCCGCAGCAGGGGGCTCCGCCCTGGGCATTCTCTTTCTGGTGGCCATGGACGGCCTGCTCCCCCACCTCTCCCCCGAGCTTCTCCAGCACCGCACCGGGGCCCAGAACCTGCTGCTCATCCTGGCCATCACCCTGCACAACATCCCCGAGGGCATGGCGGTAGGGGTATCCTTCGCTCTGGCCGCTCAGGGGCAGGAGGAGCTGCTTCCCGCCGCCGGGGCTCTGGCCCTGGGCATCGGCATCCAGAACTTCCCTGAGGGGGCGGCTATCTCTCTGCCCCTGCGTCAGGCAGGACTGAGCCGCACCAAGTCCTTTCTCATCGGGGCGGCCTCGGGAGCGGTAGAACCCATTGCCGCCCTGCTCACCGTGCTGGCGGCGGGGAGCGTCCAGCAGGCGCTGCCCTGGCTGCTCTCCTTTGCGGCGGGGGCTATGCTCTACGTGGTGGTGGAGGAGCTGATCCCCGAGGCCAACCTGCGCCATGACCACCAGACTCACGGAGGTACTTACGGCGTGATGGTGGGCTTTCTGCTCATGATGATTTTGGATGTAGCGCTGGGGTAACCCGTTCTGCCCGTTGGGTTTCCCCCATAGCCCGCCCCTTCTCTTCGTAATATTTAACCAGTAAATATTTTCTCAAATAAAAATTTAACTGTGAGATATCCCAAATATAAGGGTTGACTTCCCCTTCTTCGGTGCTATAATAGAGCCGCTTAGGAGGCAATTGGTTATCTTTGCCTTCATTCGCCCCTTTCCTGTGTGTGTGGAAGGAGGCACGCAGTGTCACCCACCCCAGCCTATTACACTGCGAGGCGGCGGCTCCGCACGCCAACTGGTTTGTACCGTCTGGCGGAGCAGACGGCACGGCAATCGTAGGAGGGAAATATTATGATTACGTTCCTGATCTCTCTGGTTGTCCTGATCGTGGGCTTCGCCCTGTACAGCAAGCTCATTGAGAAGGTCTTCCGGGTCGATGATCGCCAAACCCCGGCTGTGGCCCACCCCGACGGCGTGGACTACACCCCCATGAAGACCTGGCGGCTGTTCCTCATTCAGCTGCTGAACATCGCCGGTCTGGGTCCCATCTTCGGCGCTCTGGCAGGTGCCTGCTGGGGCCCCCGGGTGTACCTGTGGATCGTCTTTGGTACCATCCTGGGCGGCGGCGTGCATGACTACCTGTCCGGCATGCTCAGCGAGCGGCACGACGGCGCTTCCATTTCCGAGATCGTGGGTAAGTATCTGGGTAAGTTCATGCTGCAGGTGATGCGCGTGTTCTCCGTGATCCTGCTGATCCTGGTGGGCGTCAACTTCTCCAAGAACCCCGCCCAGCTGCTGGCCATCCTTACCCCTGAGACCCTGGACGCCAACTTCTGGCTGGCCGTGGTGCTGATTTACTACTTCATCGCCACCTTCCTCCCCATCGACAAGGTCATCGGCAAGCTCTACCCCATCTTCGGCGCGTGCCTCATCATCATGGCCGTGGGTATTGCCGGCGTGATGCTCGTTGACAGCAACTACCGCGCCCAGATGCCTGAGATGTGGCAGTACATCGGCGTGGAGGGCATGGGCCATCCCGCCAACACCCCCATTTGGGCTCAGATGTTCGTCAGCGTGGCCTGCGGCGCCATCTCCGGCTTCCACGCCACCCAGTCCCCCATGGTCGCCCGGTGCATGACCTCTGAAAAAGAGGGCCGCACCATCTTCTACGGCGCCATGGTCACCGAGGGCATCATTGCCCTGATCTGGGCCGCTGCCGGCGTCACCTTCTATGGCACCGTTGGTTCCCTGAACGAGGCTCTGGCCGGTGGTCAGTCCGTGGTCGTGGAGGAGATCTGCTCCACCATGATGGGTCCTGTGGGCGGCGTTCTGGCTCTGCTGGGCGTCATCGCCTGCCCCATCACCTCCGGCGACACCGCCTTCCGTTCCGCCCGTCTGACTCTGGCCGACTGGTTCCACATTGACCAGCACAACTGGAAGTACCGCCTGCTGCTGTCCGTGCCCGTGCTGGGCGTGGGCGCGCTGCTGACCCAGTGGGGCGACTTCGCCACCCTGTGGAAGTACTTCTCCTGGTCCAACCAGACCCTGGCTATGATGGTTCTGTGGGCCGGCGCCGTGTATCTGCACCGCAACGGCTTCCCCCCCATCGCCTGCATGATGGCCGCTCTGCCCGCCACCTTTATGTCCGCGGTGTCCATCACCTATTTTATCCAGGCTCCCGAGTGCCTGAACATGTCCACCTCCATCGCTTACCCCGTGGGTATCGTGGTGGCCGTGGTGTTCTTCGGTATCTTCATTGTCCGGGAGTGGATGGGCCACAAGGACGACGTGACCAAGCTGGCCGCGTAATCCGGTTCCCCATTTTACAGAAAATCGCCCGTCGGATGGCTCCGACGGGCGATTTTTTACAACTCTTTTCGAATCTGCCGCAGGGCATTCTTCTCCAAGCGGGACACCTGGGCCTGGGAGATGCCGATTTCCCGGGACACCTCCACCTGGGTTTTGCTCTGATAAAAGCGCATGGCCAGGATCTTCTGCTCCCGCTCGCTGAGTCGGGACACTGCCTCCTTCAGGGCGATGTGCTCCAGCCACATCTCGTCCGTGTTCCGGCTGTCCTTCACCTGATCCATCACGCATACCGTGTCCCCGCTGTCGGAATAGATGGGCTCGTACAGGGACACCGGGTCCAGGATGGCGTCCAGGGCGAAGACCACCTCCTCCCGCTTGATGCCCAGCATCTGGGCAATCTCCTCCACGCTGGGCTCCTTCTGGTGCTGGGCGATGTAGGCCTCCTTGGCCTGGAGCACCTTGTAGGCGGTGTCCCGCATGGCCCGGGATACCCGCATGGCGCTGTTGTCCCGCAAATAGCGGCGGATCTCTCCCACGATCATGGGGACCCCATAGGTGGAGAACTTCACATCCAGGGAGGTGTCGAAGTTGTCGATGGCTTTGATGAGCCCAATACAGCCCACCTGGAACAGGTCGTCCACGTTCTCTCCCCGGTTGGCAAACTTGTGGATCACCGACAGCACCAGCCGCAGGTTCCCGGCGATGAGCTCCTCCCGAGCCTGCTTGTCTCCCTCCTTGGCCCGGCGCAGCAGGGCCTGGGTCTCCTCATTCTTCAGCACCTTCAGCTTAGCGGTATTTACCCCGCACAGCTCCACCTTATTCAGCATATCCTAAACCTCCCGCCGGTGACTGGGTATTGTCTCGTATCGCCGGGCCGGAGCAAAAAAGAGCCTCCCGCCAAGAGATACTGTGTCATTCAGTATCTCCCCGGCGGGAGGTTTCATACTTTTGGAGGATGTGGGATATTTTTTATCGTCTGACCGCTTTCGATGGATTTTTTCCTCAATGAAGCAGGATAAACAGCAGTCCGAATACCAGCCCCAGCCCGGTGAGCATCAGACCGAAGGCCAGGGAGTGGACAAAGCCCACCGAGCGCCTGGGGTCGTCGGAGTAGAAGGCGAAGTGGTAGTCGTCCGCCGCCTGCTCCACGCTGGGATGAGGCGTATACTCTGACCCGGTGAGGGCGGTGACCGCCTTGTCCCGCACAGACAGCAGCCCCTGGTGTCCCCGGGTGAACAGGTCCGGGATGCCGTGGAAGATGAGGCGGGGCAGGATGCGGTCCACCAGGGTGGCTGCCACAATGGCAACTTGGGCGGCAAAGCGCAGAGCGGGCCGGTAGAGGCCAAACTCCAGGTTCATCCAGCTGGGGATGGGGTTGATATACTTCTCCCGGTAGATGAGCCAACGCCGCACCACCAGCAGGTAGACCAGAGAACCGATGACAATGGAGATGGCCGCCCCCCGCAGATTGACGGCGGAGAAGTAGGCCACGGCGTGCTCCGGCCCCTCCCCATGAAGGAAGCCGCGAGCCAGGGCAGCCAGGCCGTCCATCCCCCGGTTGGGGGTGATTCCCAAGAAGGCCATGACCAAAATATAGACCCCCATGGTGGCGGCGGTGGCGGGCGCGATGTAGGGCTTGGGGCCGTGCCACTTCTTCTCCAGGGCCTTCTCCGGCAAAGAATTCCGTTCCAGGAAGAGGCAGACAAACAGCTTGAGCATGTAGGCCAGAGTCAGTCCGCCGGACAGCAGGAACAGCCACTCCAGGCCGGTAAACAGCACCCCGTACTCGGGAGCCAGATGGATGTACTCCACGATGCTCTCATGGAGCAGGGTCTTGCTCACGTAGCCGTTGAGCAGAGGCAGGCCCGCCAGGCTGAGCATAGGCACCCCCATAAGCACCGCCAGCAGCGGCTTTTTCCGGCCAAAGCCCCGGATATCGTTGAGCTCGTAGGAGTGGGTGGACAGATGGATGACGCCGGCGGCGGGAAAGAGGACCATTTTAATGAGGGAGTGGTTGAAGATGTGCAGGATGGTACCGTCCACCGCCAGGGCGTTGTGGTGGCCCAACAGACACTGCATGGAGATACCCACCAGGATAAAGCCGATCTGGGAGATGGAGGAGCAGGCGAAGGTGCGCTTCAAATCAACGGAACACACCGCCAGCGCCGCCCCCAGCACCATGGTGATACCGCCGATGACCGCCAGCAGCATCCCCCAGCGTTCGTCGTAGAGGAAGATGGTGGTGGACAGCACAAGCACGCCGTAGATACCCGTCTTGGTGATGACGCCGGACAGTACCGCCGAGGCGGGGGCCGGAGCCGCCGGGTGGGCAGTAGGCAGCCAGATGTGCAGCGGGAAGGCACCCGCCTTGGCTCCAAAACCGATGAGAATAAGGATCCCGGCCGCCCACAGGAGCCCTCTGTCCTCCAGAGCGGCGGCCGCCTCCCCCATGGCGTCAAAGTCCAGGGTACCCAACTGGAAGTAGAGCAAAAACAGCCCCGTCAGAGCGGCCAGGCCGCCGATCACCGCCACCGCCAGGTAGGTGTCCCCCGCCTGGAGTGCCTCCGGCTCCTCGGTCTGGATGACGGTGACAAAGGAGGTGAAGGACATGACCTCAAAGAAGATAAAGGTGGTAAACAGGTCGTCGGACAGGAACACCCCCATGGTGGCCCCCAGGGTCATCAGCCAGAAGAGGTAGTACCGGTTCTGCCGGGCCACGTGGGCCATGTACTCCCGGCAGAAGATGGTGGCCGCCAGCCAGCCCGTGGCGGTGAGGGTGGCCATCAGGGTATGAAAATCTCCGGAGACAAAGCGGATCCCCAGGCCGCAGAAACCGTCGATGCCGCTCTCCAGCACCGGGCTGGTCCACAAGGAGACCACCATCATGGTCTCCAGCACCGTCACCGCCAGCACCACAGTGTCCCTGGCCTTGGGGTAGGCAAGGCCCATCCAGAACGCAAAGGCCCCCGCCGCCATGGGCAGGAACACCAGCATCAGCAGCAGATCAGACATCCCCTCTCCCTCCTTTCTATGAAATGAAACACCTTATCCCGCGCCCAGCAGGGTCTTTACCAACGTGACCAGGTTGTCGGCCCCCAGGCCCAGAGCCACCGACCCCACCGACAGGACCGTCAGGGGCAAGGTCATGCGGATGCCGGGGTCCCGCCGGGCCTGCCGGGGCACCCGGACGGTGAGCTGCCGGTTCTGTCGGGGGAAAAAGGCCAGCAGGATGATCTGCATGAGGTACAGGGCGGTGAGCAGGGCGGACAGGATGAGAGCCGCCGCGGCCAGATAGCCGATCCACTCCTCCAGCCCCACCGCCGAGGTGGCCAGCATCCACTTGCTGGTGAAGCCCGCCAGAGGCGGCACGCCCATGAGCCCCAGCCCCGCCGTGGCAAAGCAGCCGAATACAACGGGCATCAGCACGCCGCAGCCCTCCACGTCGGGCACAAAGTCCCGGTGGAGCTTGTAGTGGACCGCGCCCACGCAGAAAAACAGGGTGATCTTCAGCACCGCGTGGACAATCATATGGACCATCCCCGCCGCAAGCCCGGCTGTGGTCAGGGTGGTCACCCCCAGCAGCACATAGGACAAATTGCTGATGGTGGACCAGGCCAGGCGGCGCTTTAAATGCTTGGTACGCAGGGCCTTGGAAGAGCCGTACACGATGGTGAAGATGGCCGCCCCCATCACCAGATACTGGGCCCAGGAGCCCCGAAGGAGCGCGGGGCCGTAGCCGTACCAGGTCAGGCGGGTGACGGCAAACACCCCCGCCTTCACCACCGCCACCGCATGGAGCAGGGCGGTCACCGGCGTGGGGGCCACCGAAGCCCGCAGCAGCCATTTGTGTCCTGGGAACACCGCCGCTTTTACCCCGAAACCGAAAAAGCCCAGGACATAGGCCAGGCGCAAGGTGTCCTCCTTGCCAGCGGGGCACACTACACTGCCACCCAGAAGGAACACGGTGCCCCCGTGCTCCAGCAGCATGACCATAGCTAAGAAGCCCAGGGCCGCCCCGCACATGGAGTAGGTGAGGTACACCCGCCCGGCGTAGCGGGCCTTGCTGTCCATGGCGTGCATCACCAGGGGCAGGGTGGCCAGGGTGAGCAGCTCATAGAAGAGGTACATAGTGAGGGCGTTGGCGGAGAAGGCGATGCCCAACGTCACGCCGAAGCTGGCCAGGTAGAAGGTGAAAAAGCGGTTCTCATGGCCCTCCCGGCTCATGTACTCCACGGCGTACAAACAGGCCAGGGGCCACAGCACCGACACCAGCGCAGCAAACAGGCAGGACAGGCCGTCCACCCGGAAGGCGATGGACAGGTGATCCCCCATGACCAGCAAGGTAAACAGGGGGCCGCCCCGCAGGGTAAACACCGCCCACAGGGCCAAAGCCGAAGTGATGCAGGCCGAGGCCAGCACATAGTTTTGCCGAGCGATCCGCCCCTGGGGCCGCCAGGCCGCCAGACCCAGTCCGGCCAGCATGGGGAACAAAATGGCGCACAGCATAAGCATGGGTTCTCACCTCCTTCTTTTTAAGTCAAACGTTATCCGAACAGGGGCTCCACCACCGCCCCCAGCCCGGCGTCCAGCCAGTGGGGGAACATGCCCAGCAGCACCACTGCCGCGGTGAGCAGGCACAGGGTGGTCCACATGAGCCAGGTGTCCTGCTGTTTAATAACGCTCTCATGGTCAAAGTCTTTGCCCGGGAAAAAGGCCCGGATGACGATGGGCAGCAGATAGCCCGCCGTCAGCAGGGCGGACACCATCAGCACCCCGATGCCCCAGCAGGCCAGGGTGAAGTCCCCCGCCTCCAGAGCCCCCTGGGCCAGCAGCCACTTGCTCACAAAGCCGCCGGTGGGCGGGATGCCCACCAGGGACAGGGCGGACAGGGCAAAGCTCCACATGGTAAAGCTGCACGCCACACCCACGCCCCGCATCTGGGAGACCTGGGTGAGGTGGGTCTGGTAGATGACCGAGCCGGTGGCCAGAAAGAGGGCGTTTTTGGCCACGGCGTGGAAGATCACCTGGAGCAGCGCCCCCTCCAGGGCCACGGGGTGGAAGAGCATCAGGCCGAAGATGACGTAGGACACCTGACTGACGGTGGAGTAGGCCAGCCGCTTTTTCAGGGTATCCTCCCGCAGGGCCAGGGTGGAGCCCATAAACACGGTGATAAGGGACAACACCAGCACCACCATCTGAGCCCAGGTGCCATCCAGGAACTCCCAGCCAAACAGGTAGTAGGCCACCCGCAGCAGGGCCAGCACCCCCATCTTGGTAATGAGGCCAGAGAGCACCGCCGAAGCGGGAGCCGGGGCCACCGGGTGGGCGATGGGCAGCCATGCGTGGAGCGGGAACATTCCCGCCTTACAGCCAAAGCCCACCGCCATCACCACAAAGACGCCCAGCAGCAGAGTGCGGTTCTCCCCCGCCCGGGCAAGGTCCAGCATACCGCCGGGGGTAAACAGGTCGGTGGTGCAGTAGCCCTGGAGGACAAACAGCCCCAGCAGGCCCAGTCCCGCCCCCGCCACCGAGAAGCCCAGGTAGCGGTAGGCGGCCTCAAAGGCCTTGCGGGTGCCGATGTGCAGCACCAGGGGAACGGACAGCAGGGTCATCATCTCGTAAAACAGATAGAGAGTCACCAGATTGCCCGCAAAGCAAATGCCCATCAGGGCCCCCAGGGTCATGAGGTAGAAGCCGAAAAACCGCTCCCGGTGTCCCTCGTGGTTCATGTACTCAAAGGCAAAGACGGCCACCGCAAACCAGATGAGACAGATGAGGTTGGCAAACAGCCGCCCCAGGCCGTCGGCCTGGAGCACCAGCCGCGCCCCCTCGGTGAGCGTCAGCAGCACAAAGGGACCGGTGTCGTCCCGGGAGACCTCCAGCACCACAAAAATCTGAAAGAGCAGCAGAAGCGTGACGGTCACCCGCCGGGTATTCATATTGTGGATGCCCAGCACAGCCAGGCCGCCCAGGATAGGCACCAAAATGGGCAAGAGAAGCAAGATCCCGTCCACTCCCCCGCCTCCTTTCCGACGGTTTTTGTGTGTTTAAAACAGGTTCAGGCCCTGTTCAATCAGGTCCCGAATGGGACCAAAGGCGGTGCCCAGCACCACGTTGCACAGGAGGAACACCACCAGGGCGATCTCCCGCTCCCACTTCCAGGGGAGCCGCTCCCCCTCCTTGCCCCGGCCCCAGATGGCCAGGATGGCGGGAATGTAGTACATGGCGTTGAGCACCGAGCTGGCCGCCAGGCCGAAGAGGGCCGGGGCGGTCTGCCACTGGGCATCCAGGGCGGCGATGGCCAGACAGTACTTGGCGGAAAATCCCGCCAGCAGGGGCAGGCCGCACAGAGACAGGCCGCCCACGGTGAAGGCCAGGCCTCCCAGAGGGGCACGCCGGGCGGCCCCCCGGAGCTGGCTCCAGTAGTGTCCTCCCCCGCTGGCCCGGATCATGGCCCCCGCCCCAGAGAAGATCATGGACTTGGTCATGGCGTGGGCCAGAATCTGGTAGCAGGCGGCGATTCGTCCCGCGTCGGTTCCCAGGCCCAACCCCAGGAAGATATAGGAGATCTGGGCGGAGGAGGAGTAGGCGATCATGCCCTTGACCTCCTCCTGGCGCAGGGCGGCCACCGAGGCAAACAGCATGCCCGTCAGCCCCAGGAGAAACAGCAGGTCATCCATGTAGGTGGTGGCCAGCAGAGAGGGGCCGTATACCCGCAGGATAAGCTTCAGCAGAATGATTAAGTACCCTTTGAGCACCAGGCCGGAGAGCACCGCGCTGGAGGCGGTGGTGGCGCTGGCGTGAGCGTCTGGCAGCCAGGCGTGGAAGGGAAACTGGGCGCTTTTGATACTCAGCCCCAAGGTCATCAGAAGGGCGGACACCACCAGGGGCAAAGAATAGGTTCGGCTGGCCACCAGCTCCATCACCGCCTGCTCCAGGCTGGAGAAAAGAAGCTGTCCGGTGATGCAGTAGAGCAGGGCGATCCCCAGCAGCACCAGGCCGGAGCCTAGACAGCTGAAGATGAGGTAGCGGATGGCGGACACCACCGACCGGCCGCTCTCCTTGGCCACCACCGCCATACAGGCGGTGACGGCGGCGATCTCAATAAAGACATAGGCGGTAAACAGGTCGTCAGTGTAGATCATAGCCAGAAGGGCCCCAAACAGCAGCTGCATCAGCACGCAGTAGCTCCCCTGCCGGTCGGCTCGCACGTCCTGTCGGATATCCTCCGCCCCGGCGGTGAGGGAAAGGAGCATCACCAGGCTGAACACCAGGGCCAGCAGGGCCTCCAGGGGTCCGCAGCGCAGCAGATTGCCCCAGGGGGCCGGGAAGTGGCCCATCTGGTAGGTGAAGCTCTCCCCCACATCGGACAGCTGGACCAGCAGCACCACCGACAGGACGGCCACCACCACCTCCACCCCACGGATGAGGTTCAGTCCCCAGCTCTTTTTGGGGAAAAAGGGGATGACCATGGCGCTCATCAGCACCAAGAGAATGCTGAACATGGGGATGTTATATGTAAGGGGCATTTGCTTCACCTCCTCTCGCATATCAGGGTTTTACTCCTCCGCCTTGCCCTCCCAGGCCAGCATGAGGATCACGTCCAGGTTGACGCTGTGGTATTGGCGGTAGAGCCGGATGGTCAGAGCCAGAAACAGAGCGGTGGTACTCACCGCCACCACGATGCCGGTGAGCACCAGGCCGCCGGGCACCGGGTTTATGTACTGAGAGGCCTTGGCCCCCTCCTCCACCAGCGGGGCGGCTCCCCCTTCGATGTAGCCCATGGAGGCCAGGAAGAGAAACACCGCTGTGTCCATCAGGTTGAGGCCGATGATCTTTTTAATCAGGTTGGGGTGGAGAAACAGGGTAACAAAGCCGATGCTGAACAGCAGCACGGCGGTGATGTAGTAGCGCTGCTGCAAGATGGTCTCCAGCACAGTTATCCCTCCCCTTCCAGAAACAGTGAGTAAAAGGTATACATGGTGCAGGCCACGATGATGCCCACACACAGATTCAGGGGCAGAATAAATCCCCCGCTGAAAATGACCCCCGGGATCCCCTTGGGCACCTCCCAGCCCACGTGGTTGGCCCCGGTGTAGAAGGAGTAGCCCTTCATCAGCCCATAGGCCAGCAGGCAGGCGACGGTAATGCGGGAAGTACGGGGGGCGGGCAGTATCCTTGCCATCCGCTCCTCCCCCAGCACCAGGGAGGCCAAAATCAGGCCAGCCCCCAGAATCGCCCCGCCGGAAAAGCCGCCGCCGGGGCTCAGGTGGCCGTTGACCACCACATAGATTCCAAAGAGCAGAATGACCGGCAGAATCCGCCGTCCCAGCTGGGAGAGCACCTGGTCCGGCCCCCGGAAGGTGCGCATCCGACTTTTTGGGCTGTGAAGCAGCAGCAGGGTGCTCATGGCGGCGGCAAAGAGCACCGCCGACTCCCCGAAGGTGTCAAAGGCCCGGTAGTCCAAAATCATGCCGGTGACGGCATTCACTGCCCCCGTCTCCTCCAGGCCCTGCTCCAGGTAGCGCTGGGACACCTCGTTCACCGCCGGGCTGTCCGCCCGGCCAAAGAGGGGCAGATTCATGGTAACTACCAAAAAGATGGCCGCCAGGGTAAGGACGATGACGGCGCTGAGCACCCGGTAGAGCAAAATCTGGTGGCGCAGCTTCCCCGGGCGGTGGTGCCGTGGCGGATGAACCGGCTCCGGCTCCGGGGCGGGCGGCCCTTGAAGAGAGCCTCGAGGGTCCTCCAGCCCCTTCTCCCGGCGCTGACGAAAGCGCATCAGGCGGTAGGCCCCAAACTCCATGTAGCCGTGGGCCTCGATGTACTCCAGATACTCCTGAAATTCGGCCCGCTCCGGGTCCTCTGGCCCCTCGGCCCCTTCTGGCTCCTCGCCCCCCGCCCAGCGGAGGAAGCGGTGGTACCAGTCCTCCCGGGCGTTATGATTCTTCATCCTTCTCCATCCCCTTCAGCGCATTGATCTTCCGCAGGGTGAGGAAAAACAGCAGGCTGGTCACCCCTGCCCCCACAGCGGCCTCGGTGATGGCCAGGTCGGGGGACTCCAGCAGAAACCACAAAATGGACATGACCGCCGAGTAGGACATGAAGATGATAATAGAGGACACCATCTTCTTGCCCAGCACGGTGGCCAGGGCGCAGAACACCAAAAAGGCCAGCAGCAACACTTCCAGCACGATCATAGCTCCTGATCCCCCTCTCCCGGCAGTTGGTCAGGCTCGATGCCCCGGCCGGTGACCAGCTCCATGCGGGCGATGAGGTGGGCGGAGACCGGGTTGGTCACCCACAAAATCACCAGAGCCAGGATCAGCTTGGCGGTGGCCACAGTGAGGCCCCACAGCACCATCACCCCCACCAGCACCAGGAACACCCCCATGGTGTCGGCCAAGGCTCCGGCGTGGATGAGGTCCAGGGTCTCCTTAAAGCGGAACAGCCCTAGGGCGGCGATGAGCACCACCACCACCCCCAGGCAGATGAGGGCCGCCCCGATCACGGTGCGTATGGTCATGGCTCCTCCTCCCTTCTCTCCCGGTGCCGCCGGATGGAGATCCGGCTGAGCACCGCCACCGCCAGCAGATTCAATAGTCCGTACAAAATGATGACATCCACCAGGTAGGACGCTCCCAGCAGATAGGACAGCACGCTCAGCAGTAAAATAACCACGGTGCAGATCATGTTCAGGGCGATGAGCCGGTCGGTGTACCGGGGTCCCCGGATAGCCCGGGCCAGACAGGCCAGCAGCACCAGGGTCAGCACACACAGCACGCCTACCAGAATGCCGCCCAGCACCGGCGTACACTCAGCCATGGTCTCCCTCCTCCCAGCGCGCCAGGCGGGGCGCAAAGCCGTTGTCCTTTATCCCTTGGGCAAAGTCCTCATCCAAAGCGTGGACGCACAGGTGGTTTCCTTTCAGGGAGACGGTCACCGTGCCGGGGGTAAGGGTGATGGAGTTGGCCAGAGTGAGGCGGGTGCCCTCCTCCTTCAGGTCGGTGCGGAACCACACCAGCCGGCCGCTCCCCTTCCGCCTGTTGGGGAAGAGAATACGCTCCATCACCTGGAGATTGGACACCACAATCTGACCAAACAGGTAAAAAAGGTATAAAAATATCCTGGGGAGACGACGTGTACAACGCAGTCCTCCCCAGGGGGGCAGGTTCAAAACGGTGCGTGCAAGCCAAGTGAGCACGGCGGAGACCGCCGCGCCTGTCAGCACCACTTCCAAGTCCAATCTTCCGTTGAGTACAATCCAAATGAGGAACAATAAAAAAAACAAGGGGGAACCTCTCTCCTTTGTTTCCAATTTTGGGGCACACACCGCCCCCGCTCTCCGGCCACCGCCATGGCACGGTCCGTTCGCATTAACTTGTTAAAGCGTATTATAACAGAAGATTTGAGAAATTGAAAGATTTTCATGAAAAATATTCAAACTTTTTCTGCTAACCCTTTTGCAGTCCGAGGACATACCCTCTTTATCCGACGCTTAAGTCAGAGCACAAGCATTTTTCTTGTTTCTTAAGCAAACGCAGGGGTGTGCTAACACACCCTGCGTTTGTACAATTCTACAAAAAATTCAGATTCCCCGGTTCAGGGTGCGGCGAAGGCGGATTTTCCCCGCCAGGGCCTGGTCCAGCAGGTCCAAAAACTTCTGCCGGTCCTCCGGCAGGCCGCCCTTGAGAGGCAGGTAGTTGGAGGCGTGGTTGCTGGTGAAGTGGAGGGGATCCACGTCCAGGTTTTCCACCAGCAGGTGGCACTCCTCCAAAATTTGGTCGGGAGTACACACCTTGAACCGTCCGGCCAGCACGTCCTCCCCCAGGGGGGTACCCTTGGCGGGGGCGAAGGTCATGGCCGACAGGTGCCGGGGCTTCATGGCGTTGATCATCTTGGCGGTGGAGAGGATGTGCTCCTCCCAGTCCCCGTCCTGGCCGGTGAGGCCCATGATTACGATGGCCCACAGGTCAAAGCCGGCGGCCACCAGCTTTTGGCCCGCCTCCAGCATCTGGGCGGCGGTGACCCCCTTGTTGATGGCCTTGAGCACCGCGTCGCTGCCGCTCTCCACCCCCAGGTAGGCCCGGTTGAGGCCTGCGTCCCGGATGGCTTTCAGCTCCTCGGGGGATTTGGCCAAGGTGCTCCGGGGTCCGGCGTAGGTGGTCACCTTCTCCAGGGCAGGGAACGTGTCGTAGAGTTTTCTCAATACCCGGATGAGGTCGTCGGTTTTCATGATGACCGCGTCGCCGTCCATGAGGAACACCCGCTTGAGCCCCGGACCGTAGTAGTCCCGGGCCATGTCGATGTCCTCCAGAATCTCCTCCACCGGGCGGATGCGGAATTTCTTCTCCTTATACATGGCACAGAAGGTGCACTTGTTGTAGGAGCAGCCGATGGTGCACTGGAGCAGATAGCTCTTCCACTCCCCTGGGGGCCGGTACAAAATATCACTGTCGTATCGCATAAGTCGTTTCCTTTCTTCTCACAAAACAAACGGTTCCGCTCCCACTGGGGCGGGAGCGCAAAACATGGTCATACGTTCACCTGTTCTCCGTCCCGGAACACCTTGCGGATGTTTTTCTCCGCCTTGCTCCGGGGCAGCATCACCTCATGGCCGCAGCCCTGGCAGCGCATTTTAAAATCCATGCCCACCCGCAGAACCAGCCACTCCGAGCTGCCGCAGGGATGGGTCTTTTTCATTCTCAGGATATCCCCTACATGAATGTCCATGCCGACCTCCCTAAAAATCCGACATTTTAAAGCCGATGCCCCACACGGTCTTGATATACTCCTGCTTGCTCACCTTGCCCAGCTTGGAGCGCAGGTTGCTGATGTGTACATTCACCGTGTTGTCGTCGCCAAAGTAATCCTCGCCCCACACGTGCTGGTAGATCTGCTCCCGGGTAAACACCCGCTTGGGGTACTCCATCAGCAGGGCCAGAATTTCAAACTCCCGGGCGGTGAGGGTGACGGGGTTTCCCTCTGCCGTGACGGTAAACTCCTCCCGGTCCAGGCACAGGTCCCCGCAGACAAAGCGCTGCTTCTTCTCCGGGGGCGCGGAAAACTTCTTCACCCGGCGCAGCTGGGCCTCCACCCGAGCCAGCACCTCCTGGTTGTCAAAGGGCTTGGGGATGAAATCGTCCGCCCCCAGGCGCAGCACCTTCACCCGGTCCTCTACCCCCGCTTTGGCGGACAGGACAATAATGGGCATGGTGCCGTGCTGGCGCACCTTGGCGATAAACTCCTCCCCGGTGAGGCCGGGGAGCATGAGGTCCAGCAGCACCAGGTCAAAGCCCTCCTTCTCCGCCCACAGCATGGCCTCGCTGCCGGAGAAGGCGCTCTGGCTGAGGTAGCCCGCGTCGGTGAGAATGGTACACAGCAGGCGGTTGATGTCCTGGTCATCCTCCACCACCAAAATCCGTATCGGCTCCAACTTAGGTCCTTCCTTTCTCAGGCTTTTTGATCTCCTCCCAGTAGCGGCGGGCGGCCTGCTCCGTCTTGTTGTCGCCGTACTGGTAGTATTTCCGGTTTTTCAGCTCGTCCGGCAGGTACTGCTGAGGCACCCAGTGGCCGGGGAAGTCGTGGGGATAGAGGTACCCCTGCTCCCGCTCCAGCCCCGCCGAGTCGGCGTGGACGTTTTGCAGTTCTCTTGGGATGTCCCCCACCCGCCCCGCCTTCACGTCTGCCATGGCGGCGGCGATGCCCTGATAGACCGAGTTGGACTTGGGGGCGGTGGCCAGCAGCACCGCCGCCTGGGCCAGGGGCAGCCGGGCCTCGGGCAGTCCCAGCTGCAGGGCGTTGTCCACCAGGGCCTTCACAATGAGGGCCGCCTGGGGATAGGCCATCCCCACGTCCTCGCTGGCGGAGCACAACAGCCGCCGGATAGCGGTGGTCATGTCCCCCGCCTCCAGCAGCCGGGCCAGATAGTGGAGGGCGGCGTCCGGATCGGACCCCCGCAAAGACTTCATCAGGGCGGAGGCGATGTCAAAGTGGGCGTCTCCCTCCCGGTCGTAGCGCATGGCCGACTTCTGGGCCGCCGTTTTCGCGTCATCCAGACTGACAAGGAATTTCCCTTGCTCCTTCTTGGCTGCCGAGGCCAGCAGCTCCAGGGCGTTCATGGCCTTGCGGATATCGCCGCCACAGGCGGAGGCGATGTGCTCCCGCACCCCCTCCTCCAGCTCCAGCTTGCCGCCCAGCCGCCCCTCCAGGATGGAAACCCCCCGGTCGATGGCAGGCAGGGCGTCCTGGGCGGTGATCTGCTTGAACTCAAAGACGGTGGACCGGGACAGCACCGCCCCGAACACGTAGAAGAAGGGGTTCTCCGTGGTGGAGGCGATGAGGGTGATCTTTCCGTTCTCCATAAACTCCAGCAGAGACTGCTGCTGCTTCTTGTTAAAGTACTGGATCTCGTCGAGGTAAAGCAAAACCCCTTCCGGGGCCAATAGGGTCCCAATGTCGGCGATGATGTCTTTAATGTCGCTGATAGAGGCGGTGGTGGCGTTGAGGCGGTGCAGCGGCCGGTTGGTGCGCTGGGCGATGATGTTGGCCACGGTAGTCTTACCCGTGCCAGAGGGGCCGTAGAAGATGAGATTTGGCACATTGCCCCCCTCAATGATACGGCGCAGCAGGCCGTCCTTGCCTAAAATATGTTTCTGCCCCACCACTTCATCCAGGGTCGTGGGCCGGATCTCATCGGCCAGAGGCCGGTATGCCATAACAAATCACCTCACAGGAAAACAGAAACTCAGGCGGGCTGGATGAGACCGGCAGCCCGGCACATCCGCTCTTTGAAGAAGTGGTTCACCAAGGCGATGGAGCGCCCCACCCCCACCATGGCGGCCAAGGTACCGATGCCGATGCCGATAATCTTGCCGCCCCACGCCAGGCCGATGATGCAGGTCACAGTGACGCAGCCCACGTCGAAGATATTTTTGGCAAAACCCTGGTCCCGGCCCATCTTCTCGGCCACAGCGGCTACGATGCCGTCTCCGGGGTTGGGCACCAGGCGCATGTTCACCGTCATGGACACCCCAATGCCGGTACACAGGATGGCCAAAATCAGCAGCAGGAAGTTGGCGAGGAAACCGTGGTTGGCGCTGTCATAGGGAATGAGGGCGTCAAACAGGTTGAGCACCCGGCTGAACACCAGGCTCAGGGGGAACTGGAGCAGGTCGTAGAGGTGGCTCTTCTTCCCCCGGATGGCAAATTGGGCGGCCACAAACAGGGCATAGAGCACAAAGGTCATGTCCCCGAAGTTCATCCCCAGAATCTGGGACACGCAGTAGGCCACCGACACGATGGGCGACACGCCCAGGCCCGTTTTGGTGTTCAGGGTGAGGCCCAGGGCCAGAATCAGCATACCTAGGGTATAACAACTCCATCGGTTTACGCTCTCCGCTTTCTTGCCCGCTTTCTTGAAAGAAAGCTTGGCAAAGAACTTCCCGCAAAGCTTCGCTTTGCCTCCTGCCCGCCGGCAAGAGACAGGTTCAGAGAAATGTCCTTCTCCCGCCTGTAAGTCATCACTTGTCCTGTGTTTCAATGTAACATGCCTTCTTTAATATTGAATTCTCAGTCTTTGGCAGGCTCTGCCACGTTTTTGGTAAAGTAGTCGCACCAGGGTCGGAGCACACACTCTCCGCACTGGGGCCGTCGGGCAATACACACCACCCGGCCGTGGAGTACCAGACGGTGGCAGAAGTCGTTGGACTCCTCCGGGGGCAGCACCTTCCGCAGCTGCATTTCCACCTTGGTGGGATCCTTGGAGCCGTCGGTGAGGCCCAGCAGGCCGGTGATGCGGATGCAGTGAGTATCGGCCACCACCACGCCGGGCACATGGAACACGTCGCCCAGCATCAGGTTGGCTGTCTTGCGCCCCACGCCGGGCAGCTTCAGAAGATCCTCCATGGTTCCCGGCACCTTGCCTCCATACTCGGACAGAATCATCTGGGAGGCCAGGACGATATCCCGGGCCTTGGCCCGGAAAAAGCCGGTGGAGTGGATGTACTGCTCCACCTCGGAGATGTCGGCGTTAGCCAGGGCCTCCAGGGTGGGAAAGCGGGCAAAGAGGGCGGGGGTCACTTTGTTCACCCGCTCATCGGTACACTGGGCAGCCAGACGCACCGAGAACAGCAATTCATAGTCCTTCTCATATTCCAGGGAGCAGATCCCGTCGGGGTAGAGCTCCTTAAGCGCCTCTACAATGGCGCGCACCTCTTCCTGTGACTTCATGGTTTCATCCTCTCTTTCGAGCATATCATTTTTATTGTATCACAGCTTGTCAAACCTGGCGACCGCAATTTTCTGTCGGCACCGCATTGTTTTTTTCCCCACGTCTGGTATAATAACCGCATAACTGTGGACATCCGCAGACAGGCTTTGCCTCAGATGAACCGAAAAGGAGTGTTTCCCATGGTCAACGAACTTATGGACTTTCTCACCGCTGCTGATCCCCAGGTGGGTCAGGCCGTGCGGGCCGAGTACGACCGGCAGCAGCAGAACATTGAGCTGATCGCCTCCGAGAACATCGTCAGCCCTGCTGTGCTGGCCGCCGCCGGCACCGTGCTCACCAACAAATACGCCGAAGGCTACCCCGGCAAGCGCTACTACGGCGGCTGCCAGTGCGTGGACGTGGTGGAGAACATCGCCATTGAGCGGGCCAAGGAGCTCTTCGGCGCCGGCTATGCCAACGTACAGCCCCACTCCGGCGCCCAGGCCAACTTTGCTGTGTATCAGGCCCTCTGCCAGCACGGCGACACCGTCATGGGCATGAGCCTGGACAACGGCGGCCACCTCACCCACGGCTCCCCCGTTAACTTCTCCGGCAAGAACTACCACATGGTGGCCTACGGTGTGGACGAGAAGGGCTATATCGACTACGACCAGGTGCGGGATCTGGCCAAGAAGCACCAGCCCAAGATGATCCTGGCCGGCGCCTCCGCCTACCCCCGGGTCATCGACTTCAAGACCTTCGCCGACATCGCCCACGAGGTGGGCGCCTACCTGTTTGTGGACATGGCCCATATCGCCGGTCTGGTGGCCGCTGGCCTGCACCCCTCCCCCGTCCCCTACGCCGACGTGGTGTCCACCACCACCCACAAGACCCTGCGCGGTCCTCGCGGCGGCATGCTGCTGTGCAATGACCCCGACATCGCCAAGAAGCTCAACTCCGCCATCTTCCCTGGCAGCCAGGGCGGCCCCCTGGAGCACATCATCGCCGCCAAGGCGGTGGCCCTGGGCGAGGCCCTCAAGCCGGAGTTTAAGGAGTATCAGGCCCAGATCGTGAAGAACGCCTCGGTTCTGGCCCAGTCCATCCTGGAGGGCGGCCTGGACCTGGTGTCCGGCGGCACCGACAACCACCTGATGCTGGTGGATCTGCGTCCCGCCCACCTCACCGGCAAGGAGATGGAGCACCGGCTGGACGAGGTGTATATCACCGTCAACAAGAACGCCATCCCCAACGACCCGGAGAAGCCCTTCGTCACCTCCGGCATCCGGGTGGGCACCCCCGCCGTCACCTCCCGTGGCTTCAAGGAGGAGGAGATGAAGGTGGTGGGCTCCCTCATCTGCCAGTGCGCCCAGGACGACTTCCAGTCCAACATCGAGTCCCTGCGCGCCCAGGTGAAGGCCCTGACCAGCAAGTATCCTCTGTATACCAATGGCTAAAATATTCACAAAGAAAAACCACAAGGGGCGCGGCTCTGCCGCGCCCCTTGCCTTTTTCTCCGCTCCATTGCATAATAGCGGTGGGGCTGTCTGTCCCACCGCTTTGATTTTTTGAGGTGAATGTCATGAGTCTCTTCCGCTGTCCCCTGTGTCAGGCACCCTTGACCCGGGGAGAACATGCCTATACCTGTCCCGCCGGCCACAGCTTCGATCTGGCCGCCGCGGGCTACACCCATCTGCTCCCCGCCAACCGCAAACACTCCAAAAATCCCGGGGACGACAAGGCCATGGTGGCCGCCCGCTCCGCCTTTTTAGACAAGGGCTACTACACCCCCCTGGCCAATACCCTTTGTGACTTAGCCGCCCGAGACACGGCAGATCTCCCCCACCCCGTCCTGCTGGACTGCGGCTGCGGGGAGGGGTACTACACCGCCGCCCTGTCCGCTCGTCTCGCTCAGGAGGGGCGCTCCGGCCCCATCGCCGGGGTGGACATCTCCAAATTTGCCCTGCGCCGGGCCGCCAAGCGGGTTAAGGTGGGAGAGTTTGCCGTGGCCTCGGTGTACCACCTGCCGGTGGATGACGAGAGCGTGGATCTGCTCTTCAACGTCTTCTCTCCCCTGTGCCCCCAGGAGTTTGCCCGGGTGCTCCGGCCCGGCGGGCACTTCTACTATGTGGTTCCTTCCGCCCTCCACCTGTGGGAGATGAAGCAGGTTCTCTACGACAAGCCCTATGAAAACGCCGTCAAGCGGGAGGACTACCCTGGCTTCCAGTGGCTGGAGGCGGTGCCCCTGCGGTATTCCGTCCATCTGGACTGTTCTCAGGACATTATGGCCCTCTTCGGCATGACCCCTTACGCCTGGAAGACCCCCAAGGCGGGGGTGGAGCGGCTGTCTGCTCGGGAGGGGCTGGACACCCAGATCGGCTTTGACATCCATGTCTACCGCAAACTTTAGACTTTCTTTAATCTTTCTTTCTGGGGATTCAACCTTTGGGGGTTATACTGACCCTGTCAACCGGAGGAAAGCCGCTTTCCTCCCGCCACACCTTACATGACCCGAAAGAAAGGGGAAACCATATGTCAGACGTGATTTTACAAACCCAGGAGCTGACCCGGCGCTACGGCCATGCTGTGGCCTTGGACCGGGCCACCCTCACGGTGGAAAAGGGCCAGATCTTCGGTCTGGTAGGCCGCAACGGCGCAGGCAAGACCACCCTCATCCGCCTTATCTCCGGCCAGAGCATGCCCACCTCCGGCCAGATCACCCTCTTTGGGCAGACCTCCGATTCCGGACTCAACCACGCCCGGAGCCGCACCGGATCCATGGTGGAGATCCCCTCCTTCTACCCCTACCTCACGGCCCAGCAGAATTTGGAGTACTACCGCATTCAGCGGGGCATTCCCGGCAAACACTGTGTGGAGGAGGCCCTGGAGCTGGTAAATCTCACCGACACGGGGAAAAAGAAGTTCAAGACCTTCTCCCTGGGCATGAAGCAGCGCTTAGGGCTGGCCTTGGCCCTCATGAACCAGCCGGAGTTTCTGCTGCTGGATGAGCCTATCAATGGCCTCGATCCGGAGGGCATCGTGGAGTTCCGGGAACTGCTCCTGCGCCTCAACCGGGAGCGGCAGACCACCATTTTGATCTCCAGCCACATTCTCTCCGAGCTGTCCGCCCTGGCCACCCACTACGGCTTCATTGAAAAAGGCAAGGTGCTGGAGACCATCTCCGGGACCGATTTGCGGGAGAAGTGCCGGGAGTGCCTGGAGCTCACCGTGGACGACGCGCCCCGGGCCGCCCGGGTGCTGGAGCAGCAGCTGGGCACCCGGGACTACGAGGTGCTCCCCGGCAACCAGCTGCGGGTGTACGCCTTCCTGGATGACCCCCAGACCGTCAACCGCACCCTGCTGGAGCAGGGCGTGGGCCTCATCTCCGCCCAGCAGAAGGACAGCAACCTGGAGGACTACTTCCTCAATCTGATTGGAGGTCGTCACCATGGTTAATTCGATTCGTGCTGAAATTTACAAGCTGACCCGCCGCTCCTACTCCTACATTTTGCTCCTGTGCTGCGCCGCCTTCGCCCTGCTGGTGGCAGGCCTCATGTGCTACATCAAATATACCGCCGCGCCGGATGTGGAGCTCATCAACTTCCCCCTGGCCGTCACCATGCTGTCCATGGGAATGCCTATCGGCCTATACCTGGTAGCAGTGGGGGGCGACGCGGTGTTTTCCGAGCAGTACAAGTATAACACCCTGAAAAACGAGGTGTCCTATGGCCTGCCCCGGGTCCGGGTGTACCTATCCCGGCTGGTGGTGACCCTGCTGCTGATGGCAGTGGTCTTTGTGGTGACCATCGGGGTGTACCTGCTGTCCTCCCTGGTGCTGCTGGGCATTCCCTCCGACCAGATGGCCATGGCGTCCTTCGGCAAAAACACCGCCCAGTCAGTCCAGATGGCCTTTCAAATGCTGGGGTTCTATGTGCTGGCCTCCTTCCCCCTGTGGCTGGGGGCCATGTCCCTGGCCATCGCCCTCTACTTTTTGATCCGCAGTTCCAACCTGGCCGGGCTTGGCTTCTTGGCCATTATGCTGGCGGTGCCCGCCATTCTGGACAACCTGGGCAAGTATGTAAATCCCATATTTTTCCGTCTCTACCACGTGACCCTGGACTACATGTGCGGCCTGGTGGTCTCCGCCCAGAACCTGGATTGGCCGCTGATCGGCCGGTGCTGGCTGGTGGGCCTTGTCTGGGCGGTCATTTCCACGGCGGTGGGCCTGTTCGTCTTCTCCCGCCGGGAGATCAGCTGAGAAAGGAAGGCTTCCTATGATGAAAAAAGCTCTCTTTGTGGCCTTCCTCAGCATAGCCGCTGTTCTGGGTCTGACCGCACTGCGGCGGAGGCGCTGAGATGGAAAACCTCATCCGTGCGGAACTCTACCGGATACGCTGCCGCCCCTGGGGCGTGGTCTTTATGGCGACCACCCTCCTCTTTGGTGTAGTGGTCATGCTCTTTGCCGAGGCCATCCGTCCCCCGGAGTGGGGCAACTGCACCTCGATGTTTGAGTCCCTGAGCACCCTGCCTATCTTTGGCATGTTCTACGGGGTGTGGTGCGCCGAGATCGCCAGCTCCCGGATAAATAAGCTGGAGCTGCTGAAAAATGAGGCGGTCTTCGGCATCCCCCGCTGGCAGATGTTTCTCTCCCGGCTGTGTACCGCTGCCCTGATCGGCTGCGCCATGGCTCTGTTTCTGGTGCTTTCCTCCGTCTTGCTGTCCCTCCTCTTCCTCCCCGGAAAGGAGGCCCTGCCCGGATTGGCCGGGGGCCTGCTGGCGGAATTTCTCACCGCCCTGCCCCTGTGGGTGGCCTCCGCCTCCCTGTACCTGTGCCTGAAGCTGGTGTTCAATTCCGACCTGACGGCGGTGTTTGTCCTGTTCCTCTATGATTTCATCCTCTGGCCCATCCTGGGGGCCTGGTCTCTCATGGATCCCAAGGCCTGGGTGATGGAGCTTCTGTGCACCCTGCACCTGATGACTCCCTTCTGGGGCAAGGGGCTGGACATTACCGAGACCAACTTCGGCCTTTCCATATCTGTGGCGAATGGTTTTACCATGCCTTCCCCCCTCTACTGCTGGGTGCTGGGTGTGGGCTGGATCGTCGCTACTACGGCGGTGGCCGTGTGGACTCTGCGGCGGCGGGAGCTGCGGTAATTTTATTCTCAATCGGGAGGTTTTGTCCCATGTGGATCGCCCTTCTTCTCTCCCTCATTGCTCTTGCGGCGGTACTGCTGTTGCGGTACCGCCGCGGCCGCGCCCTCATGCAGGCTGCCCGGCAATTACAAGAGGCCAGAAGCCAGCCCGGCAAGCGGCTGCGCCTGTCCGCCCCGGACCGGCCGGTGGAGGAGCTTTTAGCTCAGATCAACGGTCTCTTGGAGGACCGGGAGACCGAGACTCGGCAGCTCCGGGAGCGGGAGGAGAGCCTGCGGCGGCAGATCGCCAACGTCTCCCACGACCTGCGCACCC
>CABVDR010000029.1 GCA_902497145.1 uncultured Oscillospiraceae bacterium
CCCCCTTGCCCGTCCCCGTCTCTCCGCAGATCAGCAGGTCCACGTTGTCGTTCTGAGCTAAAATGCTCACGTTGCGGCAGATGCGCTGAATGGCCTGGCTCTCTCCCACAATCTGCCGGGGGCGCTGGCGCATCAGCTCCAGGCTCCGCCGCCGCTTAAGCTGATCCAGGTTGCGGCGGATGATCAAATCCACCTCCTCCAGGTCGAAGGGCTTTTGGATGTAGTGGCATGCTCCCCGCTTCATGGCCTCCACCGCCTGAGACACGGAACCGTAGGCGGTGATCATAATGATCTGGATGTCCTCATCCAGCTTTTTAAAGTCCTCAATGTGGTCCATCCCCAGCTCCTGTCCCAGACGGTTGTCCAGCAACACCACGTCGGGTCGGAAGGTCTCAGCCAGCTCCACGCCCTCCTGAATGCTCTCCGCCGTGCGCACCTGGTAGCCCAAATCGGACAATCCGCTCTCCAGGGACATGCGGATCAAAAACTCGTCGTCTACTACTAACACTTTGACTTTCATGCTTCTCCCCCTTTCCCGGGAAAGATGATTCTGGCCCGGGTTCCGGCCCCAGGCCAACTCTCCATGGACAGCTGCCCGCCGTTGGCCTCCAACAGCCGCCGGACAATCGACAGCCCCAGGCCGCCGGTACCTGTCTTTTGGCGCACCTGTTCCAGCTTCTCCGGTTCCATGCCCACCCCGGTATCTGTTACTGTCAGACAGATCCCGTCTGTTTCCTGTTCCGCCCGGATCTCCAGGCTGCCCCCGTCTGACATCGCCTTCACCGCATTATTGATCAGATTGATAAGCACCTGCCGCAGTTCCCCTTCGTCGGCGTACAGCCACAAACTGCCTGCCACCTGGGCGGTGAAGGCGATATTCTTGTTCTCCGCTACCTTGAAATAGAGCAGCTGCAGCTCGTCAAACAGGGCGTTAAGGCTAACCATGGTCTTTTGGCTCTCCCGCTGGCGGGACAGATTCAGCAGGTTCTCAATGAGCAGATTGACCCGGTCCACCTCCCGCACCATGCCCTGGCACAGCTTCTGATCCCGCTCCTGGGTCACCTTCCGGCTCACCACCTGGATTCCTGCCCGGATTCCCGCCAAGGGGTTGCGGATCTCATGGGCCACTTCAGCCGCCAGCTTGCCGGTGTAGGCCAGCTTCTCTTCCTGACTGGACCGCTCCTCCATTCGTTTTTTGTAGGTCACATCATCCATCGTACACAGCACGCCCCACCGGGAACCGTCTGGCTCCCGAAGCTGCCATACACCAAACTCATAGTCCCGGATCTTTCCCCCGGGGCCGGTTAAACGGGCTGGATCTGGCAACACGTCCTCCCGGCTCATGATCTGATCCAGCAGCATCTCCAACGTGCGCCCCTGCTCGTCCCGCTCTTCCTGCCGTCCCAGCATGGCAGCAGCGCTGGCGTTGACACAGAAGGGCTGTCCCGTCTGATCGTAGGCCACCACCCCAAAGGGCAGATTCTCCACAATACTCTCGTTGAGCGTCTTTACCCGGATGAGCTCCCCGGTATAAGTGCGAATGTTCTCCATCATCCGGGCAAAGGCCCGTGCCAGCTGTCCCACCTCGTCCCCTTTGTTCAGATACTCCTCCACCTCCGGTTCCTCCTGGCCCGGGTTTCCGCTGACCTTCTGGCAGATCTCGCTCAGGCGCCGGATGGGATCGGAGATGTTGTGGGCGATGAGCACACTGGCTTGGACAATAATCACCAGCATGGCCACTGCTGCCAGGATCATATACTTTTGTTCCTCGATGAACTGGACCTGCACAGCGCCGCGGTCCATCCGGTAGGAGATCTGCCAGCCCAGTTGTGGGTCGGTAATCTCGGCCAGCACCTCCATTTCCTCCAGGGGGACGTCCGCCCGCCCCAGCAGCAGCCCACCCTCTCCGTCGTAGATGAACAGGCTGTCTCCGGTGTAATGGCTGCGGTACTTTTCCAGCAGTTTTTCCGGGTTTTGTCGGTAGTCCTCCAGCTCCAGATCCGCCTGAATGTAGCCCAGGAGGGTTCTGGCGTTCTCCCGCTCTCCGGCCACCTTCATTCGGTACTCCGTAAAGTACAAAATAGCGCAGAAGCATATCACGATGGCCAGCGAGATGCACACAAATGGGATGAGGATCTTATTTTCAATGTCCATTCTGAGCCGGAACGCTTTCATACCTGCACCTCGCTCTTTCGGTCCAGCAGGGAGGTAACGACCATGGCCACGGTGGAGATAAACACCCCGGGCAAAGCGGGATGGATGGTCAGCACACCGGCGTAATAGGCCGGATAGAGCAGCAGGATTGACGCTGTTCCGGCTAGAATGCACGCCCACACTCCCCGCCGGGTCACCCAACGGCACAGGAGGGTTCCATACATAGACGGAAAGACCAGGATACTCACCGCCCCCCACACATCTCCCCCATAGGATAGGGTAAAATCCGGAGGATCCAGCGCCATCAGCATGGAGATGGTCCCTCCTCCAAACACGGCCAGCCGCCCCAGGGTAAGGACCCGCCGCTCCGAGATGGGTTTGGAGGCGGCGGTACGCACCACGTCATAGGAAAAGGAGGAGGCGATGAGCAGCAGCTGGGAGTTGGCTGTGGAGACACAGGCCCCGATAATGGCAAAGAGGAAAAAGCCGCTCCAGCCGCTGTACAGTTCCTGGTTCAGCAGGCGGATAATCACCTCATCGGAGGAATTCACATAAGGCAGGAAGGGTACAAGCACCCGCAGCCCCAGGCCAATATGGATCAGGGCAAAATACAGCACCGCCAGCAGAAGCATTGCTCCCAACACCGTCCACCGGGCTCTTTTCTGGTCTCTGGCACACAGCATCCGGATGGTATACTGGGGATTGGCGGCCACCCCCAGCCCCCAGCCCCAGAACATGGACAGGCTGATGAGGGGAGTATAGCGGCTGTTAAACAGCGAGAGCAATTCTCCCTGTCGGGTAATACTCTCCACCCCTGGATGGGCATAACCTTCGATTTCCGCCGCTTGGGTATAGAGCTCCCCCAGTCCCCCCACACGTCCCACAATAATGACAAACAGCACCAGCAGCCCTACACTGAGCAGAGTAAGATTAAACGCATCGGTGCGCACCACCGAGCGGTATCCCCCAAAGGTGGTATACAGGATGAACAGATACACCATCAGCACCGCCACCGGATAAGGGATGTCAAACAAGGCCGATGCCACCATGCCGAATCCCTTATACTGGGTAACCAGATAGAATATGTAGATGATAACAAAGATTATCCCGTATGCAATCTGCAGCCGGGAGGACTGGTAACGCTTGCGAAAGATTTCCGGAATGGTGATCACATCCCACCGATAAAGCCGTCCGCTCACTGCCGCCAGCAGAAAGCCCCCTACAAACCAGGGGACCACAGAATAAAAAAGCACAGGCAATCCATCCTCATACACACCCCCGGTCAAGCTGAGGATGGTGATGGCAGACAGCCATGTCCCGGCGAAAGTACAGATACAAAGGGGAAGACTTACCATCCGGTCGCAGGTAAAATAGCTGCTCACCGTGCGGTTGTCCCGCAGGCTGCTCTTGCCGATCAACAGCAAAATAGCAGAATAGATACAGAAGTAGATCAGGTAAAGTACGGTCTTGTTCATTCCGGTTTCCTCCATTGCGTATCTTTTATTTTATCATAGCTTCCCTCCCATGTGAACTCACCTTCATGAAAATACGATCGGATCACGCCGCCGTTTGTTGGATATAGGATCGCAATGCATTCAAACTGTCCAACCGCTGTCCCGGTTCCCAAAAAGCCCGGATCCAGACACATAGCCCGCTTAGGCATCTCAAAACCGGAAAAGCACGCTTGGTCACGGCATCCGGACAAGAGAAACGGTGTGCGGCAGGCCACACCGGCCTGAGGGCAGCTTTCCTGTCCAGTCCTTCCAAATTGTTTTCGTTTATGTTCTGTGTTATTATGAAGGGGAAATTCATGCTCTCTCTGCCGTACAGCGTCAGCGCCGGAAAGGAGCCCGTATATGGAAAAGAAGCGAATCCGAACCACTGCAATGCAGCCAAAACAGCAAACCACGAATTTGACAGGCATTCCCACCCAGACAAAGCTGGAATTTGAAACCCGCAGCGGCTTCTCCTTTGCCGACGTGCGGGTTCACTACCATTCGGACAAACCGGCCAAGATTGGTGCACAGGCTTACACCCAGGGGACACAGGTATATATTGCTCCAGGACAGGAGCTCTATCTGCGCCATGAACTGGGACATGTGATTCAGCAAAAGCAGGGGCGCGTTCGGGCCACCGCCTCTATTGGCGGCGCCCCTATCAATGACCAGATCGCACTGGAACGAGAGGCAGACTTGTTTGCAAGCAGCAGTTCTATTCTGCCTCCCGCCCAACAGGTTGCCGCGCAAGGGGTCCCTGTGATTCAGATGACGCGCTGGAGATGGAATGCGCAGGCCGAACGCTGGGAAGTATTTGCAAGGGATCAACACCGCAGCAACCCGCCTACTCTACCCGGGTTAGAAGACGGGGAAATTGTGGACACATCCGTTTCCGCTCATTTATATAACGCACAGGGACGGCGGCAAGATGACCCCTCCAGAGTCCGCACACGGTCCGACGTATTTTGGGCGCGAACACCTGGGGATGGGCAGCCCAGTCGTATTCCTGTTCCAACCCCTTTCAGCAGAAGCCATGATGTTCCTTATATGCAAAAAAAATTTGGGGGCATTATTATAAATGGACAGCAACGCCCTAAGCGTAAAAAAGCTCCTACCACGAAATATACAGACTTAGTTGCCATTCTGGATGGTTGGTGCAGCAAACATCCTGGGCAGCGTGCCCAATTGGTACAGGAAATGTTGAACTATATGGAATCACCGGGCCCCATTATGTCATCCCAGCTGCTTCAAGGGGCTGCAGATGAGAATGTAAGAAGAGCCGCAAATTATTTTATTGCAATCCTTACTGCCGCCGAACCACATCAAACACGAGCAAACCCAGACGGAGGCAAATTGGCCCGTGCATGTCTGCACATGATTCAGAATGGAATGACATTTGCCAACGCCATGGATTATTTCCCCCAAGCCAAGGTAAAGGGAAACAAGCTGCACCGCACCATGCAGGCAAAGGATCTCTTTTCGTCCGATATTGAACTTTCTGCTTCCAGCGGGAACGAGGAGTCCGATACTGCCTGTGATGCTGAAGATTCCTATGAGACCCAGGATACGGATGAGACCCAAGATACAGATGATCCCAATGATCCCAACGGCCCGTTTATCCCGGATCCGTTTGATGATTTTGAGTATGAATAAATGCGCGGCAAAGGCCCGCTGCAGAACGGCTGCGTTCTGCAGTGGGCCTTTTTATACTGATCCGTTGCGGCAACCAGCATCCAGTTTCCTTTTCCAAGATTGGGCCGCCTTTTATGGAGCATTGCGGTCAAACGGTTCGATTTTCCACATCGATGCGCACTACGTGATCTTCTTTGTGTCTATGCGCTGGCAATCTCCCCCCAGGCAAGAGGCAATCTCACTGCGCACCTCCATGAGTTCCGGCACCAGTGCGCAGATACGCTCATCGGTCATCCGGCTGATGGGTGCGGAAATCGACAGGGCATGGCTGACATTCCCCTGCCAATCTGGAATTGCCGCCGCCACGCAGCGTACCCCCAGCTCGTTCTCCTCGTTGTCCAGGGCATAGCCCTGGCGGCGGATCTCATGGATCTCCCGGAGAAAGGCCTCCTGCCGGACAATGGTGTGGGCTGTATAGCTCTGATGCTCCGTCCCCTTCCAGTAATCCAGCACCTTGCTGTCCGGCTGAAAGGCCAGGATAGCCTTTCCCATCCCGGTACAGTACATGGGGCGGCGCATACCAATGCGAGAGACCATGCGAATGGCGCCGTGGATGCTCTCTACTTTATAAATGTATACCACTTCATCGCCGTCCCGCTCTACCAGATGGACCGTCTCTCCTGTGCGGCGGCTCAACCGTTCCATCGGCTCCCGGGCCAGCTCCACCACATCCAGATTCTGCTGCACATAGTCGCTCAGCTCACAGATCCTCATCCCGGCCCGGTATACCCCGTCGCCCATTTTGCGCACATAGCCCCGCTCCGCCATGGCCGCCAGCATACGGTGGACGGTGCTTTTGTTCAGGCCGGTAAGCTCCGTGATCTGGTGGATCGCCATCCCTCCGGGGCTCTTGCACAGCAGCTCCAGCAGTGTAAACGCCCGGTCCAGGGACTGAACGCCCCCTTTTTCCATGACAGGTTCCTCCTTCGTTTTATAATGTGAAACTATGTCCCAATTTTAACTGTTTCCCACAGTTTGGGCAAGTGATTTTTTGCACAATCGCCATCTTGTTTTTTATCGGCCATGGCTTATAATTAAATTGCAAATTACGGAACACTGTTTCATATTGTGAAATATAGGAGGAAATGTTTATGACCGATCTGCAAAAGCGCTTTTTCTCCATTGGCATTATTCCTGTCATTGCCATTGACGACGCGGAGAAAGCTGTCCCTCTGGCCCAAGCTTTGGTGAAGGGCGGCCTGCCTGCCGCTGAAGTTACCTTCCGCACCGCTGCTGCGGAAGATGCCATTCGCCGCATTGTTGCCGAAGTGCCCGACATGCTGGTGGGCGCCGGCACCGTGCTCACCAAGGAGCAGGCCGACCGCGCCATTGCCGCCGGCTCCCAGTTTATCGTCAGCCCCGGCTTCAACCCTGAGATCACCCGCTACGTTCTGGACAAGGGCGTGGCCATGATGCCCGGCACCGCCACTCCCGGCGAGATGGAGCAGGCCATGAGCATGGGTCTGGACGTAGTGAAGTTCTTCCCCGCCGAGCAGAACGGCGGCGTGGCCAAGCTGAAGGCTCTGGCTGGCCCCTACACCAACCTGCGCTGGATGCCCACAGGCGGCGTGAACACCAAGAATCTGATGGACTATCTGGGCTTCGACCGCATCATTGCCTGCGGCGGCACCTGGATGGTAAAGAAGGACCTCATTGAGGGCGAGCAGTGGGATGAGATCACCCGCATCTGCAAGGAGGCCGTCAAGACTATGCTGGGCTTCTCTCTGGCCCACGTGGGCATCAACTGCGCCGACGAGGCCCAGGCCGAGCAGACCGCCAAGACCCTGTGTGCCCTGTTTGACCTGGAGTACAAGCCCGGCAACTCCTCCATCTTTGCCGGCTCCGCCGTGGAGTGCAACAAGGCTCCCGGCCGCGGCGCCAACGGCCACATTGCCATCGGTACCAACAACGTGGACCGTGCCGTCTACCACCTGGGTCTGCAGGGTGTGACCTTCGATGAATCCAGCCGCAAGATCGACGCCAAGGGCAACACCAAGGCCATCTACCTCAAGGACGAGCTGGCCGGCTTTGCCGTACACCTGGTAAAGAAATAATCCAGCAGAACCATTCTATTTGAGTTTGTGATAAGGAGTAGAGTACAATGAAAGTTGTTACCTTCGGCGAGCTGATGATCCGGCTCCAGCCCTATAACTACGAGCGTTTTGTCCAGGCTGATCACCTGGAGTTCACCTTCGGCGGCGGCGAGGCCAACGTGGCCGTCTCCCTGGCCAATTACGGCCTGGATGCCGCCTATGTCACCAAGCTGCCCGCCCACGCCATCGGCCAGGCGGCTGTCAACTCCCTGCGCCGCTACGGCGTAGACACCTCCATGATCGTCCGGGGCGGTGACCGGGTAGGCATCTACTTCAACGAGAAGGGCGCTTCCCAGCGGGGCAGCGTGTGCATCTATGACCGCGCCCACTCCGCCATCCAGGAGTCCCAGCCCAGCGACTTTGACTGGGACAAGATCTTTGAGGGAGTGGACTGGTTCCACTTCACCGGCATCACTCCCGCGCTGGGTTCCAACCTGGTGGAGACCTGCAAGCAGGCCTGCAAGGCCGCCAAGGAGCGGGGCGTGAAGATCTCCTGCGACCTCAACTACCGCGGCAAGCTGTGGACCCGTCAGCAGGCCAGGGAGGCCATGACCGAGCTGTGCCAGTACGTGGACGTGTGCATCTCCAACGAGGAGGACGCCAAGGACGTGTTCGGCATCGAGGCCGAGTCCACCGATATCTACGCCGGCGAGATCAACCACGAGGGCTACAAGTCCGTGGCCAAGCAGCTGGCCGACAAGTTCGGTTTTGAGAAGGTGGCCATCACCCTGCGGGAGTCCCACTCCGCTTCCGACAACGGCTGGAGCGCCATGCTCTATGATGTGGCCTCCAACGAGTATTGCTTCTCCAAGAAATACGAGCTGCGCATCATCGACCGGGTAGGCGGCGGCGACAGCTTCGGCGGCGGTCTGATCTACGCTCTGCTTAATGGCAAGTCCACCCAGGAGGCCGTGGAGTTTGCCGTGGCCGCTTCCGCTCTGAAACACACCATCGAGGGCGACTACAACATGGTCACCGTGGCTGAGGTGGAGAAGCTGGCCGGCGGCGACGGCTCCGGCCGTATTCAGCGCTGATTTCGATGTTTTGACTTTCTCCTTCATTCCTTTTTATCCTTGCCTTGGGGCTGGGCGCAAAACGCCCAGCCCCAAGGCCATTTTTATAAATCTTCCGGAGGTACCACCTATGGAACACAGCAATCCTCTGCTCCGACACAGTGACAGTCCCTGCAAATTCATTACCATCGGCGAGATCATGCTCCGCCTGACCCCGCCCAATTATGAGAAGATCCGGGTGTCCACCGGCTTTGAGGCCAGCTACGGCGGCAGTGAGGCCAACATTGCCCTCTCCCTGGCCAATCTTGGCGTGGACTCCACCTTCTTCAGCGTGGTGCCCAACAACAGCCTGGGCAAAAGCGCGGTGCGCATGCTGCGCAGCAATGACGTCCACTGCACCCCTATGATTCTCTCTACCCCGGAGGAGACCCCCACCCACCGTCTGGGCACCTACTACCTGGAGACGGGCTACGGCATCCGCTCCAGCAAGGTCACCTACGACCGCAAGCACAGCGCTATCACAGAATACGATTTCTCCCAGGTAGATCTGGACGCACTGCTGGATGGCTTTGACTGGCTCCATCTCAGCGGTATTACCCCGGCGCTCAGCCCCTCCTGCGCCCAGCTTGTCCTGGACTGTCTCAAAACCGCCCGGAGCAAAGGCATGACCATCAGCTTTGACGGCAACTTCCGCTCCGCCCTGTGGAGCTGGGAGGAGGCCCGGGACTTCTGTACCCAGTGCCTGCCCTATGTGGACGTCCTGCTGGGCATTGAGCCCTACCACCTGTGGCGGGACGACAACGACCACAGCAAGGGGGACTGGAAGGACGAGGTCCCCCTGCACCCCAGCTACGAGGAGCAGGATATGATCTTTCAGGCCTTTGTGGAGCGCTATCCCAATCTCAAGTGCATTGCCCGCCACGTGCGCTACGCCCACAGCGGCAGCGAAAACAGTCTGAAGGCCTTTATGTGGCTGGACGGCCACACCTTCGAGAGCCGCCTGTTCACCTTCACCATCCTGGACCGGGTAGGCGGCGGCGACGCCTTTGCCAGTGGACTGATCTATGCCATGATGCACCATGATTCTCCCATGGACACCCTGAACTTCGCTGTGGCCAGCAGCGCCATCAAGCACACCATCCACGGCGACGGCAACATTACCGACGATGTGGACACCATCCGCAACCTGATGAATATGAACTACGACATTCGCCGCTGATCGGCGGCTTAACAAAAGATCCCCGGCACTGGAGGCCTCTGCTCCAATGCCGGGGATCTTTTTAAAGAAACGGGGAGATATTTACTCGCCCAGATACTTTTTCAGGACGGCCCGCACCGCACCGGGTCCGGCCAGCTCCTCCACAAACATCTCCTCCACGCGGCTGCCGATGCCCGCCTGGTACAGGTCTACACCGAAAATGTTGGCGTTGGACAGGATGTCCTTGAGCTGCCCCTGGTAGCTCTCAGGCTTGCCCACTTCCACACCGGAGAGCTGCTGGGTAAGCAGGGGAAGCATGGGATCGGCGGAGCGCTCAAAGGCATTGCCCTGGTCGTCCATACCCAGCAGGTAGCGGCACCAGCCAGCAATGGCCAGGGGGATGGCCACCAGTTTTTTGGCATTGCCGTACTTCTCCACATAGGCCTTGATGGTCTCGCCGTAGCGGATGCCCACCTTCTGGGAGGTATCGGTGGCAATACGCTGGGGGGTATCAGGCATAAAGGGGTTGGGGATACGCACCTGGAGGACCTCATCCACAAAGGCCTTGGGGGAGAGGATGCCGGGATCAGTGACCACTGGCATGCCCTCCACTGGACCGATCTGGTGGACCAGCTTGTTCAGCTGAGGATCCTTCATCTCGTCAGCGATCAGGGTATAACCCAGCACGCAGCCGTATACCGCCAGGGCGGTGTGCAGGGGGTTGAGGCAGGTTGTCACCTTCATCCGCTCCACCTTGTTGACGGTGTCCCGGTCGGTAAAGTACACACCGGCCTTCTCCAGGGCGGGCCGCCCGTTGGGGAAGCGGTCCTCAATGACCAGATACTGGGGGCCCTCGGCGTTGACGAAGGGAGCAATATAGGTGTTCTTGGAGGTGATCACAGGGGCCATGTTCTCCACACCCAGAGCGGCCAGGTCCTGACAGACGGAGTCGGCAGGGCGGGGGGTGATCTTGTCGATCATGGACCAGGGGAAGGAGACCTGGGTCTCGTCAGACACATAATCCACAAAGCCCTGATCCACAAAGCCCTTCTCCTGCCAGGCCTGAGCCATGGTCAGGATGGAACTGCGCAGCTTCTCGCCGTTGTGGGAGCAGTTGTCCATGGACACCACGGCCAGAGGGGGCTTGCCGCTGCCATAGCGGTGGAAGAGCAGGGCGCACACCACCGCCATGGCAGAGCCAGGCTTCTCAGGCCCATTGTCGATATCGGCCTGAATGAAGGGGAAGAACTCTCCCTGGGCATTTTTCAGGGCGTAGCCCTTCTCGGTAATGGTAAAGGAGATCATCTGCAGGCCGGGGTTGGCAAAGATCTCTTTCAGCCGGTCCCACTCCTGGGCCACAGCACTCTGGGCTTTGATGGCCTCAGTAAGGGAGCCCAGCACCTGCTTGTCAGTGCTGCCGTCGGCATTGAGGGTGACCGCCAGGACCAGATTGTCATAGGGCTGGTAGATCTTGTCCACCACATCAAAGTCAAAGGTCTCCACACAGGTGATGCCCTTGTCCGCCGCACCGGAGGACAGGAGTTTATCCGCCAGGCCGCCGATAAAGATGCGGAAAATATTGCCCGCACCGAAATGGACCCACACCGGAGCCTCCTTGGTGCGCTGGGCCACCTGGGCCACATCATAGCTGGGCAGAGCGATCCCCGCCGCCTGCCAAGCCGCCTGATCCTTTAATCCTTCTAACGTCAGCTTCATATCCGCTCACATCCTCTTCAAATATTCTGGGCGTCCTTGCGGATGGACTCCCACAGGCCGCACAGGTAAGCCGCACCCAGAGCGCGGTCATACAGGCCGTAGCCGGGCATGGCCTTCTCGCCCCAAATCATCCGGCCGTGGTCGGGACGGATGGGACCGTCAAAGCCGGTCTCATACAGGGCCTTCATCACGCCGTGCATATCAAAGGTCCCGTCCTCGCTGAGATGGGCGCTCTCCTCAAAGTCCCGCATGCCGTCGTTGAAGCGCAGGTTGCGGATGTGGGCAAAGTGGATGCGGCCCTTGAGCATGCGCACGGTGGCAATCAGGTCGTTGTTCAGATTGGTGCCGTAGGAGCCCATGCAGAAGGTGACGCCGTTGTGGGGGTTGGGCACCATGTCCATCATGCGCTTGAGCTTGGCCTGGCTGGAGATGATGCGGGGCAGACCGAACACGCTCCAGGCGGGATCGTCGGGGTGGATGGCCATATTGATGTTGTACTGATCACACACTGGCATAATAGCCTCCAGGAAATACTTTAGGTTATCAAACAGCTTGTCCTCGTCGATGTCCTTGTACATCTCAAACAGCTCCTGGACCTTGGCCATACGCTCCGGCTCCCAGCCGGGCATGACAGTGCCGTTCATATCGTCTTTAATGGTGTCAAACATTTTCTTGGGGTCCATGCGGTCGATGACGTCCTGGTTGTAGGCCATGACCGTGGAGCCGTCCTCCCGCTTGCGGTCCAGCTCGGTGCGGGTCCAGTCAAACACAGGCATAAAGTTATAGCACACCAGATGGATGTCCGCCTTGCCCAGGTTCTCCAAGGTCTTGATGTAGGCGGCGATGTCCTTGTCCCGGTCGGGACCGGCGGTCTTGATGGCGTCGCTGACGTTGACGCTCTCGATACCGGCCAGGTGCAGGCCGGCGTCCTCTACCTCTTTCTTCAGAGCCAGGATCTCGTCCAGCTCCCACACCTCGCCGGGCAGCTTATTATACAGGGTGCTGATGATCCCCTTCACATAGCCAGTCTGCCGAATCTGCTCCAGGGTCACGGTATCATGCTCTTTGCCGTACCAGCGCATAGTCATTTCCATAATAATTTACTCTCCTATCTTAAACATACGACTTTTATTTTACATTGGGGTCCGGCGGACATCAGCCGCCGGTGAAGAAGTTCATGGGCACGATCACAGTGGCGGGGAACAGGATCATCAGCAGCAGAATGATCACTTCAGCCAGCAGGAAGGGCCACACGGCCTTGACCATACGCTCCATGTTGATCTTGCCGGCGCCGCAGGCTACGTTGAGTACGGTGCCCACAGGAGGGGTCAGCAGACCCAGCACACACATGAGGATGAACACCACGCCGAAGTAGCCGGTGTTGATGCCGGCAGCCTTGACGGCGGGCATCAGCACGGGAGTAAGGATCATAATGGTGGGGGTCACATCCATGGAAGTGCCTACCAGCAGAACAATGCCGCAGGTGACCAGCATGAGAAGGGTGGGGTGCTCGATGAAGGGGGCCAGGATGCTGGTGACAATAGCGGGAACGTTGGCCACTGTCATCATCCAGGAGGACACCATGGCCGCCGCAGCCAGGAACATAATAATGGAGGAGGACTTGGCCGCGGAGACCAGGCACTCCATCAGCATGGAAAGCTTCAGCTCCCGGTAGACCACCAGGCCAACAAACAGGGCGTACACCGCCGCAATCACACCGGCCTCGGTGGGGGTAAACTTTCCGCTGCGCAGACCCCACAGGATGAACAGAGGCAGAGCCAGCGCCCACAGGCCGTCCACAATGGCCTTGAACACCTCTTTGGCGCTCTGGCGGGGCGCGGTGGGCAGCTTGTCCCGCTTGGCCACGAAGAACCACAGGATGCACAGAGAAACGGACAGGTAGCAGGCGGGGGCAATACCGCCCATAAACAGCTCGGTGACCGACACGCCCGCCTGTACGCCGAACACGATCATAGGCACAGAGGGGGGCATGATGGGGGAGAGGATGTTGCCTGCTGCGATCAGGCCGGTGCAGGTGTCCCGCTTGTAGCCGGCCCGCACCATCATGGGGATCAGGATGGCGCCCAGGAAGGCGGTGGAGGCCACAGCGGAGCCCACCATGCTGGCAAACACCAGAATGGCCAGAATGGACACGTAGCCCAGACCGCCCCGCACCGAGCCCACCAGGGCGTTGGCGGTGTTGACGATCCGCTTGGTAATACCGCCCCGGTTCATAAACTCACCGGCCATAATAAAGAAAGGCACGGCCATCATGGAGAAGGAGTCGGCGCCGGAAAACAGGTTTTGGGCCAGGATCTGAGAATTGAATCCGTCCAGATACAGCATCATGCACACGCCGCTGAACATCAGAGAAAAGCACACCGGGATCCCGATGAGCATACCGCCTACCAGGGCGGCCAAAAATACCACGAGTGTCATTGCTTATTTACCTCCCTCTTCATTCAGGCGCTTGGCATACTCCTCGTCGGAGAGGTCCTCGCTGCCTGTCTCAGCCATGATCTCGTCCTCGTCGGTGGTCATGGACACGATGCTGGAGATCTCGGAGGGATGGGTCACGGCATATACGATGTTTGCCGCAGCCATAGCCGCAATGGACACGCCGGTGATGATGCCCACAGAGTAGAGCAGCGCATAGGAGATCCCCAGAGCGGCGGTGCGGGACTCGGTGTTCTGAAGAACCATCTTGCCCGAACCGTGGACCAGGATGCACATCAGCACCGCAATGACCAGCTGAGAGACCACATACATCACCATCTGCAGCGGGCGGGGGACCCGGGAGATCAGGGTATCTACGCCCAGGTGTCCGTTGACGCGCATGGCGCTGATGGCGCCCACATAGGTGACAAAGACAAACAGGTAACGGGACAGCTCCTCAGACCAGGTCAGGCCGGAGTTGAAGCAGGTGCGCAGAACCACGTTCAGGAATACGAACAGCACCATCAGGCCGGTAAGTATTCCGGTCAGATAGTCGATTCCTTTAAACAATTTATCCATTGTCGCGTTTTTCATCTTCACTCACCTCACTCAATATCCGCAATCATCTGACGGACTTCGGGGGCCCACTCATACTGGGAGTCCAGATAGTCGTAGACAGGCTGGATCATCTCCAGCATCTGCTGACGCTCTTCTTCGCTCATCTCAGTGACCGTCAGGCCCTGATCCTTCATAAACTGCTCATCCTCTTCCAGCTGCTCAATGTACAGATCCCAGGCGTAGTCGGAGGCCTCCTCAGCAGCCTGAGCAAAGCTCTTCTGATCCTCTTCGCTCAGGGAATCCCAGAACTCGTCACTGGCAAACAGCTCCAAAGACGCGATGATGTGGTTGGTAAGGTAGGCATAGTCCTGCACTTCATACCAGCCCTCGTTGCGCACGGTAGCCAGGGGGTTATCCTGTCCGTCGGCCACACCCTGCTCCAGAGCGGTGAACACCTCGCCCATATCCATGATGACCACGTTGGCGCCCAGGCTCTCAGCCAGCCGGACATGGATGGGGTTGTTGGGCATTCTCAGCTTCTGCCCCTTAAAATCCTCCAGGCTGGTCAGCTCCTTGTTGGAGGTGAACACGCGGGCACCGTTGGGGAACCAGGACATGAGCTGCACCGGCTGGCTGGACTCGATGTCCTCTGCGATGTAGTCTCCCAGCTCGCCCTGGTAGCACCGGCGGGCATGCTCCACATCCCGGAACACAAAGGGAAAGTCAGGAATGGACATCTTAGGGGTCTCCGACCACATGGGGGTGCCCACCATGCACAGCTCAATGATGCCGCTGCGGGTGTAGTCATAGGTAACTTTTTCTGCCCCCAGCACGCCGGAGGTGTAGATCTGCACATTGTAGCGCCCACCGGTCAGCTCCTCCACCCGGGGCTCAAATACTTCTTTCAGGGCACGGGCCGCCGGAGTCATGTCCGACACACACACGGACAGCTTGACAAGCTTTCCGCTGCCCTCTTCGCTGCCGGAGCATCCGCTTAAGCTGCACACCCCGGCCAGGGTGGCTGCGCTCAGGCAAAGGCATAGTCCTTTCTTTGCCAGCTCTTTTAATTTCATATTGATGTTTCCTCCTACCGCTGCTTCCCCTTAATACCCACGCTGGAATTCATCTCGTTTTCTCTAGCTTGTATGGTAGTATATATTTAATTATTTTTCAACTCGGCATATCCCACGAGTTTTTACTCCTGTTTTTGTATCTTTTGACCATCTTTACTTTTTTATCCAAATTCTTATTGACAGTTTTTTGATTCAGTATTACCATACTACCATACAAGATATCTCGTGCTTCTCTCGACACAACATAAGCTTTCCCCTTTTTTGAACCTTTCTGTCCCATGTCCCAGCACGATCATTATGATATCATTAATAAAGAAGGAGTCTTATTATGAAAGCGGTCCAAATTGTACAGCCCGAGCAGCTGGAGCTGATTGAGGTAGAAAAGCCGGCTATTGATGAAAAGGACAACGTCCTGGTCCGTATGACGGCCGCCGGCATCTGCGGCTCTGATGTGGGCATCTACCACGGCACCAACGCTGCCGCCACCTACCCCCGCATTATCGGCCACGAGATCGTGGGCGTGGTAGACCAGGTAGGTCCCAATGTTCAGCATCTCAAGGTAGGGGACCGGGTCATCGTCAACCAGGTCACCAGCTGCGGCGAGTGCTATCCCTGCCGGAAGGGCCGGGGCAATGTGTGCGATCACCTGGCCGTCCGGGGGGTGCACATTGATGGAGGCTACCGGGAGTTTATTGCCGTGCCCGAGAGCGACTGCTACATTCTGCCCGACCAGCTGTCTGACGTGGACGCTGTCATGATCGAGCCCACAACCATCGCCATCCAGTCCTGCACCCGGGCTCAGCTGGAGCAGGAGGACATGCTCCTGCTCTATGGTGCAGGCGCTCTGGGCAGCTCCATTCTGCGCATTGCCCGTCAGATGTGCAGCCACATCATCGTCGCCGACATCATGGACGACAAGCTGGCCGAGGCCAAGGCCGCCGGTGCCAAGTACACCATCAACACCCAGAAGGAGGATTTTCTGGAAAAGGTGCTGGAGTACACCCACGGCCGCGGCGCTACCGTCTCCATCGACGCCGCCTGCGTCAAGGACTCTCTTCTCAACCTGCTCAAGGCCACCGGCAATGCCGGCCGCGTGATCACCATGGGCTTCTCCACCGCTCCCACCGAGGTCAATCAGTTCCTCATCACCTCCAAGGAGCTGGACGTGCGGGGCTCCCGCCTGCAGAACAAGATGTTCGGCAAGGCCATTGAGATGATCCATGCGGGCACGCTGAATCTCTCCGGCTCCGTCTCCCATACCTTCCCCCTGACCAAGGCCCAGGAGGCCTTTGATTTCCTGGACACCCGGGATCCCTCCATCCGAAAGATCGTTCTCACGTTTGACTTCTAAAAAAGAAGGTCTGGCATTTCCCCTGCTGAAGTGGTATGCTAGTATATGGATTTTTACGGATCGTTCCGCCCATCATATACCATATAACCAGAGAGGGGATCTTCCATGAAACTTCTTCCAAAGCTCCCCAAAGAAAACGCACGCTCCTATGCCATCCGGGTCTTGATGTACAATATTCAGACGCTGCAGCTGCCGCCGGGAAGCTCCATCAGCGAAAATGAGCTGTCCGCCGCGCTCTCTCTCTCCCGCACCCCCATTCGTGAGGCGCTCATTGAGCTGTCCCGCATGGACCTGGTGGAGATCATTCCTCAGCGGGGAAGCTATGTAACCAAGATCAGCTATGAGCGCATTGAGGAATCCAAGTTTCTGCGCCTGGTGGTGGAGGTGGCCGTGCTTAAGCTGGCCTGTCAGCAGGGCATTTCCCAGGAGTACCTGGACGCACTGGAAACCAACCTGAACGCCCAGCGGCAGTGTGCGCAGACCGATGAATCGGAAACCTTTTTGAGCCTGGATGATGACTTCCACAAATTGCTCTTTCAAGCGGTAAACAAGGCACGTACCTACGATGTGGTGAAGCGGGATATGCTGCAATTTGACCGCCTGCGCATTATTTCCGCCACCTCGGGCATGAGCCAGTACACCATTCAAGACCATGAAGACATTCTCTACGCCCTGCACCGCAGAGACGCCGAAATGGCAGAGATGCTCATGACCCGCCATCTTACTCGCCATAATCTGGAGAAGGATGAACTGCATCAAATCCACCCGGAATATTTTGTGGACTGACCGGTGCGCAAATCAGGCAAACGGATACTGTTGCACGCATAGACCGGCAAGAACCGAGCTCATAACTATGAGCTCGGTTCTTATGTTATGGGGCGAAACCGCCATATCAGCCGCTTGCCCTGGCCTGTCCCGGGGACATGGGCCCCAGGACGCATATCATAGGTCTCTGGAAGGGTCCGCCTTTTCCCATATATTGGCCCTCCATGGTGATCTTAACACCCTTCCACACAGGGGAGGGGTGGGTCATCCCTTTTTCTTTTTCATCACCACATAGCCGCCGCCCGCCGCAGCAGCCACTACCACGATTACCAGAATTACCACCATCGGGCTGAAGGAGGAGTCCTCCTGAGCCTCCTGGGCCACAGGCTGGGACTGGGAGGAGGTGTCCTCCTGGTCATCCTGCACTCCGCTCTCAGCTGCCTTGACAAACTCCTCATAATCACTCACGTAGCTGAGGTTGTTGCGTATGGCGTAGCTCTCCCCGTCACTCCCCTCTACCACGTGCAGGGTGACGCTGGGGCAGTAGAACAACGCCTCACTGTCGATCTCAGAGACGCTGGCGGGAATGGCAAGATCCTGCAGGGTGGAGGGGAAGGCGCGATCGCCGATGGAGGTCAGCCCGTCATACAGCACGATGGTAGACAGGGCGCTGTAAGACAGTGCCTCGTCGTCAATGCTCTCCAGGCCGTGGCCGAAGGTCATCTGGGTAAGATTGCCGCAGCCCTTGAAGGCCAGTTCGCCGATCTCCGTCACCCCGTCACCCAAGGTCACACGGGTCAGGCCCTCGCAGTCCTTGAAGGCGGTCTTGTCCACGCTTCCGCTGGGAATGGTGATCTCGGTCAAAGAACGGCATCCCTCAAAGGCAAAGCTTCCAATCTTTTCTAGATTTGCACTCAATTCCAGCTGGGCCAGGCTGACGCAGTAGTAGAAGGCCTGGTACTGGATTTCTGTGACGCTGTCCGGGATGGTCACCTGGGTCAGGCGGATACAATTGGAGAAAGCGCTACTCTCAATGGTAGTAACCGAGTCGGGGATGGTCACGCTGGTCAGGCTTTCACAATCCTGAAAGGCCTTCTCGCCGATGACGAGAACCCCGTCCGGAATCACCACATCCCCGCCGGCTCCCTGGTACTTGCTGAGCCGGTAGCCTTCCACCACAAAGTCCTCCCCGGCCTCAATGCCGGTCTGGCTCTGGTTGGCCTCCAGCCACGGGGTCCCGTAGAAGCGATCCAGGTTGGAGTCAAAGAGCTCCTGGGGCATTGTGACCTCCGTCAGACTGCTGCATCCCTCAAACGCGCTCTCTCCAATGGTCTGTACACTGTCCGGAATAACAATGTTGGTCAGGTTGCTGCAGTTATAAAACGCCTTTTCCCCAATGGAGGTAACACTCTCCGGCAGGGTCACGCTGGTGAGATACGAACTGGCCTCTGTAAAGGCCCCTTCTCCGATTTCCACCACGCCGTCGGGGACCACCACATTGCTCTCCTCGCCAAAATACAGGGCCAACACATCGCCCTCCATAATGAATCCATGCTCCTCCAGCTGGGCCGGATCCAGCGCCATAGCAGGCAGCGGTACCGTCAGGCACAGGGTCAAGATCAGGGCCAGGGCGGCTGCCATTTGTTTTTTCCAATTACACATATCATCCACTCCTCTTTTTTTACAGGCTTTCTTGTCCTGCTCTCTGTCATATAGTGCCGGCACAGATCCATTCGGTTTTATCTTCGGCAAAAATTTTTAAAATTTTTGCGGCCCCATTTTATGAATCTCCTGTCCGGATTCTCTCCGCCGCAGCGAATCAAAAATATCTTTGCGGCAAATAGGGCAAAAAAATCCGCTGAGGCACTGCGTCCTCAGCGGATTTTTCATGGTTGAAATTTCGAGGGCAGAACTTCCTGGTCAAGCCAGCTGCTTCCACAGGCAGTAGATGACGTCGGAGCGAGGGCAGGTGGTCTTTGCGGAGAAGCTCAGCTGGTCGGTCAGACCGTTCTGCTTGGCCCAGGCTACCGCTCCAGCAGACCAGTCGCTGCCCGGCAGGGTGTCCCCGGCAGCCTTACACAGGAAGGTGAAGATCTGGTCGTAGGCCAGGGGGATGTTCACGCCAAACTCGGTGGCGCTGACCCCGCCGGTAATGCCCTGCTCTGCCGCCCACAGCACCGGCTTATAGTAGTATGCGCTGGGATCCGCCACGTCGGTGAAGGGGGAGGAGGTAGAGGCCGGCTCGGGGGAGCCGGCAGCCCGCCACAGGAAGGTCATGGCCTGGGCCCGAGTGACGGCGGCGGCAGGGGAGAAGGTGGTGGCGCTGGTGCCGCCGGTGACCCCGTGCTGGACCGCCCAGTCCACCGCGTCGGCGTAGTAGTCCCCGGTGGTCACGTCGGTAAAGCCGGCCACCGGCCCGCTGAAGTGAATGTTCGCAGCCACAAGGCTGTCGTTGAGACCGCCGGCATCCACCAGGCTCCAGTGGGCGGCGTCGCTGCCGTAGTAGACGTCGGTGAGGCTGTCACAGCCGTAGAAGGCGCCGCCGGCGATCTTGGTGACGCTGGCGGGGATGGTGACGGCTTTCAGATTGCGGCAAAATCGGAACACAGAGCTGTCCACGGTGACCACCCCGCTGGGAATCACAACGGTTTCCAAGTTGGAGCAGTTCTGAAAGGTACCCCGGGGGAGGATAGTCAGGCTGTTGGACAGGCGCACATCGGTCAGGTTGGTGCAGTACTCAAAGACACAGTCTCCCAGCTGGGTCACGCTGTTGGGGATGGTAATGCTGGTCAGACTGTCGCACCCGCTGAAGGCGCAGCCGCTGATGGTAGTGACGCTGTCGGGGATGGTAATATCGGTGATGCCGGAATGATTGAACGCATCATAGCCGATGGATGTAATGTTGGACGGGATGTCGATGCTCCGAAGGGCAGTACAACCTTGGAACATGGTCCGGGCAATTTGGGTCATCCCGGTCCCCAACGTGACCTGGGACAGGCTGACGCAGTTGGCAAAGATGTCCTGGCCAAGCTTGGTGACGCTGTCGGGAATGACCACGCTGGTCAGACGGCCGCATCCCTGGAAGGCGTTGCGGCCGATGGTGGTGACGGTGTTGGGGATGGTGACGCTCTGAAGCTTGGAAGCTCCCCCGGTCCAGAAAAAGGCGAAGTCCCCGATGGCCGTGACGGGTACGCCGTTGATTGCCGAGGGGATCACCGCGTTTGTTACGCTGGCATCGCACTTGGTGATGGTGCCGGTAGAGGCGTCAAAGGTCAGCTTACCGCCCTCTACCTCATAGGTGAGGTCCACCGCGCCGGCGGGGACAGCCAGGGCAAAGGCCAGGACAAGGGCAAGGATCAGAGAGAGAAATCGGGTTCGTTTCATTGGGAATGCTCCTTTCTGCTTTATGTTCTGATATTAAGTGCCGGAACTATGCCGGATGGTTTTATCCAATCCGGAATTTTTCTTTTCAAACCAACTTAACATCAGGTCCCTTTATTTCATTTCCCCATAACCCGGGCCATCTGGACCATGGTAACCGCTACCTCAGCCCGGGTGGCGGTGGCCTGAGGTGCAAAGGACTGGTCCGGCGTTCCGCTCATAATGCCCAGCTGGCAGCAGAGCTCCACCCCGTCCTCGGCGTAGCCGGCAATGCTGGCAGCGTCCCGGAAGACGGGCTTGTCGGTGGTCACCGGTTCGGCAGAGTAGGGGTAGGTATTCAGGAACGTGCCGAACAGGGCGGCCATATCCTGCCGGGTAATAGCGGCATCCGGATCAAAGGAGGCCTGCATCTCTACTGGAATCAGGCCTTTGTTTTTGGCCCAGTCCACATAGCCCTGATACCAGGCTCCGTCGGAGGCAGGGAGCGTCTCGCCGGAGAACTGGCTGAGCACTACCAGGAAGGAGGCGTAGGTCATGCTGGCCTCCGGCGAGAAGGTGCCCGCGCCGGTACCGGAGAACAGCCCCTTTTCATACACGGTCTGGACATAGTCGGCATACCACGCGTCGGGGGACACATCCCGGAACACCTGGGTGGGCTGCTCCTGGGGGGCTCCCTCCACCTGAATGCCGGTGAGCTGAGTGAATTCGTCCAGTGCCTCCTGGGTCATGATGCAGTAGCGGCCGTCGTCGGCATAGAACGCAGTGAGCACTGAGGCGTATCCCCAGGTCTCCCGGTCTGTACCAAAGATATAGTAGGTATTGCCCAAGAAATTGGCATCGTGAAACCCCTCCACGCCGAAGGTGCCGTCGCTGTTGACCACAAAGTCGTAGCAGAAGATCATGGCGCAATCCAGGTACTCCTCGGTGCCGTTATAAATCTCTCCAGAGGTGTCGACAGCGTATCCGATGCAGCCTGGCTGGGCAATAATGAGCTTTAGATCCACCTGTCGGCCGTTATAATAGGGGCTTGGGTCGGAAAATGAGAGGGTCCCTCCCAAGTAGGCCGAGGTAAAGGTAATCTTGGTGCCGTCGCTCTTGGTCAGGGTAACCATATCCCCCTCCTGGCCGATCGCCCCCTGGCTGGCCTCTTCCAGATTGACCGAGCTGGAGGCTCCGCCGGAGGCCTCCGCCCCCACGTTCATACACAGGGGCCCGGCGCAAAGCGCTGCGGCCAGCAGCAGGGAAAGAAACTTGGTTGTCTGTTTCATATTGCTCTTCCTCTCCTTCTATTTTGGGATAAAATTCCTTTTTTGCGCGTAAAAGAATGCTGTTGGCTTAGCCCAGACGAACAAAGCGATAATGGGACAGGCTGCCGGATGTCAGGCTGCTCGCCGCGGCGGAGGGGTTGGGCGCGTCCACCACATTGAGGCCCAGCATCAGCCCGTCGTAGTTGGCCGGGGCCCGGACCGTCATGGTGATACGGTACACCATGTCCGAGTGGATCTCATAGGTATATTCTGCACTTTGACTCTCTACCCAGTCGCTGCCCGCCTCGGCCAGCTTCTGGGCGCTGGCCTGACAGGTGACAGAAAAGGACTGGCCATTATGCTCCCCTGTGGCTGAGGCTCCGTCGCTGGTTTGTCCTCCCACTGTATCCAGATGGGGGGCAAAGTAGGTGCTTCCGGTATAGTAGTCATAGACGTTGTAGCTCTCATACCAGATGGTGTAGGGGGTAGCTACAGGCTCCGCCTTGGTGGTACCCAGGTGGCATTTGGTGGTGACGTTGTAGCTGACGGTGTAGGTCACATTGCCCGAGGCATCCGGGGCACTGGTGGAGATGGAGGGGGCAGAAATGGTACAGGTGGAGGGCAGCGTGGTCACATCCGGGTCGCTGCACACCGGGGTGGCGGGCAGGCTGGAATAGGTTGCAGGCGAGCCTATGCTCAACCCACGGGCCACCGCAAAGGGGGTGGGCTCCGGCTCTGGTTCTGGTTCGGGTTCCGGCTGAGGAATGGGCTCCGGCTCCTGCTGGAGCTGCTCTTCCGGCGTCTCCTCCTGCTCTTCCTCCTGTGGCTCTTCTTCCGCAGCCTCCTGGGGTACCTCCTCCACCACCGATTCCGGCTGGGCCTGGGGCATCGGTGCGGAGACCACTGTCTCCACCGAGGACGTGGCAGCTTCCTCTTTGGGCGTCATCAGGGTGGTAAGTCCCGCTGTGGCGCCCCCAACTGCCACCAGTCCGGCCAGCACGCCCGCCACCACCTTGGCAGATACGCCTGCCGCCGCTCCGGCGGCAGTACCTCCGGCCACAGCGCCCCCTGCTGCCGCACCTCCGGCAGCCGCGGCTGCGGCCTCTCCCGCGGCAGTTCCAGCGGCCGCAGCACTTCCCGCGGCGGCCGCCGTTTCTCCGGCTGCAGCAGCTGTACCGGCGGCTGTGGTGCTTCCAACAGCGGCTGTGCTTCCGGCGGCGGTACCAGCCGCCACGGCCGCCGCACCCCCAGCCTGGGTCATAACCTGGCCCACCATGGCAGCGGCAGAGGCAGGATCCAGCAGGAATGCAGCGCCCTCCTGCCGCAGGCAGTAGACCAGCAGCAGGATGGGACTGACGCTGTACAGCTTGATGCCCTTGCGCTCATAGTCCTCCACCCCGGCCTTGATGGCCTTTCGGGCGTAGTTGAGGCGGCTTTTTACCGTGCCCTCGCTGGTCTCCATGGCCTGGGCAATGTCCTTGATGCTCATTTCATCGTAGTAGTAAAACAGCACGCACATACGCTGCTCCGGGGACAGGTTGTCCACCAGCTCCAGGATCATCCGCCGGGTCTCGTCGTTGTCCAAGGCCTTCTCCGGCACCAGCTGCTCGTCCAGGTTCTCCAGGCTGTCCAGCATGGAGTTGCCCTCCTCGTCCTCGGGGATCTGCCACTCCTTGTGAGGAGCAGACAGCAGGTGGCGGCAGCGGTTGGCAGTAATCCCGTTGACCCACCCCCAGAAGGCGGCTGGCTCCTTCAGCTTGTCCAGGCTTGTAATCATGGTGATCAGCACATCCTGGGCGGCATCCTGGGCGTCCTGCTCCTGTTTGAGCATTTTCTTGCAGTGATAGTAGACTCTATTCTGTGCGGCCAGAATCAGCGCCTCCTGGGCTTCCGGGTCTCCCTGTCTGCTGCGTTGGATCCACTCCAGCAGCTGACCTTGTTCCGGTTTCTTCACTCCACATCTCTCCTCTATCCATTTGCTCCTCCCACGGCGGGATATATTCCTCCGCTTCCATCAGGAAACATTGACGCAGGAACTGAAAGAAGGGAATATATTCCATAGATTAGCCTCCTTTCCCGGCCTACATAAGAGAGTGCCGGGAAGAGGGCAGGCGGTTTTATTCTTGCAAAAAATATGCCCTGTGCTGAGTATCACGTACCTTCTGCCGCAAGCCGAAACGGTGCTTTTTAACATATTATACTCACATTTTTGGGTGTGTTCAACATATCTTCCAGAATCTTGATGCCTTTCATTGTTTAAATCGCCCTTATTCTGCTGAGGTAAGCCACAGCCAGAGCATGTGCCCTCGTTTTGGACGCAAAAAACCGGGCCTTATTTTCCCGTTTGATAAAGAATTTGAACCGTACAGATACCGGTACTGTAATTCTGGGTTACATGGAGGCTATAATCCTCCCCATAGACATAGTCATCAAAACCATATCCCTTCTGGGTCATCTGCTCCACCGCGTCTTTTGCCGGGTTATCGCCCCGGTCATTTGGTTGGAATTGAAACTGTACCGTGTCTTTCCCGCTGCGGATGGCTGCCTGGATTTGGGCCACACATTCCTCCACGGTGAACGTCTGGGGATTCAAATACTGGATCTGAATGGAAAAGGTATTTTTTGTTTCGTTGTGCCCGCCGCTGAGAAACTCATAGTCCACACCTGCCTCCCGGCCCCCGGGAGTCACGTGCCCGGCATTCCGCGCCCGGACGTATGCCTGGAACGCATAGGCGGCGTTGTCATCCTGATTGGGATAATGTTTGAGCGCAAGGGTCATTTCAAACTCACCGTCGTCAATGGCCGCGTCGATCTGCTCCAGATAAGATTGGATCTCCTCCTCGGCCCACTTTTGATTGACTACCTCCACACCACCGGATTGGGCCCTGACGTAATAATCGGTGTCATAGGCATAGCTGCCCACCCGGACCTTCTCCTGTTTGATCGCTTTGCAGATGCTCTGGATGACCTGGTCGGAATAACCGGGGAGAGCAACCGTCGTGGTCTCCTGGTTCATGCTTGGCAGAAGCTGCGCCAGAGCCTGCTCCAGCTCCGCCTGGGCCTGCTGAACGAGAAGGTCTTCCTGTTCCTGCTGCTGGGCCTGCTGCTCTTTCTGTTCCTGCTGGATGGCCTGGGCGGCGGCCACCAGGTCCTTCCGGTAAATCTCATAGCCATGGTGTTCCCGGTCATAGGAGATGCTCAGGTCGGGGTACTTTGCCCGCAGGTCGTCGGCCATGGCCTGGTACGCCTCCTGCAGGGTCAAGTTATCATAGGAGCTGTCCAGGGTGACATAGGCATACCGGGCACTCATCAGCTGCTCATAGGTAGCCTCTTCCCGCTCCGCCTGGGTCTGATAGGGGAGGGCGGCAATAAAGTCCTCGCAGATCTGCTGAATGACGGCAAACTTCTGCTGCTCCTTCTGCTGCTCCTGCTCCTGGGTGTCTGGCAGGCTGACGTTGTCGTACTTGGTGCTGGTGCACGCAATGGTGGTACCGTTCCATTTGGTGTGGCTGTGGCTACGCATATAGGCGTCGCTTTTCAGGAAGTAGTCATAGCGGACATAGCCCTGCTTGTCGGGGGCGGGGTCGTCCCAGGTGGTATCCACGTGGTACCACGCCCCGTCAATTTGAACCAGGTTCCAGGCGTGGCTGCCGTTGGCGTAGCCGCTGATTGTCTCGCAGGGGATCCCCGCCGCAGTCAGCAGCGCCTCATAGGCCTTGGCATATCCCGAGCACACCGCCACGCCGTCCAGCAGCGCCCCGCTGGCGGTATAGGAGGCGGCGGGGATGGTGTGGTTGCGGTAGTTGTCGTAGTCGTAGGCGCAGTGGAGCACCAGATAGTCGTGAAGGGTCTTGGCGATGTCGTAATCGCTCATGTCGGCGGTCACCACATCGGCTACGATTTCCTCCGCCTTTTGTACAGCCTCCTGGCTGGCGGGGGTATCCGTCCCATCAGAGATGTAATAGATGACGCCGATGGTCTTGGCCTGCCGGCCCTCCGGCTCCAGGCAGCTCACCACCGAGATGCGGTAGGGGTTCTTTCCGTCGATATCCGCAATCTCCCGGGCAGCGGCCAGCAGCTGGGAGGACTCAATATGGTAGGGGGCGACATCAATGTGCGTGTTTCCCTCCACAAAGCCGTTGACAATGGCAGCTTTGGCCGCCTCCAGGTCCGTGAGGGAGACCACGTCGGATCCGGCAGTCTCCTCCTCCGTGCTTCCGGCGCTCACACCGTCTGAACACTGCTTCCAAATGCAATAGACCACATCGGACCGGGGGCAGACCGCCTTGGCCGAGAAATTCAGCCCGTCTGTGAGGCCGCTGCTGCTGGCCCAGTTGACCGCCGCCTGAGACCAGTCGCTGCCTGGCTCACTCTCCCCGGCAGCCTTACAGAGGAAGGTAAAGATCTGATCATAGGCCAGAGGCACATCCGGGCCAAACTGGTTGGCGCCGATCCCCGCTGTGATGCCCTTTTCCACCGCCCAGAGCACCGGCTTATAGAAGTAGTCGCTGCTGGACACGTCGGTGAAGGGGGAGGCGAAACCGACAGGCTCCGGCGAGCCGGCGGCCCGCCACAGGAAGGTCACCGCCTGGCCCCGGGTCACGGCGGCGGCAGGGGAGAAGGTGGTGGCGCTGGTGCCGCCGGTGACCCCCTCCTCCAGAGCCCAGGCCACCGCGTCGGCGTAATAGTCGGTGGCCCGCACATCAGTCATCCCCTGGAAGGGAACCCCGTGGGTTGTGCCTGCGCTGGCCAGGTTGGTCCCAAAGGCCCGGTCCAGCTCATACAGCAGCTCCTGCCCGTTTACCGTGTCCGCTTTCCCGTCCCGGGTGTCGTACTGGGCGAGAAAGGTGTAGCCATAGGGATAGGTGGCGCTATTGGTCACTGAGCATTTGTAGTAAAAGTCTACCACCAGGTTCGCGGGAATGACCATGCCGTCCAGTTTCAGCATCATCTCCTTCAGGGTGGGGGTGTAGGTGGCCCCGCCGTAAACCAGCACGTTGCCCTGAGAGGGCCAGTGGAACACGGCAGAGTTGCGCACGTTGCTGAAGTCGATCATGGCGTCATAGGGGTCCAGATTCAGTTCCTTCCCCTGGGTGCCGTTCAGCTCCACCCCGCCTGCCGCCCAAGCTGGCATAATTCCTGCCAGTAAGAGTACGACCAGCAGCACAGCGGCCTTTTGGATCCATCGTTTCATAAAACATACTCCTCCCTTTATCCATTTTCAGGTTTTTCCTGCTTACATTAAGAGAGTGCCGAAAACAAGGCTCCCGGTTTTAGAAATAAAAAAAATTTTTGGAGAAGCGCTGCCCCCTTTTCCGGTTTTAGTTTCCGGCCGTCTGTTCCTTCTGGATTGCCCAGCTTGACATGCTGACCTGCGTTGCTATAATTGAGAGTACAGTGCGCGCACGCTGTATTCCGGTCATACAGGACAATAGTCTCTGACCTGGATTGGTCCCCGGCCGCGAGTCGCTGCCGGGCTGCAACATGCTGTCGTATTCACTGCGCTCCGGCGAACCATCCAGCGGTATTACTGCACACAGGGTGTGCTCCAAAATACCGCAGGACGGTTCCCCATACACATTGGTACTGTCCTGTTGACGGAATAAAAAGGGGGGGAGAGGTCTTGATTGTCTATCGGGAACTCTCCTCTCTTGCGCGCGATCTGGGGTTTGAGGCAAAAACGCTTTATGCGGTCAGCAATTCCCTGGAAAAGCACTACCGCCAGGTATGCCTTCCCAAAAAGGACGGCGGTGTTCGGACCCTTTCGGTGCCCGACCCTCTGCTCAAAGCCATCCAGCGGCGCATCACCCAGGTTCTCCTGGTCCACATGCCCGTCTCTTCGTATGCCACCGCCTACCGCTACGGCGGGAGCACCTGCCGCAATGCCGCCCCTCACGTGAGGCAGCCCGTGGTATTAAAGCTGGATATCCAGCACTTCTTTGACAGTATTCTCTACTCCTCCGTGAAAGAACGGGTGTTCCCCCCAAACATTTACGCGGAGCCGCTGCGGGTCTTGCTGTCCATGCTGTGTTATCATGGCCAGTCCCTGCCCCAGGGCGCCCCCAGCTCACCGGCCATCACCAACATTCTCCTGTCTGACTTTGACCAGGAGGTGGGTGCCTGGTGTGCCGGCCGGCAAATCCGGTATACACGCTACTGCGATGACATGACCTTCTCCGGCCAGTTTACTCCCCAGGACGTCATTGCCTTTGTACAGGACCGGCTGAGGCCTCTGGGCCTCTTTCTCAACGGGAAAAAGACCCAGGTGCTTTCTTCCGGGCAGCGGCAGGTGGTCACCGGCCTTGTGGTGAATGAAAAACTGGGGGTACCATCCCACGATCTGCGCGCTCTGCGGCAGGAGATCTACTATTGCCGCAAGTACGGGGTGTCCAGCCACATGGCCCGCTTGGGCATTTCGGAACCAGAGGAACACTATTTGATGCGGCTTATGGGCAAGGTAAACTATGTACTGCAGGTTACGCCGGACAAGGGGGAATTTCGGCAAGCACGTGCCTGGCTGATGGATGCCATGGCGCATCATAAAGAGTAGAAAACAGGCGCCCCGGACACAGAGGAAGCTCCTCTGGCCGGTGCGCCTGAAGCTATTTACAGACTCGCTGCCCGGCAGCGGCCGCTTTTGCCCCACTGAAGTAAATTAGGACCAGCAGTTTTCTGCCGGTCCTAATTTTTTCATTCTTGTTTGATTTCTTTTGCTTTCCCGCGCAATTCCTCACGCTTCTGGATCGCCCCTTGGGTGTATTTATGTTCCGGCCCCAAGACATTTTCCCGAATGGATATCACAACATTTAACGTTTCAATCGCCTTTTCAATATCTCCTGTCTTTTCATACCACTGACTCAGGCTAAACAGGGACCAGGCGTAATCGGGATGATTTTCTCCCAAAAGCTCTTTTCGGATGTCGAGTGAGCAATCAATCAACCTCTTTGCTTCTTCATAATAATCCTCTCCCAGCTCCAGATTATCATTTCCCAGCTGGGCGTATGAAGCGGCAATATCTGTTTTCTTAAGCTTGCAATTTTCCCGCAGTTCAAGGGCTTCTCGATGCTTTTTGGCCGCATTTTTATAATCTTTTAAGCGATGAAAGGCCGTGCCGATATTGTGGTGGGAATACGCCAGCTCGTTTGGCTCCGCCTTGTACTTCAGCCGAAGCGCCAGAGCCTCCTCATAGAATTTCTTGGCCTGCTTATATTCCTCTTCCTTCCGCTTGGGATCTTCCTTTGTTGCGTCGCCCAAGTTTAGATGCACCACACCTATGGCATTCTTCGCCTCCGCAATTTTCAAGAAAAGCTCCCTGTCTTCCATGCCAGGCTCAGAGTAGTTTTGGAAAATATTTATGGCAGCGTTATCATACTCCAACGCAAGGTCATACTCTGAAGCCTTACGGTATACCTCCCCCAGCTTGCGGTAGCATTCCGCTTTTTCAATCGTATTGTCCTTCTGATAGCCGGCAGCAAGCTCAAACTGCTTTATTGCATCCTTGTATTTTGCCAGCCGCTGATACAGTTCACCAATCTCGGTATACAGGTCGCTTTTGCACGCAGAATCAAAGACATCTTCAGCCGCCCCTTTCTGTACCTCCAAAGCCTGAAGATTTATATCCAAGGCCGACTGATATTGATAGTTTTGGCTGCAAAACTGCGCCATCGTACGCAAATTGTTCCATTCTTCAACCGAATACTCCGGGTCGGAAAAGTCCAGCTCATGGGCAATATTCTCCGCCAGCTTACAAAGCTCTCCTCCCTTTACCCATTCTGGTTTCTCCTTTAGAAAGCGGCATAACGCCTCAATAAAGGACCTGCAGTTCTTATATGTGGGACACAGCTCTTTCTTTACGACTTCGCAGATAACCGGATGAAGGCGTGTGATGCTCTCGGCGTTTCTATCTTCACGAATTGCCCAGCTTCTTCCTTCCAGCTCTGCCAGGGCATTTTTGGATGTCAAAGAGCGAAACAGCTTGCGAGAGATTCCCTGCGTTGGGAGCAAAGACAGCTGTCGCAGGGTGGTTTTTTGCTCCTTGGGAAGGTCAATCTGAAATAAGATCTTACGTACAAAACGCCAAATGGTGTCCTGTCTCTGACCATCCTTTTGTACGGTCACCTCCGGCAGGTCCGCATCCTCTCCGCTTCTCAAACACTCCAGCATCTCGCGAAAGGTAAAATCGCCCTCATAAATACTTTTTGCGCTCAGTTCGATCAAAAGGGTGTGCCCTTCCACGCAGCGAAGGATATCCCGCGCGTATGCTTTGTCTTGCTCCTCCAGTTTCCACCCAAGATGGTATTCAAAAAGCGCAAGCTGTTCTGCCTCGGGAAGGGCCGTAACGGGAAGGGGCATGAGACTGGCAAACTCTTTTGTCAACCGGGTGGTTATGATCATATGAAGGCCGGTATCCCTTAAAAAATCCAAAAGGGGCGTAATGCCTGAACTTCCATCCTCCAAGGGGGCCCAGGGCTCATCAAAATTATCCAGGATCAGGAGGGTGTGCTCGTCCATATTTTTCAAGAGTCTGAGCCGGTTTTCAAACCGAGGGCCCTCCTCCTTTAATTCCTGCTCATTTAAATGGTCGAATTCCAACGATAGAATTAATTTCTGAAACGAACTGCCTGCAGAAACCGAAATTCGCTGCTGCTGCGCGTAATCCTCTTTATGCCGGACTGCATATTCTTCCGAGAGATAAGTCTTTCCGATCCCTCCCAAACCGCTCAGCACTACCACCCTGTTTTGGGCCAGGCGCTGCTCCATGTCCTTCAAAAGCTCTTCACGACCAAAGACTTTCCTGGCAAAAAAGTTCTGGCTGTGAAGCGTGGGGCGGGTTCTCTGTTGCACTTCCTGCTGTACACAGGCAGAGTTTCCGCGCTCTCCCGGCTCTTCTTTGCCCCTGCTCCGCTGCACCTCGTTTAGCCCTGCCTCCACCATCGCCCGGACAAACGTCTCATAGTCTCCGTTTACATGCTCAAACTCTGAAATATCTACCTCTTCCTGCGTCAAAAATTTTTTTAACTGGTTCAGCAGGACCTGAGGCTTTTCCTTGGGTTGATCGACTATACCTCGGAAAAATACATCATAAAATAATTCCGCATCCAACTGTTGTCCTTCGACCTGGGGCAAAAAACCATTTTGCTTGCCATTTATGATTCTGCTGACGGCAGAAGCATACGTCGATTTCATCTCCTCCCAATCGTCATTGGAATCTATTTTGATCCGCAGAACTTTTTGGGCCATATCACGGGCTAAATTAACCTGCTTAAAGTGAAGGCACTTATTCAGATACTTAAAAATATCTCCCTGCCAGATTTTTCTCGCCATAGCTGTCCCCCACCTCTTTGTTTCTTTGACTCCAGTATAGCATGCAGCACTTTCTGCCACAATGCAATATTGCAAAAATTGCCGCTGCAATCTCTGCAAATTCTGTCCATTTCTTTTCCTATTACCAAGGAATACAATTGAGTCAGAACAGAGATAAAGGAGCCTCACACAACCCCAGGTGACCGCGGCACGTTGGAGTTTCTGGGTCTGCATTTATCCTGAATGAAATTAAAAAAGGAGCGTTCACAATGTTTCTTCTTAGTACTATCCTTACCGGTGCATCTCTTGGCGGCATGATCGGCGGCGCTGTCGCCACATTGACAGGAGGCTGTGTTGCCACCGGAACTGCGGTGGGAACCGTTACCGGTGCTGGTGCCGGTTTAGCTGTGGGCGTGACGGAACTTGCCTCCAGCGCTCAGGAGGCATATTAATCCCCTCGCCTTGTCCCTTCCATCCATTTTCTTTTTGCTTGTTGAGAAAGGAGTTTTTTTCATGGGAATCTATCGTCCCGGCCGTCCGCAGAAGTTTTTCCCTTCCCAGGCTGCCGGCCATCAGCCGCCCCAGAGTCCGGGCGAATACAGAATTCGTGACACCTCCGGTACGCTTACTTATATCGGCGAGACAAACAACCTCCACCGCCGGATGGGCGAGCATATCCGCTCGGGAAAACTTCAGCCTGGCTACAGCCTGGAATACCAGGTAGCCGATGGGCGCTCTACCTCCCGTACCCGTCGCGCCCATGAGCAGGCAAAAATTGCACAGCACAGTCCAACGATGAATCGTTCTGTTGGCGGCGAGGGTCGCATTGCCAAAAAGCGGTGACTCGCCTACCGGGCCGGAGCGGACGGCCTTTAGGCAA
>CABVDR010000030.1 GCA_902497145.1 uncultured Oscillospiraceae bacterium
CCAACGTGTCCCACGAGCTGCGCACCCCCCTCACCAACATCCGCAGCTATGCCGAGACCCTCTCAGACAGCGCGGGCGAGCTGCCTGCCGCCACCGAGAAGAAGTTTTTGGGGGTCATTCTCAACGAGAGCGACCGCATGACTCACATCGTCTCGGACCTGCTCACTTTGTCCCGGTTCGACTCCGGCAAGGACGACCTGCACCTGGTCCGCTTCCCCTTCGATGTGGCGGTGCAGGATCTGTACAACGCCGTGTACATGGAGGCCCAGCGTCACGACCACAAGATGAAGCTGCGCCTGGAGCCCGATCTGCCCAGCATTATGGCCGACCGGGAGCGGGTGGTTCAGGTGATGATGAACATTGTCTCCAACTCCATTAAGTACACCCCCAACGGAGGACATATCCTCATCTCCGCCGGGCGGGAGGGGGACAAGGTGTGGATGCAGGTGGACGACGACGGCATCGGCATCCCCGAAAAGGACCGCCCCCGGATTTTCGAGCGGTTCTACCGGGTGGACAAGGCCCGCTCCCGCCAGTCCGGCGGCACCGGATTGGGCCTGTCCATCGCCAAGGAGATTGTGGACCGCCACGAGGGCGTGCTGGAACTGGTGGACCGGGACGGCCCCGGTCTGTCGGTGCGTATGGAACTGAAGATTGAGGGACCCAGCCATGTTTAAGAACAAACGGATGGTAGAGCGGGTCAAGACCCTGCTCATCGTGCTCTTGAGCTGTTCGGCGGTCTATCTTGCGGTGCGCACCCAGATGCCCATCGCCCTGAGCGGCCTGCTGCCCACCGGAACCACCCAGAGCGGGAGCCAGACCACCCAGGAGAACCGCACCCAGGCGGCCCAGCCGATGCGCATGGCGGTGACGCTGCGGGGCGGGGAGGAAAGCCTGCGATACGGAGTGCAGTACGACCAGGAGGCCCAGGACGCTCTGTTTCAGCAGGTGTACAGCCTGCTGGTGGAGGCGCTGAGCAGTGCGGATGCCCCGGAAAATGTCACTGAGAAGGCATGGCAGGAGGCGCTGAATACCGCCCCTGGGGTCTACTTTGACTGGCAGGACCAGCTGTCCTTTCCGGTGCTGACGGGGTGGCTGTCGGTGGACAATGAACAGCTCACCGGGCAGGTGCGCCGGCTGGTGCTCACCGCCCAGGAGGGGCAGGCAGTCATCTACTACTGCGGACAGGATGAAGTCTACTACCGGGCGGTGTGCGGCATGGTGGACGTCAGCCGCCTGAGCGAGGCAATCGCTGGAATCAAGGAGAACGGGGCCCGGTTTGCCTTTGAAGTGGAGGAGTACAGTGCTCTGGCCCCCTACACTCTGCTGCTGGGGGAGAACATCACCCCCAAGGTATACCAGGCGTCCAACCCCCTGGAGCAGGAGAGCGTTCAGGAGGAGGTTCGGCAGGTGCTGGACTTTTCCACCGACTCCAGCGTGTCCTACGTCACCTCAGATGAGCAGGTCATCCGCAACGGCAACGACACTCTGCGTGTGGCTGCCGACGGTACGCTGACCTATACCGCCGCCGACGACGGAAGCAGCCGCTATCCGGTGGCCGGCTCCGGGGTCTACTGGGCGGTGGAGCGCTGCCGGCAGCTGATGGCGGACGCCCTTGGGGACTGGTGCGGACAGGCACGGGTGTACCTGCGGTCGGTGGAGGAGATCGGAACCGAGAGCTGGCAGATTGAGTTTGGCTACCTGCTCAACGGGGTGCCGGTGCGTCTGGGGGAGGAGGGCTATGCCGCCCGCTTCCAGGTGGCCGACGGCCGGGTGAGCAGCTATACCCTGTGCCTGCGCAGCTATACCGACAGCGGGACCACCTCGGTGGTGCTGCCTCAGCGTCAGGCCATGGCTGCCATGGAGGCCAAAGGCCACCAGGGGGAGGAGCTGCAGCTGGTGTATCTGGATACAGGCGCCCAGCAGGTGAGCGCCTCCTGGGCGGCGGCCAGCCAGTGGAAGACAGGAGGCTGAGTGCATGGAATGGTCTAAAATCAAAACCATCATCCTGATCATTCTGGCGGGGACCAACCTGCTGCTGCTCTCCTTTGTCCTGCACCAGGATCTTCAGAGTCGTTCAGCTCAGCAGCAGGCCCGCCAGGAGGCGGTCTCCTTTCTGGAAAAGAACGGCGTCTCCGTAGAGGAGAGTATCATCCCCCAGGAGATGTCCCTGCAGCCCCAACAGGTGGAGCGGGACCGGGAGAGTGAGCCGGAACTGGCCCAGGCCCTTCTGGGCGGACAGGTGGAGGAGCGCAGCCTGGGCGGTGAGGTATACCGCTACCACAACCAAAAGGGCTACATCCAGTTCCACGGGGATGGAGCCTTTCAGGGGGAGTTTGTGGCCGGTGCGTTTTCGGTAAACGGAAAGAGTGTCCAAGACTATTCGGTTGAAATCCTGGAGCGGTTGGATTTTCATGGGGAGATCCTGACCGTCACAGGGGAGTCGGAGGGCGCCGGGGAGACTACGGTGGTCCTGCGGCAGCTGTGGGAAGGGATCCCTCTGTTTGACCGGCAGGTGACCTTGACCTATCGGGACGGAGATCTGGTGTCTATGACCGGTGGCCGACGGCTGACCGGTACCCCTCAGGCAGACGAGAGCCGCCAGTGTATTGAAGTACCCACCGCCCTGATCCGCTTTTATCACGGTTTGACCAATATGGGAGATGTGTGCAGCCAGATTGATAGTATTACCCAGGGGTATGTGGGGAGCAACTACTCCCCTGGTCCCTCCTCGCTGGTCCCGGTGTGGCAGGTCGTCACCGATACCGGCTCCTATTTGCTGGACACGGTTACCGGGGAGGTCAGCCGCATGGAGAGCATAGGATAAGAACACCCTAAATTTGGAGAAGTTTCCCCTTGTTTTTTCCCGGCAAGCTATGTATCATATTGCGTACGCGACTGCAATGAAAAGTGGGTGATGCTATGGCCAATCAAAATAATCCCATCGGGATCATCGACTCGGGGATCGGCGGGTTCAGTGTGGCCAGGCGGGTACAAAAGCAGCTGCCCCATGAGAATATTGTCTATTTCGGGGACGGCGCCAATACCCCCTACGGAAACCACAACGCCAAGGATATTCTGGCTCTGACCCGGTATATGCTGGCCTTTATGCGCCAGCGGAAAATCAAAGCTCTGCTGGTGGCCTGCAACACCATCTCCTGTCTGGTGGACCAGTACCGCAGAGAGATGGACTGTCCGGTGCTCAGTGTGGTACAGGCGGGAGCGGAGTCAGTGGCGCAGCTGCCGGTGGAGCGGATCGGCGTGATCTCTACCTGCTTTACCGCCTCCACCGGCTGTTACCCCGCGCTGATTGCCCAGCTTGCGCCGGAGAAACAGGTGTTCAGCCACGGGGCCAAGCACCTGGCCAACCTGGTGGAGCATGGGGCCAGCGAGGCGGCCATTGACGCGGAGCTGAAGGAGAACCTGGACGGTCTGGTCCACCGGGATCAGGTGGAGTGCTGCCTGCTGGCCTGTACCCACTACCCCCTGGTGGAGGACAACATCCGCCGGCTGTATCCCCAGCTGCATTTGGTGGATCCGGCCCAGCGCATGGCCAGTGAGCTGGAGCGCTGCCTGAAGGAGAGCCGGCAAGTGAGCCGCCGCACCACCCCGGGAACCCTGGAGCTCTTTACCACCGGGGATCCCCAGGAGTATATCCGGGCAGCCCGCCGGGCTGGTCTGGAGGGTGTGATCACCGCCCAAGCCTGGCCGGCCATGCAGCTGAAGAAGGAAAACGAGGACGCCTGAGAGGGCGTCCTTTTTTTGCGGAGAAGTCCTTGACAAAGTGGTCTATATATTGTAGACTACAAGTAAAGACGACAGGTTGTAGACCAACAAGACCGAAAGGAGGAATCGTCATGGGAGACACGAGACTTGGCCCGGTGGAGAGCCGCTTTGCCGATCTCATCTGGGCCAACGAGCCGCTGCCATCGTCCCAGCTGGTCCAGCTGGCGCAGCAGGAGCTCCAGTGGAAAAAATCCACGACCTACACGGTATTGAAACGGCTGTGCGGCCGGGGACTGTTTCAAAATCAGAATGGCACCGTTTCTTCCCTCCTCTCCCGGGGGGAGTTCTATGCCAGACAAAGTGAGCAGTTTGTGGAGGAGGCCTTTGATGGCTCCCTACCCGCATTCCTGGCCGCGTTTACCACCCGAAAAAAGCTAAGTGATGAGGAGGTACGTCAGCTGCAACAGCTGATCCGTGAAAACAGGGAAGGGTGAGGTTATATGAACGACTTTTTAGCCTATGAACTGCTGCCCCGGATTCTAAATATGAGCATTGCGGCCAGTGTGGTGATTGTATTTGTGCTTGCCGCCCGGCTGCTCCTGAAAAAAGCGCCCAAAGTATTCTCTTATGCACTGTGGTCGGTGGTCCTGTTCCGGCTGCTATGTCCCTTCTCCATCTCAGGGCGCTTTTCCCTGCTGGCGCTCACCGACGCGCCGATCCAGGAGGCCACCCCTCACGCCACTCAGATCCAATATGTACAGCCCGATCTGGTCCATGCGGAGTTCCCGCAGGTGGATCTCCCTATCCCCGGGGTCAGCCAGGCTGTAAACCAAACCCTCCCCCAGGGGGAGGAGCAGTTGGTGGCCGATCCTCTGGAGGCGCCGGTAGCGCTGCTTACCCTGGCCTGGATGGCCGGTGCAGCTCTGATAGCAGGATACAGTGTGGTGTCCATGTTCCTTCTCCGGCGGCGTCTCATCGGGGCGGCCCCCCTGCGGGATAACATTTACCTGGCCGACCACATCACCTCCCCCTTTGTGCTGGGGGTGCTGCGGCCGAAGATCTATCTGCCCTCCACCCTGTCCCCGGAGGAACAGAAGTATATTATTCTCCATGAACAGTACCATATCAAGCGCCTGGACCACCTGGTCAAGCTGCTGGCCTTTCTGGCCCTGTGTATCCACTGGTTTAACCCCCTGGTCTGGCTGTCCTTTTTCCTGGCCCAGAAGGATATGGAGATGAGCTGTGACGAGGCGGTGCTCCAAACGCTGGGGCCCCAGATTCGCACGGACTACTCTGCCTCCCTGCTCAGCCTGTCTACCGGTCAAAGAGTGGTGGGCGGCACGCCCCTGGCCTTTGGAGAGGGGGACACCAAGAGCCGGATCAAAAACCTGCTGACCTGGAATCAGCCGAAAAAGTGGGTGGCAGCCTTGGCCGCCCTGGTTTGTGTCGCGGTGGTGGCATCCTGCGGGACCAACCCGGAGGCGGGCAACCTGCAGGGGAAAAAAACGGAGCCTATCTCTTCCCAGAGCGGACAGGGGCAGGAAGAATCCCAGCTTTCTGCGCTGACAAATTATCTAACCCAACTTCAGGAGGGGGACAATCTTACACTGTCCCTGACGCGAAACGGCGGGGAGCCTGTGGTGTACCACGACGGTTGGTCGGCTACGAATGCCGTCTACAACATAAATCAGTTAAAAGATGTTCAATGGACAATCGTTGAGGCTACCACGCCCGGTTTTTCTGCGGAGCGAAGCCCGGCGGCCGTCACCATCGCCCAAATCAACGACTGGAGCCTCACTGCTTATTCCGATACCCAGGAGGTGCGCTTTATAGGACCCACAGGGGAGGTGTGGCTGGCGCCCCAGTCGGACAGCTGTGTTCCCTATCAGCAGCTGCGGGGCTGGTTTGACGAGCTGGAGTATGCCGCTTTAAATGGAGATTATGACCACCAGAACATTGTGATCCCCAATGAGGGGCAGAGCTATCTGGAGGCCGCCCAAGCGTATTGTCAGGCCTTTGAGTCCATCCATCTCCAGGCCACCCCGGGCAGCAAATATTGCTATACCTATGTTGCTGTTCAGGTGAGAGAGGCACAGGAGGAGACGGATTTTTATCGGGAGCAGGGGGAGATCGGAGACAACGCCTACTGCTTCTATCTGACCACCGTCTTTGTCCCGGAAAATGTCTACGCGCTGAATTGGTCTATGGCGGGCAATACCGGGGAGTATACCGGCAATGATCCGTCCGTCCCGGAAGGGGCGCTGGAATACCTGCGGTGTGGGTATATGACACTGGAAGAGGACGGCTGGCACGGAAAACTGGTGGGGACTGGGTTTTAAGCCCACGCCCAAGTAAAAAAAGCCCACGGCACAAGGCCGTGGGCTTTCCTTAATGGGAGTGTTGCCCCCCGCAAGGAAAAATGGTTTACAAATCATTTAATTTCTTGTGCTGCGTAGTTTACAAAATGGAGGATTATCATAAATCTGGGCCATACGCATAGATTGATTGACAACAACAGATCGTTGTATCATAATAAAAATATCTTATTGAGGGAGAAAGGAAGATTATTTATGAAAAAGCGCATGATATCTCTGCTGGCACTTTTCTGCCTGCTCCTGTCTCTGACCGCCTGCGGCGGCGGGGGAGATTCCGCTGGGGGTTCCGCCAGTGGATCGGGTTCCCAGAACGGGGGAGAGACCCTGATGACTGAGGAAGAATACAAGAGCCAGGTGGAGAATCTGAGTGCGGAAATTAGTACAGCTATGTCCTCCATGAGCGGGCTGTCGGCCACCGATGAGGACTCCTTCCGGGAGGGGATCGCGGCCATGCGTGGGATGGTGGAGCCCTTCCGTAAGTTTGCTGCCATCACGAATCCCCCCGAGGCTTGGGCGCAAGCTCATGCCAAGATTGCCGAAGGCTGCAACGGATTTGCAGATTCCATGGAGGGCCTGTGTGACAGCGCCGAAGGGATGCTGAACGGTGAGATGACCACAGACGATTATAACAACGCCGTCATGGAGTACACAACCGGCCTTACTGAGGCCTCCTCTCTGCTCAACGAGGGGTTTGGAATGATTGAGGCATAAAAAACATAATGGGACTGGGACTTGGTACATCCCGGGTCCATGCAAAACAGCCCACGGCTTCAAAGCCGTGGGCTGTTTTTAAGTGGATTGTTTTTGTCACGCTGCGACGACTGCGCGACGCGCTGCTTTGCACGCCTCTGCGCTTCTTAATACATCCCACCCATGTCAGGGGCAGCGGGAGCGGCAGGTGCGGGAGGCTTCGTCGTCGCGGACGTCATATCCCTCGCCCTGCCGCAAACGGCAGGGCGCGCTCATTTTGTCGCTCCTCCTCTCCCCGGCAAAGCCGCATTGCTGGGCTTTGCCGGGGGCCCAAAATGTCGGCTTCGACGACAAGCCCTCGCCCAAATAAAAAAGCCCACGGCACAAGGCCGTGGGCTTTTGGCAGGCTAAATTAATACATACCGCCCATGTCAGGGGCAGCGGGAGCGGCAGGTGCGGGAGGCTCGGGCTTGTCGGCGACCAGGGCCTCGGTAGTCAGCAGAGTGCTGGCGATGGAGGCGGCGTTCTCCAGGGCGGAGCGGTTCACCTTGGTGGGATCCACGATGCCGCTGGCAATCATGTCGCAGTAGGTCTCGTTGTAGGCATCGAAGCCATAGCCGGTCTTGCCGGACTCCTTGATCTTCTCCAGAACCACGGAGCCATCAATGCCGGCATTGGCAGCGATCTGCTTGACAGGAGCGGTCAGAGCGCGGGCAATGATCTGCACGCCGGTCTTCTCGTCACCCTCGACCTCAGCCATCAGCTTCTCCACAGCGGGGATAGCGTTGAGGTAAGCGGTGCCGCCGCCGGCCACAATGCCCTCTTCCACAGCGGCGCGGGTGGCGTTCAGAGCGTCCTCGATGCGCAGCTTCTTCTCCTTCATCTCCACCTCGGTGGCAGCGCCAACCTTGATGACAGCCACGCCGCCAGCCAGCTTGGCCAGGCGCTCCTGCAGCTTCTCACGGTCGTAGTCGGAGGTGGTTACCTCGATCTGGCTCTTGATCTGGCCGATGCGGGCCTTGATCTCCTCAGAGCTGCCGGCACCATTGACGATGGTGGTGTTCTCCTTGGTGACCTTGACCTGACGGGCCTGGCCCAGCTGATTGAGCTGAGCTTCCTTCAGCTCCAGACCCACGTCGGAGGAGATGACGGTGCCGCCGGTCAGAATGGCGATATCCTGCAGCATCTCCTTGCGGCGGTCGCCAAAGCCGGGAGCCTTGACACACACCACGTTCAGGGTGCCGCGCAGACGGTTCACGATCAGGGTGGACAGAGCCTCGCCCTCCACGTCCTCCGCGATGATCAGCAGCTTCTTGCCGGACTGGACGATCTGCTCCAGGATGGGCAGGATGTCAGCGATGACGGAGATCTTCTTGTCGGTAATCAGGATATAGGGATCGTCCAGGTTGGCCTCCATCTTCTCCATGTCGGTGGCCATGTAGGGGGTGATATAGCCCCGGTCAAACTGCATGCCCTCCACGACCTCGGAATAGGTGTCGGCGGTCTTGGACTCCTCAATGGTGATGACGCCGTCGGCAGAGACCTTCTCCATGGCGTCGGCGATCAGCTTGCCGATCTCCTCGTCGCCGGAGGACACAGCACCGACACGGGCGATGTCCTTGGAGCCGTCCACGGTCTTGGCCTGCTTCTTGACCTCGGCCACCGCGGCTTCCACGGCCTTGGCCATGCCCTTCTTCACCACGATGGGATTGGCACCGGCGGCCAGATTCTTCAGACCCTCATGGATCATGGCCTGGGCCAGCAGGGTGGCGGTGGTGGTACCGTCGCCGGCCACGTCGTTGGTCTTGGTGGAGACTTCCTTCACCAGCTGGGCACCCATGTTCTCAAAGGGATCCTCCAGCTCGATCTCCTTGGCGATGGTCACGCCGTCGTTGGTGATCAGGGGAGCGCCGAACTTCTTGTCCAGCACCACATTGCGGCCCTTGGGGCCCAGGGTGATCTTCACGGTATCGGCCAGCTGATTGACGCCCTTTTCCAGAGCCTTGCGGGCCTCTTCGCCGTAGCAAATAATCTTAGCCATAACGCATTACCTCCAAGATAATTCCGCGCTGCGGAATTGAAATTAAAATACGTCCGCAGGCGAATTCACTTCGCCGCAGGACACAAGAGTTTCGGAATCACGCTTCGCCGGCTCACGACGCAGGGCTTCCCTCCGTCTCGGGCTTGAAACAGGCCCGCTATGCGGTCCTTCAGTTTCTCGCCCTCGCTCCGGTCCATCCCCGCTGCTCGCGGCGGTTCAGACGCTTTATTCCACAATGGCCAGGATGTCGTTCTGACGCACGATGGTGACCTCGTCGCCGTCCAGCTTCACCTGAGTGCCGGCGTACTTGCTGGTGATGACCTTGTCGCCCACCTTCACGTTCATGACGACTTCCTTGCCGTCCACCATGCCGCCGGGGCCGACAGCCAGCACCTCAGCCACTTCGGGCTTCTCCTTGGCAGCGCCGGTGAGGATGATGCCGCCCTTGGTGGTCTCCTCGGCCTCTACCAGCTTAACAACCACGCGGTCAGCCAAAGGTTTCAGTTTCATAACGGGTTCCTCCTTATATGATAGTTACGTAATAAACAATTCCAATGAGATTTAGCACTCCGAACGTCTAAGTGCTAACCACGAGTATTATAGTAATCGTTTCCTCTCAAAAAATCAACCCCCTTTTTAAAAAAAGAGGGTTGATTTTAAAAATATTTACGATGTGTTCACAAACTGACAAAAAGAGTGCTAATTAGCGGCGGGGGAGCCTGCCTCAGAGCCGGGGCGCATAGCTTGCTCCATTGGGATAGAAGAAGTGAACCTTTTTCGGCGAAAGCTTTACCGTGAAGGAGTGGCTCTCCAGGACCTCCCCATCTACCACTGCCACCAGGGGCTCTTTGCTGCTCCAGGTGAGCGCCTGCCCATGGAAGTCCCGGATCAGCTGGGGATAGTCTTTGTAGCGGCCCTTGGCGTATTGCCCCACCAGTTTAAGAAAGGTAGCCAGGCTCACTTTGCCCACCAGCAGCATATCCAATACGCCGTCGTCCGGCATAGCGTCGGCCACCGGCATAAAGCCGCCGCCGTAATACCGGCCGTTACACACACAGACAATGGCGGTGGGACCGCTGTAATGGATGTCGCCCATCTGCACCTCCATAGGGCGGCAGATCCCTTTGAAAAAGATGTTTTCGATCAGGGAGAGTATGTAAGCTCCTTTGCCGGAGACAAAGGGCAGGTCCTTGTAGCGGTGCACCCCGGCGGCGATGCGGGCGTCCACGCCCCCGCACACCACATCCAGCCCCAGCTTGCCGTTGCAGTCCATCAAATCCAGGGTAGTTTGGGGACCGGCGGCCAGAGCCTCCAGGTTGTAGAAGAGGGTGCGGTAGTTGGGACCAAATACCTTTAAAAAGTCGTTGCCGGTGCCCTTGGGCACGCAGGTGATGGCGGCGTTGTCAAAGCCAGCTGCCCCGTTGACCACCTCGTTGAGGGTGCCGTCTCCGCCGCAGGCCCAGATGCGCACCGGCTCCCCGCTTTGGGCGGCCTGCCGGGCCAGCACCTCCGCATGGCCCTCCCCGTCGGTAAAGACCTTCTCGTGGGGGAAGGAGACCTGATCCAGCTGATTCAGCAGAGCCTGGGTAGTGCCCTTTCGCCCGGCTACCGGGTTGATAATGAACAGATGACGCAAAAAATCACCTCATACGGTCCCAAAGGGCCGAAACTTATTTAATACCATACATAAACAGGTCGCACTTGAGCATGCCGTTATACAGCTTGCGCTTCTTGTCCGCCTGCTTGCCGAAGGTGCGCTCAAACTCCGTGTGGGAGGACAGCAGATACAGCTTCCACCCCTCGGGGAACTTGGCCCAGGCTTTGCCAAAGGCACGGTAGAGCTCCTCGGCCTCTTTCCGCTCCATGATCCGCTCGCCGTAGGGGGGATTGGTGACCACCCGGCCGTAGAGCCCGCCCCAGTGGAAGGTGCGGGCGTCGTCCACATCAAAGTGTACGATATCGTCCACCTCGGCAAGCTGGGCGTTGTGCCGGGCCAGCTCCACCGCATCCGGGTCCAGGTCGCCGCCCCAGATCTCATAGTCCCCGTCAAACTCCTGGTCCATGGCCTGGTCGGCGGCCTCCAGCCACAGCTTCTTGTCCACAAAGGCCCACTTCTGGGCGGAGAAGGTGCGGCTCAGGCCCGGAGCTCGGTTCTTGGCGATGAGAGCGGCCTCGATGGGGATGGTGCCGCTGCCGCAGAAGGGGTCGCACAGGGGGTCCCGGCCCTTGTACCGGGAGAGCATCACCATGGCGGCGGCCAGAGTCTCCCGCAGGGGGGCCACCACACCGTGGGCCCGGTAGCCCCGCTTGTGGAGCCCTGCCCCGCTGGTGTCCAGCATCAGAGTGGCGGTATCCTTCATAATGGAGAACTGGATCTGGTAGAGAGCGCCCGTCTCAGGCAGGGTGTTGAGCCCGTACTTCTCCCCCAGCCGGGCGGCCACCGCCTTTTTTACAATGGCCTGGCAGGAGGGAACGGCGTGGAGGGCAGAGTTGAGGCAGTGCCCCTTCACAGGGAACTGGCCCTCCCGGGGAATGAATCGCTCCCAGGGCAGGGCTTTGGTGCCCTCAAACAGAGCGTCAAAGCTCTCCGCCCGGAAGGAGCCCAGCACCAGCAGTACCCGCTCGCCGGTGCGCAGATTCAGATTGAGGCGGGGAATGTCCAGGGCCGTCCCCCGGCACACTACCCGGCCGTTTTCCGCCCGGACATCTTCCAGATTCAGCCGGCGCATCTCGTCGGCGCACAGCCCCTCCAGCCCAAACAGAGTGGGCACGGCAAAGGTGAGATCATTCACAATAAAACCTCCCGGGCGGGGACGGGCCCGCCGTTTTGTAATAAAAAACAGATCCTTGTCTGCAAAAAACAGAGAAATCAGGAGCTGTATGGACTCTTGTCCCATATAGTATATCGGAAGGGGAAAAATTTCGCAATTCCTTTTCCGAAATGGAAGTGTTTGCTATGGAGTTTTCACAAAAAATATGGTATGGTAGGGACACTGGGACGTAAGAGTGTACACAGTCCCAACAGAAAGGAGTGTGCTATGGAAGCGATCGTATGGCTGGGCGTGATGATTCTCTTCGCGGTAGGCGAGGCGGTCACCGTGGGGCTGACCAGTATTTGGTTTGCAGTAGGTGCCCTGGGGGCGCTGATCACAGCGGGACTGGGATTTGGCTTCTGGCCGCAGATCATCGTGTTCATTGTGCTCTCGGGCATCACTCTGGCCCTGGTGCGTCCGCTGGCGAAAAAGCTGCTCCGGCCCGGCTACTCGGCCACCAATGCCGACCGGGTCATCGGAACGGTAGGCGTGGTCACCCAAGCGGTGAACAATCTGGCCGGCGAGGGCCTGGTCAATCTGTCCGGCCAGGTGTGGAGCGCCCGGAGCAAAACAGAAGAGGTCATCCCCGTGGGACAGGAGGTGCGGGTTCTCCATATCCAGGGGGTTAAGGTCATCGTAGAGCCTGTGGAGGCAGACCAGACCAAGGAAGTATAAACATCGGGAACAAGGAGGAAACATATGGACTTTATGGACATTATTACAAAATTGATTCCTGTCATCGTCATTATCCTGATCCTGCTCATTTTGGCATCCAACATCCGGGTGGTACAGCAGTCCCGGGCCTATGTCATTGAGCGCCTGGGCGCCTTCCAGACCGTGTGGGGGGTGGGCCTGCATTTCAAGATCCCCTTTATTGAGCGGGTGGTCAAAAACGTGTCCCTGAAGGAGCAGGTGGTGGACTTTCCGCCTCAGCCTGTCATTACCAAGGATAACGTTACCATGCAGATCGACACTGTCATCTACTTCCAAATTACCGACCCCAAGCTGTACACCTACGGCGTGGAGCAGCCCATGAGCGCCATTGAGAACCTCACCGCCACCACTCTGCGTAACATCATTGGCGACCTGGAGCTGGACCAGTCTCTCACCAGCCGCGACCACATCAATGCCCAGATGCGGGCCATCTTGGACGAGGCCACCGACAACTGGGGCATCAAAGTGAACCGGGTGGAGCTGAAGAACATTATGCCGCCCCGGGACATCCAGGAGTCTATGGAGAAGCAGATGCGGGCCGAGCGGGAACGCCGGGAATCCATTCTCCAGGCCGAAGGTCAGAAGCAGTCCCAGATCCTGGTGGCAGAAGGCGAGAAGCAGTCTGCCATCCTGAAGGCTGACGCTGCCAAGCAGGCCGCCATTCTCCAGGCTGAGGGCGCCAAGCAGGCCAAGATCCTGGAGGCTGAGGCCCAGGCCGAGGCCATTATGAAGGTGCAGCAGGCCACCGCCGATGCCATTAAGCTGATCAATGAGGCCGCCCCCGGCGAGGGCGTGCTGAAGATCAAGGCCCTGGAGGCCTTTACCGCCGCTGCCAACGGCAAGGCCACCAAGATCATTATTCCCAGCGAGATCCAGGGCCTGGCCGGTCTGGCCGCCGGTGCCAAAACCATCTTTGACACCGAGGACCCCAAGGCGTAACAAGTCCTTTGCCCAAGAATCCCGGGGAGTTTGCTCCCCGGGATTCTTTTTTGCTGCAAATTTTAGAAAATTAACAATCTTTCCCCCGCAGGAACCAGAGAAAAGCGCATATACTTCTTTGGGAAAAAATCAAAGGAGGGAGCGGCGTGAGGGGTGGAAAAACGCCGGGGATCGGACTGGGCCTGTTGCTGCTGTGTTTTGCGCTGGCGCTCAATCCTGTGGGAGAACCGGCCCAAAGCGCCGGGGGAGAGGCGAAGGTGGAGGTGCCGGTGGTAGCCCTCACCTTTGATGACGGACCCCGGGCGGATACCACCGGCTGGCTGCTGGAGCAGCTGGCCTTGCGGGAGGTGCCTGCCACCTTCTTTCTGGTGGGCGGCCGCATTGCCGGCAACGAGGAGCTGGTCCGGCAGATGGCGGAGCAGGGGTGCCAGATTGGAGTACACACCTACGACCATGTAGATGTGACCGGCCTGAGCCAGGAGGACTTTAATTTACAGATCGGCAAGACCCGCACCCTGCTGCGGGAGATTGTAGGGGAGCGGAGCTACTGGCTGCGGCCCCCTTACGGTTTTGTGGACCAGGGGGTGCGGACCTGGTCGGACAGCCCCATTGTGCTGTGGTCCCTGGACCCGGAGGACTGGAAGGACCACGACGCGGAGCGGATCGTGGCCAGTGTGGTAGAGCAGGCCGAGGACGGAGATGTGATTTTACTGCACGATATCTACCGCAATTCCGTGGAGGCAGCGGTGCGCATTGTGGACGCTCTGGAGGCCAAGGGGTTCTGCTTTGTTACCGTGGAGCAGCTGATGGCCCGGCAGGGGATCGCGCCGGAAGCGGGGGTAGTTTTTCCCGAGCGGCCATAAAAATTCCCTGGTTCGTTCTCAACCAGGGAATTTTAATACAAACTGTAAAATTGATAAAAGATATAACAAATTTACTGCTTCAGAGCCTGCTGCGTCAGCTCAATGAACCGCTCTCCAAAGTGGGACAGGTACCGGTCCCGGCGATAGCCCACCACCAGACGGCTGATGGTGGAAGGATCGGTGAGGGGGAAGAAGTCCAGCTTGTCGGTGGAGGAGCGGGCGGCGGTGACGTGGATGGTTTTGACAAACAGCTCGGGGCAGATGGTGATGCCCACTCCCGCCTCGGCCATAGCCAGGGTGGTGATGGTGTTCTCCGTCTCCAGGATCAGTTTGGGCTTGAAGAAGTGGCGGCTGAAATATTGATCCACTATGCTGCGGGTGCGGTTGCCCCGTTTGATCAGGATAAAGGGCATGTGCTGAAAGGCGTCAATATCCGCCCCGGCGGCAAACTGCTGGCGCATCTCTTCCGCCTGATCCCCAAACAGCTGGTCGGTAAAGCTGCGGGGGACAACTAAAATCAGATCTTCCTGGGTGAGGGGGACTACCTCCACCCCCTCCATCATGATGGGCTGGAAGCAGATGATCAGGTCCACCCGCCCGTGGGAGAGCTCGTCCTCCAGATGGGTGGAGTTGCCCTCAAAGAGGGAAAATTCCACCATAGGAAATTCTTCCTGAAATTTGGGCAGCACCTCTGGCAGCAGGGCCAGGCCACAGGTGTGGGAGATGCCCAGACGCAGCACCCCCATGTAGTGGCGGTTGATGTCGCCCACCTTGGCCAGGTACTGGCTGTGCAGGTCCAGGATCTGGGTGGCAGTCTCCACCAGCAGGTCGCCGGCGTAGGTCAGCGAGAGCTTGGGGGAGCGGGTGAACAGCTTCACATCCAGCTCCCGCTCCATATTGCTGATGTGATTGCTCAGGGACTGCTGGGAGATGTACAGCCGCTCCGCGGCCCGGGTGATATTCAATTCCTCTGCCACAAGCAGGAAATACTTCAAATGGAGAAAGTTCAACCAGTCTCCCCCTTTCAATTTTAAAGATATGAAGGAGTTCCTTCATTTTTTAATTGGGATACCGCTATTATATCACAGCCAAAAAGCTGTGGCAACCATCACAAAAAATCTGCTGTTCGGAATGATGATTTTATGGTTTAATATAGATAAAAGATAGGGCAAAAAAGAGAGAGTTTCCCTATCGGAGCCCCAAAAAGCATTCAAAAACGGAATGCAAAAACGTGTTTGTAAACCAAGCGCGCATAGGACAATCCCTATCAAACATAACCGGAAGATCAAACATTGAGAAAGGAAGATTGTTTGCCATGAAATGCCTGATCATTGACGCCGTCCACAGCTCCATCGCCGAGGAGTTCAGCAAGTACATGCAGGTGGACACCCACATGCTGCCCACCCAGGAGGAGCTGGCCAAGCTGATTCCTGACTATGACGTGCTGATCATGCGTGTTGACCCCGCCATCAACAAGGAGATCCTGGACGCCGCCAAGAATCTGAAGGTCATCGGCGTGTGCTCCGTTGGCCTGAACCACATCGATATGGACGCCGCCAAGGCCAAGGGCATCCAGGTGTTCAATGCCCCCGGCATGAACGCCAACGCGGTGGCTGAGCTGACCTTCTCCAAGATGCTGGACCTGTCCCGCCACACCATCCCCGCCAACTACGACGTGAAGGTGAACAAGAACTGGGACAAGTATAAGTTTGTGGGCCGTGAGCTGCGGGGCAAGACCCTGGGCATCCTGGGCTTTGGCCGCATCGGCCAGCGCGTGGGCGAGCTGGGCCGCGCCTTCAAGATGAATATCGTGGCTTATGATCCCTACCTGCCCGCCCATGTGTTTGAGGAGCAGCAGGCCACCAGCATGAGCATTGACGAGGTGCTGAAGGTCTCCGACTTTGTCACCATCCACATGCCTCTCACCCCCGAGACCAAGAACCTCTTCAACGCCAAGTCCATCGCTGAGATGAAGGACGACGCGGTGGTTCTGAACATGGCCCGCGGCGGCATTGTCAACGAGAAGGACATGTACGAGGCTCTGAAGGCCGGCACCATCGGCGGCTATGCCTCCGACGTTATGGAGAACGAGCTGGCTGCCGGCGGCCTGACCGAGGGCGCCTCCTTCGACTCCCCCCTGTTTGAGTGCGACAACTTTATCGTCACTCCCCACCTGGGCGCTCAGTCCACCGATGCCTCCCGTGACATTGCGGAGCTGATCATCTCCAAGGTCAAAGAGGCCATGAGCCTGTAAGGCATCCTTTGTTGAGCTGCAAAGGGAATTTTATAAGAGCGGAGCAAGCGCTGTGGATCCATCCACAGCGCTTGCTTTTTTTCAGAAAATTTACAGATCTAAAAACTTTTTGACCAGACAGCGCATCTTATGGATAGCAAGGACAGAAAGGGGGCGGAGAACACGGAGCAGGACATACGGGAGAAGTTGATTGGATATATTCGGGACAATCAGGCCCATTTTTATCGCTTTGCCTATCAATACGTAGGGGACCGGGATCTGGCCATGGATCTGGTGCAGGATGCAGTGGTGAAGGCGCTGCAGCACTGGGAGAGCTTGCGGGAGCCGGCGGCAATGCGGAGTTGGTTTTACCGGATCTTGATGCGGGAGTGTCTCTCTTTCCTGCGGCAAAATCGCCGGGTGATTTATTTGGCTGAGCCGCCCGTTCAGATCCAGGAGGGCGAAGAGAAACAGCTGGAGGATCGTGAGGTTCTCCGTCAGGCCCTGGACCGGCTCTCCCCCAAGATCAAAACGGTGGTGATGCTTCGCTTTTATGAGGAAATGCAGCTGAATGAAATTGCAGAGATTACCGGAACCAATTTGAGTACCGTAAAAAGCCGCCTCTACAAGGGGTTAAAGAAGCTGCGGGAAAGTTTGCAGGAGGGATAGTATGACCGAAAAACGAGACCGTTTTTCCCATGCCATGGAACAGTGCCGCCAGGACTATCGGGACACCCCTGTTCCGCCGGAGCTGGAGCGGGGCGTGGAGGAGGCCATCCGGGCAGGCAGCCGGGCAAGAATGCCGCGCCTGTGGCTGCGGCGGACAGCGGCAGCGGCGGCTGGACTGTGTGCCTGCTTTGTGGTATTCACCTCCCCGGCGGTCGCCTCGGCGGTGGACGGGGTGCCGGTGCTGGGAACGTTGTGCCGGATTCTCACCGGGGAAGCCTACCAGAGCCGGGAAGAGACCAACTATGTGCGGGTGCAGCTGCCTCAGATGGAAAACACCGGCGACAGCAGTCTGGAACAGCGGGTCAATCTGGAGATCAACGCGGTGATACACCAAGAGGTGGAGAGGAGCAAAGAGCGGGCCGAAGAGTATTATCAGGCCTATCTGGACACCGGAGGGGATCCGGATACCTTTCAGCCCATTCAGATCCAGGTGGACTATCAGGTCAAGTCCGTGACCGATCAGTGGGCCTCTTTTGTTATTACGAAAACAGAAAGCCTGGCCAGTGCCTACTTCCAGCAATATTTTTACAATATTGATCTGGAGACAGGGCAGAAGCTCACCCTGCGGGATCTGCTGGGGCCGGATTGGGCCAACCAAGTGCAGACAGCGGTGGAGGAGCAGCTGGAGCAGTGGGATTCAGAGCGGCAGGCCCTGCTGTTTGACAATGTGGATTGGGAGGAGCTGCTGAAGGAGAAGGGGGACTTCTACCTCCAGACCGATGGTACTGTGGTCGTGGTCTTTGCAAAGTATGAATTGGCAGCCGGAGCAGCCGGCGTATTGGAATTTCCGGTAGGCATGCTTCCACAGGCATAAAAAATGCCCGTCCATTTGGACGGGCATTTTTTCATGGAATAATCAGATATGCTCTTGTACCTTGGCCATCTCCTGGGCGATGTTCAGGACATGGTCACCGATGCGCTCAAAGTCAGTGAGCAGCTCAGAGTAGAGAATACAGGCCTCGTCGGAGCACTCGCCGATGCGCATGCGCTCCAGGTGGTTGCGGCGGAAATCGCTGGTCATGTCATCGATGCGCTGTTCTAAAGCGGACACCTGGGCCAGCCACTCCACGTTGCCCGCATCCAGAGAGAGCAGGTCGTTGATGCCCTCCAGGCAGATGTCCCGCATGGCGGTAATTTCATCGTGGGCCACGCCGGTAAAGGAGATGTTGCGCTTGTTCAGCATCCGGGTGTAGCCTGCCAGGTTGTCGGCATGGTCGCCGATGCGCTCAATGTTGCCCGAGATGGTGAAGAAGCTGCTGACCACAGCAGAGGCTTTCTCGTTGGTCTCGTAGGTGATAAGGCGGGAGACGTGCAGGGAGATCTCCTTGTTCAGAAAGTCGATATACTCTTCGGTCTTCTCCACCTGCTCCAGTTCCTCTTCGTCCCGGTTCAGAACGGAGCGGAAGCTGGCGGCCACGTTGTCCTTGGCCATCTCCATCATGCGGCGCAGCTCATGCTGCATCTGGTCCACATAGATGGCGGACACGCCCAGGCCGCCGTCCTTGCTGCTGATCTGAATGGGAGTGAGGTACTCCAGATGGAGCTGGTCGGCCTTGTCCTCGGGACGCTCGGGAAGAATCTTCACCGCTGCCTTGGCCAGGTAGTTGCCCAGAGGCAGCAGGATGATGGTGGTGATGATGTTGAAGCTGGTGTGCACCAGTGCGATCTGCCCGGCGTGGGAGGCGGGCATCAGGTTGGCGATGGTCTGTCCCAAGCTTCCCGGCAGGACCAAGGATCCGTCGATCACATGGGCAATGGGGAAGAGCAGGAACAGAACGGTAAAGATACAGGTGCCGATGATGTTAAACATCAGGTGAATAATGGTAGCACGTTTGGCATTGCGGCTGGTGCCGATGGAGGCCAGAACGGCGGTGATACAGGTGCCGATGTTCTGGCCGAACAGCACGAACACTGCGCTGGGCAGACCGATGACCCCGCTGTTGGCCAGGGCCTGTAAAATACCCACGGAGGCAGAGGAGGACTGGATCACCGCGGTGAAGGCGGCGCCGGCCAGGATGCCCAGCAGGGGGTTGGAGAAGGTGGACATGAGGCGGATGAAGGCCTCGGACTCCCGCAGGGGAGACATGGAGGAGCTCATCATATCCATGCCGATGAACAATACGCCCAAGCCGGCCAGAATCTGGCCGAAGTGCTGCAGCTGAGGCTTCTTGACAAAGACCACCATAGCAACACCCACAAAGGCAAACAGGGGTGCCAGCTCGCCCACATCCAAAGCAATGAGCAGGCCGGTGACGGTAGTACCGATGTTGGCGCCCATGATGATCCAGACCGCTTGATTCAGGGTCATCATGCCCGCGTTGACAAAGCCTACCACCATGACGGTGGTGGCGGAGGACGACTGGATCACCGCGGTGATGGCCGCGCCCACCAGTACGCCCAGGAAGCGATTAGCAGTCAATCGCTCCAGGATCATTTTCATCCGGCTGCCGGCTGCGGCCTCCAGGCCGGAGCTCATCATCTGCATGCCGTACAGGAATAGCGCCAGGCCACCTAGAAGTCCCAGAAAGTCTGACATTTGCATTTCAGGATTCCTCCTCTTTCTCTCTTAAAAACATTTTTCGCAAATTGGATGAAATCATGCTGGAAAACGGCGGAGCAGAGGCGTACCGCAGCCCAGCAAGGCGCTGAAAAAAGAAAAAAGACATAGCCCACGTGCCAACAGGGCGCGCAGGTCATGTCATTGTTTTCACGGATTCAGTTAAATTCAGGCCGATCCCCGCCGGCCCGGGCACAGATGCTCCCATGGCATTTCTACCTCTCTGCACTCTTTACTCGCAACTTCCTACAAGTAGCATTATAGGGAAGAAACGCACCCGCGTCAACCGATTTTACTAAAATTACATCGTCCCTTAATATTTTCTCTATTCTGACAAAAAACCCCCTCCGGCTAAGGCCGGAGGGGGCGGGTTCGCCCAAGAAATTGGATAAATTTCGGCTCTTACTGGGCTTTTTGGCTCTCCAGATACTCATCATAGGTCATCATACGGTCGATGAGCTTGCCGTCGGCGGTAAAGTCGAAGACCCGGTTACAGACCGTCTGGATGAGCTGATGGTCGTGGGAGGCCACCAGAACGTTGCACTTGACCATCTCCAGGCCCTTGTTCAGGGCGGCGATGGACTCCAGGTCCAAGTGGTTGGTGGGCTGGTCCAGCATGAGTACGTTGGCTCCGGAGAGCATCATCCGGGAGAGCATGCAGCGCACCTTCTCGCCGCCGGAGAGGACCTTGACGGGCTTATAAACCTCATCACCGGAGAAGAGCATCCGGCCCAGGAAGCCCCGCAGGTACTGCTCCTGGGGATCGGGGGAGAACTGGCGCAGCCACTGCACCAGGTTGTCCTCGTTGTCCTGGAAGTAGGGGGTGTTGTCCTTGGGGAAATAGGAGAAGGTGGCGGTCTGGCCCCACTTCACGGTGCCCTCGTCGGGCTCCATTTCCCCGGCCAGGATCTTGAAGAGGGCGGTGTGGGCGTTCTCGTTGTCGCCCACAAAGGCGATCTTGTCCCCGTGGCCCACGATGAAGGACACCTTGTCCAGCACCTTTACCCCGTCGATGGTTTTGCTCACATCGGTGACAAAGAGAATGTCCTTGCCCACCTCCCGGTCGGGAGAGAAGGCTACCCAGGGGTAGCGGCGGGAAGAGGCGGGCATCTCCTCCACGGTGAGCTTGTCCAGCAGCTTTCTTCTGGCAGTGGCCTGCTTGCTCTTGGACTTGTTGGCGGAGAAGCGGGAGATAAAGTCCTGCAATTCCTTGATCTTCTCCTCGTTGCGCTTATTCTGGTTTTTAATGAGCTGCTGCACCAACTGGGAGGACTCGTACCAGAAGTCGTAGTTGCCCACGTACATCTTGATCTTGCCGTAGTCGATGTCCACAATGTGGGTGCAGACGGTGTTTAGGAAGTGACGGTCGTGGCTGACCACGATGACGGTGCCGGGGAAGTCCAGCAAAAAGTCCTCCAGCCAGTTGACCGCGTCAATGTCCAGGTTGTTGGTGGGCTCGTCCATCATCAGCAGGTCAGGGTTGCCGAAGAGGGCCTGGGCCAGCAGCACCTTCACCTTCAGACGGGCGTCCAGGGTGGCCATGTCGTTGTAGTGCAGGTCGGTGCCGATGCCAAGGCCCTGGAGGATGCGGGAGGCGTCGCTCTCGGCTTCCCAGCCGCCCAGCTCGGCGTACTCCTCCTCCAGCTGACAGGCCAGCATGCCGTCCTCGTCGGTCATCTCCTCCTTAGCGTACAGAGCCTCCTTCTGCTTGCCAATGTCGTAGAGACGCTGGTTGCCCATGATGACGGTGTCCATCACGTTGTAGGCGTCGTAGGCGTTCTGGTTCTGCTTCAAAACGGACATACGGATGTTGGGCAGGATGGAGACCTCACCGGAGGTGGACTCCAGCTCGCCGGAGAGGATTTTCAAAAAGGTGGATTTGCCCGCGCCGTTTGCGCCGATGATGCCGTAGCAGTTGCCGCGGGTAAACTGAAGATCTACGTGGGAAAACAGGGGGGACCCGCCGTACTGCAGGCCCAGATCGGTAACAGTGATCATGGTATGCTCCTTTTTCATCTACGCCGGCGGGGGCAGACCCCGCACCCAGGGCGGAAAATACTCGGGTATCATCTTATCACACTCTTTCCTAAAAGAACAGAGATTTATTTCAGAAAAACTGGCCAAATTTCCATTGAGAAATGGATTTTTCCGCCCGATTTCACCAAAGGACCCGGCTCTGGAGCCAGGCGGAGAAACAGGTGGAAAACAGATGGAAAGGTTTTGTTCTAAATATGAATAAATCTTGACATAAACCCCGCTTGCCTTTACAATATGTACAGGACAAAAATGAAAAACTTGGGGGACGTTTTTCAGTTGTCGCAAGGCTCCAAGACGCAGACAAGCGGCTTTGCCTTGCGGCTCATTTTATGCTGTAAAACGGTCTGTCGGGATGCCTGGACAGACATACAGTGCGCGGCCGTCCGCCGCGAGATATGATTTTTGAATTTTTGGAGGTGTAAGAGACCAATATGATATATTATGTCATCGAGGGTATCCTGGTGGCTGTGGTGATGTTCATCGTCGGCAGCCTGTTTGGATACCAGCGGCGGAAGGCCACCGCGGAGCGGGAAATCGGCTCCGCCGAGGAAGAGGCCACCCGCATTGTCAACGAGGCGTATAAGAGCGCCGAGAGCAAGAAGCGGGAGGCTTTGGTGGAGGCCAAGGAGGAGATCCTGAAGGCCCGCAACGAGTACGAACAGGAAGAAAAAGAGCGCCGCGCCGACCTGCAGAAGCAGGAGCGCCGCCTGCAGCAGAAGGAAGAGAACCTGGACCGCAAGACGGAGAACATGGAGAAAAAGGAAGAACACCTCTCCAACCGTCTGGCCAAGCTGGAGGCCACCCAGGCCGAGGCCGAGCGCATTAAGCAGGAGCAGGTGGACACTCTGGAGCGGATCTCCGGCTTTACTGCCGAGGAGGCCAAAACCTACCTGCTGGATCAGTTGGAAGCCGACGTAACCCACGAGTCGGCCATGAAGATCAAGGAGATCGAGGCCCGCTTCAAGGACGAGGCCGACACCAAGGCCCGGGAGATCATCTCCCTTGCCATTCAGCGCTGCGCCGCCGACCACGTGGCGGAAGCGACCGTCAGCGTGGTACCCCTGCCCAACGACGAGATGAAGGGCCGCATCATCGGCCGCGAAGGCCGCAACATCCGCACGCTGGAGACCCTGACCGGCGTGGATCTCATTATCGACGACACGCCCGAGGCCATTACGGTCTCCTGCTTTGACCCCGTGCGCCGGGAGATTGCCCGGCTGGCCCTGGAGAAGCTCATCCTGGACGGCCGTATCCATCCCGCCCGCATTGAGGAGATGGTGGAGAAGGCCAAGCGTGAGGTGGATGCCACCATCAAGGCGGAAGGCGAGCGGGCCATCTTTGAGACCAACGTCCACGGCCTGCACCCCGAGCTTGTGAAGCTGCTGGGCCGCATGCGCTACCGCACCAGCTATGGCCAGAATGTGCTGAACCACTCCATCGAGGTCTCCCACATTGCCGGCCTGCTGGCTGCCGAGATCGGCGCCAACGTGGCAGAGGCCAAGCGTGCCGGTCTGCTCCACGATCTGGGCAAGTCCATTGACCACGAGGTGGAGGGCTCCCACGTGTCCATCGGTGTGGAGCTGGCCCGGAAGTACCGGGAGAGCGAGAACGTCATCCACGCCATCCAGGCCCACCACAACGATGTGGAGCCTCAGACCGTGGTGGCCTGCCTGGTTCAGGCGGCCGACGCCATCTCCGCTGCCCGCCCCGGCGCCCGGCGCGAGAATCTGGAGAACTATATCAAGCGTCTGGAGGCCCTGGAGGAGATCACCTCTTCCTTCCCCGGCGTGGAGAAGTCCTATGCCATTCAGGCCGGCCGCGAGGTCCGCATTATGGTCAAGCCCGACCAGGTCAGCGAGGATCAGATGGTACTGCTGGCCCGGGACATTGCCAAGAAGATCGAGGACGAGCTGGAGTATCCCGGCCAGATCAAGGTCAACCTGCTGCGGGAGACCAAGGCTATCGAATACGCAAAGTAAACTGCCCCCAATATTATTACAAAAAGGAGACTGCTTTGGCAGTCTCCTTTTTAATTTCCACAACGTAAGAGCACTTTGTGGAAAACTTGTATCCCAGAAGAACCGCCCCCAGGCGGTGTGAGCAGAAAGAGGTTCACATCGGCCCGGAGGCGGAGCGTGCAGAATCAACGAGGCAAAGCGCAGCTTTGCACAAAGTTCTTTGCCAAGCTTTCTTTCAAGAAAGCGGCAGAATCAACGAGGCAAAGCGTAGCTTTGCACAAAGTTCTTTGCTAAGCTTTCTTTCAAGAAAGCGTGTATCGGACGGCAGTGCCGTAGGCGATGACCTCCGCGGCGCCCTGCATGACCGAAGACGACCCATAACGGATGTTGATAATCGCATCGGCCCCCAGGCCCTCGGCCTCGTCCACCATGCGCTTTACGGCGATCTGACGGGCCTCGTTGAGCATCTCGGTATAGCCGGTGATCTCACCGCCCACCAAAGTCTTCATCCCAGCCATAAAGTCCTTGCCAAAGTTCTTGGACTGCACCACCGTGCCCTTTACGATACCGAGCACCTCAAATTCCTTTCCGGGAATGTAATCAATATTTACCAGCAGCATCTAACTCTCCTCCTTCAATTTCTTTGAATCTGCTTCTTAACACCAGCAACGCGGGGATAATCATGGCCAAGGACAAAATGCCCAGGGCCAGAAACAGGGTGATAGCCCACTGGGGCAGGCCGGGAATGAAACAAAGGGCCAGGAAGGCCACACAGGTGATCACCTGAAGCACGCCGAAAAACAGCAGTCCCCGCACCGCGTCCCGCTTGCGCCGGGCCTGTTTCTCCTTAATACTTTTTTGCATCCTCTTCCTCGCCTCCTCGAATTTCCCGCAGACGCTGCACCATAGCACACAGTACCCCTACAATTATGGCAATGCCTAATATGGCGTACACCGCCATGATCCCAATGACGGCGGGGATGGGTTCCTCCTCCAGCATGACCCAGAGAAGGGAGCCGAAAAACAGCAGCGCCACCACAACGGTTCCAAGCGCGGCCACAATCACCGGGCCGCGGCCCTTAGTACTTTTTCGCATCGTCCACCTCTCCTTTCTCAATCTCCTGCACCCGCTGGATGAGGGCCAGCAGAACGCCCAGGATGATCACGCCGGGAATGGCCACCAGCACCACCACCAGGGGCAGGGGCGGAGCCTCCTCCGCGTCGGTGGTAAAGCCCCAGATCATCAGAGCCATGAGTCCCGCCATCAGAGCCACTGTGAGCACCGTGACCACCGCCGGAGCCACATACCGCAGGCGCTTGGTGTCCTCCACCTGCTTGTTGAGGAAGGTGGTGCCCTCCCGCTCCAGACGATCCATCTGCTCCAGCAGGGCAGCGGCGTCCAGATCGTCCAGCCGCTCCTCCTTGTCGCTGAGGGTGCGGCAGAGCTGGATGGATTGCTCCAGGTTTTTCTTGTCCCGCTCCAGGGTGACCAGGTGGCGGCGCATACCGTCGCCCACGGTGTGGGTGCCCGACTGCATTTTGCGGATCTCCTCCAGAGGGACACCCAGCTTGCGCAGGAGCTTTACCTGCCGCAGCTGGTCTACCTCCCGGGGACCGTACTCCCGGTAGCCATTTTCGCTGTTGCGCCGGGGGGCGATGAGTCCCTGCTCCTCGTAGAAGCGAATATTCTTTTTGGTGATGCCCACCTGGGCCTCCACCTCGTTGATTTTCACAGGTCGTTCCCCCTTTGCTCCTTCAGTGTATACCTTCCACAAGGGGGAAGGTCAAGATTTTTTTGCGTTTTTTCGGAAAAAGTAAGCCCTCCACCAGGTGGAGGGCTCATCTACCTTATTCTTCATCTTTGTCATCCAAGAGATGGCTGACCAGAGCGCACAGCACTCCGGCGATAGGGTAGACGATCCAGCCCCAACGCCATCCGATGGAGTTTTTGTAGTCGTTGACCAGTGCCATCCCTCCAAAGCCGACAGCCAAAAAGAGAATGGTGGCAACCAACATGATGGCCCCGCAGATGCGGTCAATCTTTTTGCGCCTGGCCTTGGCCTCAGGGCTGGGGTCGTGCTCCCGGTTCCAGTTTTCGATCTCGTACTTCTCCATACGCATGCCGGCCCACACCAGCACGGAGACAGACAGAGCAAGATCCAGCAAAAAGAAGGAGAACAGAGTGGCCTCCCGGCGGTCGCCGCCCGCCTCTGCCCAGGAGGAGAGAAGAATTAGCCACACCACGCCGATCAGAATGGCAGCAATGGGCAGAGCGATGAGATAGGGGTAGCGGTGGGTATAGGCCTCACGTTGGACTGGCGTGTAGATCTGAGGAATGGTGGGGTGCAGTTGAACGTAGTGGTCGTGGTTCATGCAGGCCACCACCAGGATGGCGACCGCCACCGCAATGGCAGACAGGATCACCGCTCCGCACCAGGTATCGGGCATGCCGGCCAGGCCGTACAGGCCCAGGGCGGCGGCGATCCCCAGAAGGATCAGCCCCACTCCCCCGGCCACTGCGTTGGAAAAGACGTTCATATGCCGGTCGTAGCCCATGGCGTCCTCCTGACAGGCGGCTTGGGCATCACCCCGGACCAGAGTGTCCAGGTCGGTCTGAAACAGGCTGCACAGGGTCATCAGCTTCTCCATCTCGGGAAAGCTGGTGTTGGATTCCCACTTACTCACCGACTGGCGGGACACCTCAAGCCGCTCGGCCAGCTCCTCCTGGGTTAGACCCTCCCGGGCACGGTAATATTGCAGATTTTCACCAAAGCTCATGGCGAGATCCTCCTTTCAAGGTGGTTCCAGCTTACCAGAGCAGCGGCGCAACCGGAACCAAATGGGGGTTGCGTTTGCCGATCTCGTCGTAAACTTTCGGTTGCGCGGGCATTTTTTGGGCCTTAAATCTGATTTTTCTTCAGCAGACGGATGTCGTCGCCGAAGAAGTGGAGCACGTGGTACTCTCCCATGAGGCGGGAGGCGATCTGGGGGGAGTAGCGCCGGGCGGCCTCCTCCATGGTGAGGTTGGAGGAGATGACGGTGTGCTTTTCCCCCACCAGGCGGGTGTTGAGCAGCTCGTAGAGGGCGGACTGGACAAACTGGGTGGTGAGCTCGCTGCCCAGGTCGTCCAAAATCAGCAGGTCGCAGGTGAGGTAGCGCCGGGTCTCGTCCCGGGCCTCCTGTACCCCCTGGGTGTCCCGCTGGAACTTGCGGGTCTCAAACTGAGCGAAGATGTTGCCTGCCGTGTCGTAGACCACAGAAAATCCCTGCTCTGACACGCTGCGGGCGATGCAGGCGGACAGGAAGGTCTTGCCCAGGCCGGGAGCCCCGGTGAGAAACAGATTTTTCAGGGCAAAACGGCCAAACTTCTGGGCGTAGTTGAGGCAGACCTCATAGACCAGATCCATGTTGGCCCGGGGAGAGGTGCCCCGGCCGGGCCAGGGAGTCTCGCTGTAATAGTCCAGGCGGAAGGTGTCAAAGGACTGCTCCCCCAGATCCAGCAGCTTGGACAGCTCCTGGATCTGCTCCTGGGCGCATAGCTCCTTTAAACACTGGCACATCTGCGCCCCCCGCCAGCCGGTGTCGTTGCACAGGGGACAGGCGGGCTTAGGGTCCAGGGCGTCCTCGGGCAGGCCCATGGCCCCCAGCAGGACTGCCCGCTCCTGCTGAATGTCCAGGTTTTTGTCCCGGATGGCCCGCACCGCTGCGCCCGCATCCTCTCCGCGGCGCAAAGAGGCGGCTACCAGCTGGGCCATGGTGCCCTGGAGCTGGCGGTCCAGCTTGGCCAGACGGGGTTCCCGGGCGTAGAGCTGCTGCCGCAGCTGCTCCCGCTGGTCCTCCCGGCGGCGCTTGTTCTCCTCTAGCCGGGCGGTGGCCCGGCGCAGCACATTGGCGTCGTATGCCATTTACTAGCCCTCCTTCTTCATCTGCTCCATCAGGCGGCGCATCCGCTCCATATCCTCCCGGGCCTGCTGGGCCTCCCGGTCGGCCTGGGCCGGAGAGGGGGCGGGGGCGGCCTGCACCGGCCGGGGGTCCCGGTCCCCCGCCTGGATGGCGGCCAGGGTGTGCAGTCCCTTCTCGTGCCAGCGGCGGAGAATGCCGTTCATGTAGCTCCAGTCCATGGACTGCTTTTTCATCACCGTGCGCTCGTAGGCCGCCCGCAGGGCGCCGTCGTCAAAGCCCATGGCGTCCCAGGCGGCGATGTAGTTCTTCTCCCGCTCCACCAGAGGCCGGGGCGGGATGTCCAGCAGCCGCAGCACCTCAGCGCCCCGGCCGCGGAGCCTGGCCAGAGTCTGGAGGTGGCGCTCGGCGGCCTCCACCGTGTCGATGCCCTGCCGGGCCCAGGCAAACCCCTCCTTGCGGATCTGGGAGAGGAAGGGGCGGCGGCCAGGGCCGTACTTGCGCTCCATCTCCTCAATGCACCAGCCCACCAGCAGGAAGATGACCTCGGTGGGCAGGGCCAGATAGTCGTAGAGGGTGTAGAGGATCTTCAGATCGTTGGCGGTGAGCTTTTTGCCCAGCCGCCGCTCCACCTCGTCGCACAGGGCGGGGAAGGTGGAGGCCTTGTCGCTGAGGGCGGTGTTGATGTCCTCCAGGGCGTACTCCGGGGGAGCAGGTTCGGGAACGGGAGCGGCAGGGGCGGAGGACAGCTCCCGGGGGGCCATGCCCTGACTTTGAAGAGCCTCCAGGGCGGCCTGTTTGCGCTCCACCGGCCAGGGGAGCCCCTCCAGGCCGTTGCGGCGCAGCAGATGTAAGTACAGCAGGGCGGCGTCGCCGTTGTCCAGTTTGATGAGACGCTGGACCGCCTGGTCAGGCAGGGCCAGCACGCTGCCCGGCAGCAGGCTTTGAGTCATGGGGACTCCTCCTCTCCCGGCCCGGAGGGCCGTTTTTCGTAGGCCTATATTGTACCGCAAAACGCCCCGGGAGTAAAGAAGACAGTTGTGGAACGAAAGGTTTTCCTGTGGAAAGCAGGAAAAACGGATGGAAAGAGGGGGCGTTTGGGTAAAATATTGGTGGACAAGGGGAAAAGGGGAGACTATAATAAAAAATGATATCGCTTTTTTAGAAAGCGGTAAGCATAAAGAAGGAAAAGGCAGGGAGTGTCTCCCCGCCGGATTCGGGGCCGCGCCGGAGAGCGGGCGTTTCCGCACAGACTGTGTGGGTTGGGAAGGCCTTGGATCACCACACAGGAAGAAAGGAAACGAAGTATGGAAATCAACGGCGAAGTGGTAAACGACCAGGTGCGCTATGCCGACCTGGGGCTCAGCCCGGAGCTTATGCGGGCCATTGATAAGAAGGGCTATGTCCAGGCTACCCCGGTGCAGGGGGGCTCCATCCCTTATTTTATGGAGTATAAGGATGTGATCGCCAAGGCCCCCACCGGCACGGGCAAGACCTTTGCCTTCGGCATCCCCATGGTGGAGCACATCGACCCGGAGAGCCGGGACGTGCAGGGCCTGGTGCTGGCCCCCACCCGGGAGCTGGCCATCCAGATCCGGGACGAGCTGCGAGACCTGTGCGCCTTCAAGGAGGGCGTGCGCACCGTATGCCTGTACGGCGGCCAGCCCATCGACAAGCAGATCACTCAGCTGAAGAAGGACCCCCAGATCGTGGTGGCCACCCCCGGGCGGCTGATGGACCACGTGAAGCGGCGCACGGTGCGTCTGGACAAGGTGCAGACCGTGGTGCTGGACGAGGCCGACCGGATGCTGGACATGGGCTTTATCAAGGACGTGACCCGCATTCTGGACCTGATGCCCAAGCGTCGCAATCTGGGCCTCTTTTCCGCCACCATCTCCCGGGAGGTCATGGACATCTCCTGGGTGTACCAGCGCGACCCGGTGGAGATCACCGTCCGGGCCGATGAGGAGAACAAGCCCGACATTACCCAGTACCGCCTGGACGTGGAGCGCAATGAGAAGGTGGACACCATGGTGCGCCTGATGGAGATTGGCAGCTATGACCGGGTCATCGCTTTCTGCAACACCAAGAACATGACCGACCGCCTGGCGGGCCTTCTGCGGATGCGTCACATCACCTGTGAGGCCATCCACGGCGACATCCAGCAGCGGGTGCGGGAGAAGACCCTGCAAAAATTCCGGGAGGGACAGCTGCGGGTGCTGGCGGCCACCGATGTGGCGGCCCGGGGCCTGGACATCGACGATGTGGACGCGGTGTTCAACTACGACGTGCCAGACGAGAACGAGTACTATATCCACCGCATCGGCCGCACCGGCCGTGCCAAGCGTCACGGTGTGGCCTTCTCTCTGGTGTCCAACATCACCGAAGGCATCCGCCTGGACGACATTCAGAAGAACACCGGAAACAACATCCAGTACGTCCACCTCAACGCCCAGGGGGAGCTGGAGCCGGGTAAGAAGTAAATCTTAATCTGTTTTTTATCTTGTCCCCATCACTTTTTTATCCCTCCCGCCGTATGATAGAGGAGAACAAAGAAACCCCATACGGAAGGAGTTTGGAATATGAATAAGCGGCTTTACAAGACCGAGGATGGAGACAAGATGATCTGCGGCGTGTGCGGCGGCATCGCGGAGTACTTTGACATCGATCCCACCCTGGTGCGGGTGGGCTGGGTGATCGCCGGGTGCATGGCCTCCTTTGGCCTGTGGGCCTACCTGCTGTGCGCCATCGTGATGCCCCGCAAGAGCGACGTATATCCCCAGCTGTAACAACGCATCCTGATTTGGACGGCAGATTCTTGCCGCCCTTTTTTATACCATATAAATATGTAAGGAGGACAAACCCATGGAGACACTGCGCTGCTCTACCACTCAGGATATCCCCCGGCTGCGGGAGCTGTGGTATCTGGCCTTCGGGGATGACGGGGCCTATGTGGACAATTTTTTTGACACCTACTACAGGCCGGAGCGGATGCTGGTGCTGGAGGAGGACGGCGTGGTCCAGTCCATGACAGCCTGGTTTGACACCACGTTTGTGGTACCGGGAGACGGGGATTTCCGGGCGGCCTACCTCTATGCCGTGGCCACCCATCCCGACTGCCGTGGCCGTGGTATGTCCGGGCGGCTGCTGGCCTGGGCAGACGACTATTTCCGCTCTCTGGGGATCCCGGCAGTGACTACGGTCCCCGCGGAACCTTCTCTCCACAACTTTTTTGGAGCCAACGGCTTCCGGGAGTGCTTTGTCCATCAACAATTCTTTCACCTGCGGGAGGATTGGGCCCCTGCTCCCGAAGGGTCTGCCCCTGACTTAAAGCAGCTCACTCCGGCGGAGTACGCCGTCCTGCGGGAGACCATCCTGGCGCCCCGGGTACACATTCGGATTTCGGAGGAAGTGGCTGCCTATCAGGCGGGCTGCTGTGCCCTGCACCCAGCGGGAGGTCTGTGCGCGCTGGATTGTCCCCACGGGGCCGCGGTCTTGTGTGCCGAAGGAATGGAAAGCGGCAGTCTGCTTCTGAAGGAGCTCCTCTGTCCCCCCGAGGACATGGATTGGGTTTTGGGCTGGATATCGGTGCTCCTCCCGGACTGGTCGGGAGCCTTCCGTACCCCGGATGGGGACACGCCCTTTGGGATGCTGAAATGGCTGGACCCAGACCGGGCAGAACGCTGGGACTGGAGCCGCCGCGCCTATCTGGGACTGGCCTTTGATTGAAGGGAAAACGTCATTCAGAGGGCCGCCTCTGATATGACATTTACAAATGGTTGGATTTCTCTTTTGGAATCCAACCATTTTTTGTATAAATTAACAGGCGAAACGTTTGATTACCGTAAAATCAAGCAAAAAATAAAACTCGCCACAGCTGTTTTGTTGTGGTGACATCCACAAAAAATTTGCTTTACTTCCGGCGATTTTATGTTATGCTATACATAAGGATACGCGATAGGTTCCCTTTTCCGGACACTTTAAAAAGACATCCGGGGAAAAATGAAGGAAATCTGTCAGTTTTCAAGTTAAGTGCCACAAAAATTTATCGTAGGAGGAATGTAGCGATGAACAAGTACATTGAGAGAGTTCTGGCCGACACCAAGGCGAAGAATGCGAACGAGCCCGAGTTTCTGCAGACCGTGGAAGAGGTCTTGAGCTCTCTGGAGCCCGTCATCAACGCTCACCCCGAGTATGAGAAGGTTGCTCTGCTCGAGCGTATGGTGGAGCCTGAGCGCGCCATCGAGTTCCGTGTTACCTGGGAGGATGACAACCACGAGTGGCATGTCAACCGCGGCTACCGCGTGCAGTACAACGCGGCTCTTGGCCCCTACAAGGGCGGCATCCGCTTCGATCCCTCCGTTAACCTGTCCATCATCAAGTTCCTGGGCTTTGAGCAGGTCTTTAAGGACGCTATGACCGGTCTGCCCATCGGCGGTGCCAAGGGCGGCTCCGACTTCGATCCTCGCGGCAAGAGCGACGCCGAGATCATGCGTTTCTGCCAGGCCTTCATCACCGAGCTGTACCGTCACATCGGCCAGGACATCGACTGCCCCGCCGGCGACCTGGGCTGCGGCGGCCGTG
>CABVDR010000031.1 GCA_902497145.1 uncultured Oscillospiraceae bacterium
CCCCCCTGTATGCCAGGCTCTACCGGGAGGGGCTTATCAACCGCAATTTCTCCTACGGCTACGAGGCGGTGCCTGGTGCGGCCTTCCTGGCCGCCGGGGGCGAGTCCAAAGACCCTCAGGCCGTGCGGGAGGGGGTGCAGCAGGAGGCGGAACGCATCGTCCGGGAGGGGGTAGACCCCGACCTGTGGCGGCGCATCAAAAAGGGCAGCTACGGCGGCAAGGTGCGCAGCCTCAACTCCTTTGAGACCCTGTGCATCGGCCAGGCCCAGAGTTTTTTTGCCGGGGTCGACCTGCTGGACTTTCCCCGTCTCTTTGACACCATTGAGAAGGCGGATGTGGAAAACCTGATTGCCCGCTGGGTGACGCCGGAGCGCACCGCACTGTCGGTGATCCATCCGGGAGAGGAGGAGAAAACATGACTCATGTGGTAACATTTCCCGGCCTGGGGCTGGAGTTTACCCTGAACCGGGTGGCTTTTACCATCCCCATCATTGACCGGCCGGTTTACTGGTACGGCATCATCATCGTCTCCGGCCTGCTGCTGGCGGTCTACCTGTGTATGCGGTGGGCCCCCCGCTTCGGCATCGTCCCCGACCACATCATTGACATGATGCTTTTTGCGGTCCCGGCGGCTCTGGTGGCTATCCGGGCCTACTATGTGATTTTCAATCTGGGACTTTACCAGCGGGCGGACGGCTCGCTGGACTGGGCGGCCATTTTCCGGTACAGCGACGGCGGCCTGGCCATCTACGGGGCGGTGATCTCGTCGATCATTGTGCTGCTGATTTTCTGCAAGGTGCGGAAGATCAACTTCCTGGCCTTTGCGGACCTGGGCGTCCACGGCCTGTTTATTGGCCAGCTTATCGGTCGGTGGGGAAACTTTATGAATGTGGAGGCCTACGGCGGCACCACCACCCTGCCCTGGCGAATGTGCGCAGATTCTATCGCCGCCGAGATGCTCACCAAAGGCTATGTGGATCAGGAGGGGTATGAGGCCATTCTCAGCGGCGCCCTGGGTGTCCACCCCACGTTCTTCTATGAGTCGGCCTGGAACTTTGTGGGCCTTATCTTAGTGTATTTCCTGGGAAAGAAGTGGCGGCGGTACGACGGGGAGTGCTTCCTGTTCTACCTGGCGTGGTACGGCCTGGGCCGGGCCTGGATCGAGGGACTGCGTACCGACAGCCTCTATCTGTTTGTGGGCAGTTCCATCCGGGTGTCCCAGCTGGTGGCGGCGGTATGCTTTGTGGTGGCCGGCGGAATCCTGCTGTGGAACCGCTTCCGGCCCCACGACAAAGAAAATCTATATGTGAACCGCCTGAAGGCCCAGCAGGAGCCGGCGGAAGTGGAAAAGGAGGACTAACCATGGCGGCCATTAAAATGGACGGCAAGGCTTTGGCAGCCAAGGTCAAGGAAGAAGTGGCAGCCCAGGTTGTGGGTATGGAACACAAACCCGGCCTGGCTGTGGTGCTGGTGGGAGACGATTCTGCCTCCCGTGTGTACGTAAACGGAAAGAAAAAGGACTGTGCCGAGTGCGGCATTTACAGTGAGGAGTACGCTATCCCGGCGGAAACCACCCAGCAGGAGCTGTTGGAGCTGGTGGAAGTTCTGAATGGCCGGGAGGACATTGACGGCATCCTGGTCCAGCTGCCCCTGCCTAAGCATTTGAATGAAAAAGAGGTGCTGCGGGCCATTCGTCCCGATAAGGATGTGGACTGCTTCCACCCCTTCAATGTGGGAGAACTGATGGTTGGCGAGCAGGGCTTCCAGCCCTGTACCCCCGCAGGGGTCATGCGGATGCTGAAGGAGTATGGAATTGACCCCGCCGGAAAGCACTGCGTCATCGTGGGGCGATCCAACATTGTGGGCAAGCCCCAGGCGATGCTCATGCTGCGGGAGAATGCCACGGTTACCGTCTGTCACACCAAGACGTCCGACCTGAAGGCGGAGTGCCTGCGGGCGGACATTCTGGTGGCGGCGGCAGGCCGGGCGGGCCTCATCACCGGAGATATGGTGAAGAAAGGTGCGGTGGTCATTGATGTGGCCATGAACCGCAACGAGGCCGGTAAGCTGTGCGGCGACGTAGTCTTTGACGAGGCAGCGGAGCGTGCCTCCTATATTACGCCTGTCCCCGGCGGCGTGGGCCCCATGACCCGGGCCATGCTGATGGAAAACACCCTGTTCGCGGCGAAACAGCACGGAAAAAAGTAAAAAATTCCCAATTTTGCGCCTCTGGCTTTTGCCAGGGGCGCTTTTTTGTTGTCATAACTGTCTCGCAGTCCACATAACGTGTAGGGAACAACGGCAAAGGCGGTGAGTACCAATGAAAAACAACAGCCAGGCCTATCGGCAGGCAGCCCAGGTGCTGCCCCTGTCTCTGCGGGGGGCAGCCCTGGCCCTTTCAGAGGACAAGCAGGGCCGGGCGGAGGAGCTGCGGCTGCGGGTGGGATGGCCCATGACAGCGGTTTTTCCCCAGGGAGAACTTCCCTTGGGAACAGAAAAGGTGACCGGCCGAGATCTGGAGCAGCTGCTGGAGCTGGCCAGCCGGGCCTCCGTCCATACCGTGGCCGACCAGCTCCGCCGGGGCTACCTGACGGTGGAGGGGGGGCACCGGGTGGGGCTGTGCGGCACGCCGGTGCTGCGAGAGGGACAGATCCACGGCCTGGGGCGGCTGTCCTCAGCGGCAATTCGGGTGGCCAGGCAGGTGACCGGGGCGGCGGCCCCGGTGGAACGGGAGCTGATGGGGCCGGACGGGACCTTGTGCAGCACCCTGATCCTAGCACCCCCGGGGGCTGGTAAGACCACCCTGCTCCGGGACCTTATCCGCATGGCCTCCCATGGGGAGGGGATGGCCCCCCAGCGGGTGGCAGTGGCCGACGAGCGGGGGGAGGTGGCCGCCCTGTGGAACGGGATGCCTCAGCTGGATGTGGGGGAGCACACCGATGTGCTGGAGGGCTGTCCCAAGGCCCAGGCGCTGATCATGCTGCTGCGGGCCATGAATCCCCAGGTGCTGGCGGCGGACGAGATCACCGCCCCAGAGGACGTAGCTGCCCTTATTTCGGCGGCGGGATGTGGGGTCAAGCTGCTGGCCACCGCCCACGGCAGCAGCCGGGAGGACCTGTCCCGCCGCCCCCTGTATCGGGAGTTAATGGATGCAAAGGTGTTTGAGCGGCTGCTTCTGATCCGGACGGATGGGGAGTGTCGGAGCTATCGGGTGGAGGTGCTGGAGTAGATGTGGAAACTGGTGGGAGCGGTGCTGGTGGCCGCAGGCAGCGGTTGGCTGGGGCTGAGCGCGGCCTCCGGGCTGACCCGCCGTCTGCGGGCGGTGCAGGCCATGATTTCTGGGCTGGAGCTTCTGGAGCGGGAGCTGTGGGAGCGGGGAGCGGCTCTGCCCGAGCTGATGGCGGCCCTGTCCCGGCGGTGTACCCAGCCTGCCGCGGATTTTTTCCAGCAGTGTGCCAAAGGGTGCGCCAGGCTGGACCAGGTCCCCTTTGGGGAGAGCTGGCGGCAGGCGGTGGAAGGGCTGGAGCTTCTCTCTCCAGAGGCCAGGGCCGCCCTGCTCCCTCTGGGGGAGGTACTGGGGCGGTATGAGGCGGACAGCCAGCGGCAGGCCCTGGAGCACGCCAGGCAGGCCCTGGAACGGGAGGAACTGCGGGCGGAAGAGAAACGGCGGCGCTTAGGGCGGGTCTATCAGGCACTGGGCTTGTCCGGCGGCGCGTTTCTGGTTATTTTGCTGCTGTGATGGAGTAGGATTACGAAAGAGGGCGTAGGTATGGATGTGGATCTGATCTTTAAAATCGCCGCCATCGGCATTTTGGTGGCGGTACTCAATCAAGTGCTCAGCCGGGCGGGGCGGGACGAGCAGGCCATGATGACCACTCTGGCGGGGCTGGTGGTGGTGCTGATGATGGTGGTGCAGGAGATCGCCGACCTGTTTGCCTTGGTCAAGAATCTGTTTCAGCTATGATGGAGGTGATGATCAAGGTGGCCGCCGGGGCGGTGACGGCGGCGCTGTGCGCCACGGTGGTGCGCCGGGGCGCGCCCGAGCTGGGGTTCTTGCTGGCCTTAGCGGCGGGGGCGTGGGTGCTGTGGACGGTGGCGGACAGCTTAGCGCTGGTCACCCAGTGGATGAAGGGGCTGTGTGAGCTGGCGGGGCTGGAGGACTGGCTGGTGGAGCCGGTGTTTAAAACGGTGATCCTGTCCATTCTCACCCGGCTGACGGCGGAGGTGTGCAAAAGCGCAGGGGAGAGCAGCGTAGCCGCCTTTGTGGAGACGGCGGGGACCATCCTGGCTCTGGCGGTCTCTCTGCCCTTAGTGGGGGGCGTACTGAAGATGATGGAGGGGATGCTGGTGTGAAGGCGCGTGTGTTGGCCCTGCTGGTGCTGCTGCCTCTGGCCGTGCTGCCGGCTTGGGGCGTGGACCTTTCCTTCTCCCAGGCCGACCAGGTGCTGGAGAGCGCCCAGGACTACGGCGTATCTGCTGAGGGCGGGCTGGACCAGGGGGTACAGAATCTGCTGGAGGCGGCCGCTGACCAACTGGGCGGTTTGCTGCGCCACAGTCTGGGCACCGCCCTGAAGCTGTTGGCGGTGGTGCTGGTGTGCGGCCTGGCACAAGGCTTAGAGGAGGACAAGCCCGTGGGGCTGGAGGCGGCAGAGCTGGCGGGAGCGCTCGCCATCACAGCCTTAACTGTGAGCGACATGACCACCATGGTGGGCCTGGGGCGGGAGACCATCTCGAAAATGGGGGACTTTGCCGACCTTATTCTCCCCGCCATGGCCACCCTCACGGCGGCCACCGGCTCAGTGACTGGGGCAGCGGTACGCCAGGGGGTGACGGTACTCTTTTCTGACCTGCTTATTACCGCCGTGGACAGCCTACTGGTGCCCCTGGTGTATGCCTACATCGCCCTTTGCTGTGCCCAGGCCGCCCTGGGCAATGGGGGACTGGGCAAGCTGGCGGGACTGGTGCGGGGGACGGCGGTCTTTCTCCTTACCGCCATGCTGCTGGCCTTTACCGGCTACCTCACCGCCAGCGGAGCGATTGCCGGTTCGGTGGACGCGGCGGTGGTGAAAACCGCCCGCATGACCATCTCCCGGGCCGTCCCGGTGGTAGGGGGCATTCTCTCCGACGCGGCGGAGAGCGCCCTGGCCAGCGCCAGCGTGCTGCGGGGAACGGTGGGCGTGGCGGGGATGCTGGTGGTACTGGCCATCTGTTTGACTCCCTTTTTGCAGCTGGCCCTCCACTATCTGGCCTATAAGCTGGCTGCCGCCCTGGCGGGGACGGTGGATCACTCCCGGCTGGGCGGGCTGATGGACAGCATCGGCGGAGCCTTTGGGCTGCTGCTGGGCATGACAGGCAGCTGCGCCCTCATGCTGCTTTTGAGCATTGTGTCGGCCGTGTCGGCGGTGGCGCCATGATGGGGGCGCTGAAGGAGTGGCTGCTGTCGGTGACAGCGGCGGCCATCCTGTGTGCTCTGGCCCAGGGGCTGATCCCGCCAGGACCGGTGCGCCGGGTGGGACGGCTGACGGCGGGACTGGTGATGGCGGCGGCTCTGTTGGCTCCCTTAGCTAGCCTGCGGGGGGTGGAGCCGGAGCAGTGGCTGGAGAGCTGGCAGCCTCAGCAGGAGATACAGGGGCTGGAGGAGCAGCGGGACGAGACGATGAAAACCATCATAGAAGACGAATGCAGTGCATATATTGTGGACAAGGCGGCCCAGCTGGGGATGGCGTGTCAGGCAGAGGTGATCTGCGCTCCGGCGGGGGAGGGGGTATTCCTTCCACAACAGGTCACTGTGACGGGGAACCTGACGCCAGGTCAGCAGGAGCAGCTCACCCAGTACATCCAGGAGGATCTGGGGGTGCCGCCGGAGCAGCAGCAGTACGAAACAAAGGAGGAATCGCCGTGAAAGTGCAATGGCCCCCGGGGCTTTCTGCCTGGAAGAAGGGGCTGGAGCGGTATGGGTATGTTCTTTTGGTGGTGGCGGTGGGAATGGTCCTGCTTTTGTGGCCCCAGGGCGAGGAAAAGAAGGAGACCGCTGCTCAGGAGACGATCCAGGAGGAGTTCGACCTGGAGGCCTTTGAGGAGAAACTGGCCCAAACCATCTCCCAGATCCAGGGGGCAGGAGAAGCCCAGGTGGTACTGTCTTTACAGAGCAGCAGCCGCCAGGTCCTGGCTCAGGACCGGGAACAGGGCAGCCAGGGTGACACCAGCACCACCACCGTGACGGTGGGGCGGGGAAGCGGCAGCCAGGATGTCGTGCCCCTCCAGACGGTGGCCCCTCAGTTTCGGGGGGCACTGGTGGTATGCCCCGGCGGGGACGACCCCCAGGTGCGCCTGGCGGTGATGGAGGCGGTGTCCGCAGTTACCGGGCTGGGCAGCAACCATATTTCTGTATGCAAAAGCGCGGCCTGAGGCCGAAACTTTGAAATGAATAGGGAGGAAATCAGCGATGAAAACAGGGAATAAAAAGGGTCTGTCCCAGATTTGGAAGCGCAATGCGGTGGTGGCGGTGATTGCCGTGTTTGTGTGCGCGGCGGTGTACTTAAACTGGAGCTACGAGCAGGAGGCCGGCAAGACACTGGGAGAGTCTACGATGGTGGGCAGCGAAGATCCCCTGGTCTCTGGAAACACGGACAGCTCCAGCTCTTCTCAGCAGAATGACACGGCCCAGCAGGGGGAGCAGAGCAGCGCCTCTGGGGAGCAGACGGGGACGGAGAGCGGCGACGACTACTTTGCCAATGCCCGCCTCAACCGCCAGCAGTCCCGGGACAGCGCTCTGAGCCTGCTCCAGGAGGCCGCCAACCGGGAGGACGCGGACCAGACCCTGCGGGATGAGGCCAACCAGAGCATCCAGACCATGGCCGACTACACGGTAACCGAGGCCCAGATTGAAAATATGATCGTTGCCAAAGGCTATGCGGACTGTGTGGCCTTCATCGGAGACAACTCCCTGAGTCTGGCGGTAGCCGCTCCCGAGGGCGGTCTTACCGACGCGGACACCGCCCGCATCCTGGATGTGGTGAGTCAAAACGCCGGTTTTACTGCCGATCAGGTGACTATCATCGAGGTGGAGTAAGGACTAGAAATTTTAGGTTTTGGTTGTCAAAGACGCTCCGGCGTGGTACAATAACACCAAGTATCCCGGAAGAACTGTAACGTAAGGAGCGTGACCATCCGTGAGTGAGAATAAGGAGTATGTCTCCCGCTCTGACGAGCTGGGCAATATCCATATTTCTGAAGAAGTGCTGGCTGGCATCGCCGCCGCCGCCGCCCTGGAGGTTGAGGGTGTCAGCGGACTGGCTGCCAATCTGGGCAGTGACATCGCCGAGCTGCTGGGGAAGAAAACCCTGGCCAAGGGCGTGCATGTGCAGATGGAGGACGAGAAGGTGACAGTGGATCTGTCCATCCTGATGTCCTACGGCAACACCATTCCCGAGGTGGGCAAGGCGGTGCAGGACGGCGTGAAGAACGCGGTGGAGTCCATGACCGGCCTGGAAATCGCCGCTGTCAATGTGAATGTGGGCGGTATCACCTTCCCTGTGAAGGCGTAACTCATGGCGTAACAAAGGCGTGCCTGGGCGATGTGGCCGGGCGCGCCTTTTTTGTTGCATGCCTGGAACATCCGGGCAGACAGGAGGAGAAACCCATGTTGGCACGATTGAAGAAAATGCCGCTGGAGAGGCAGCTGTTTGTCAGCTTTGTCAGCGTCTCGTCGGTGCTGCTTCTGTTGACCATCGGGATCATGCTGTATGTGGACATCAAGCGGCAGCTAAACAGTATGGATCAGACCATCCGCAGCAGCGCTGCCTACATTGCCCAGCTGGACGGGGTGGTGGATATGCTGGAGCGGGGCTACCCCGACTCGGAGGTGTCCCGGCAGCTGGACAGCCTGAGCCAAAATATGCAGGACCTCAATGTCATTGTAGTCTATAACACCAGCGGTCTGCGCTTTTACCATACGGACCGGCAGCAGAGCGGCGAGACCTTTGTGGAAGGGGAGGAGGTTCCGATCCTGAATGGCAGTGAGCCTTACATCACCACCGGCTACGGCACATTCGGCTCCCAGCGCCGGGCTTTCCACGCGGTGGAGAACCATGAGGGGGAGATCATTGGCTTTGTCATGACCTCCATCTTTACCTCGGACATCTGGGCCCAGAGCAAGGGAATCGTGGTCTACGCTTTGGCTATCCTGGGGGTAGTCCTGCTGCTGGGCGTGGGAATGTCCCGGGGCATTGTGGCCCTTCTGCGGGGATCCCTGAAGGGCCATCACCCTACCGAGCTGCTGGCCCTGTACCTGAAACAGGAGGATGTGCTCAACGCCATTGAGGACGGGCTTGTAGCTACGGACCGGGAGGGAAAGGTGATCTTCTCCAATCAGGCGGCCGACCGTCTGCTGGGGGTATCCCAGCAGGAACTGGAGGGGTGTCCCCTGACAAAGCAGTTTCCGGAGAGTGCCTGCGCCCAGGTGATCCGCACCGGCCAAGCCAACCACAACCGGTCCTGTGTCATTGGAGATCGTCAAGTGCTCACCAGCGAGATCCCTATCCGGGGCGAGGAGGGTTGGGATGGGGTGCTGAATATCTTCCACGATAAGACAGAGATGATACGCCTGTCCGATCAGCTCTCCGGTACCCGCAATATGCTGGACACCCTGCGTTTCTTTAACCACGAGTTTATGAACAAGCTCCATGTCATTCTGGGATATCTCCAAACCGGGGAGACCGAGAAGGCTATCTCCTTTATTGTCAACAGCGGTTTGGTGTCCAGTCAGGCGATCCGGGAGACCGCCGATTGTATCCGGGCGTCCCGGCTGTGCGCCCTGGTCATTGGAAAGATGATGCACGCCGCGGAACTGGGGATCCGTCTGACCGTGGCCCCGGACAGCAGCTGCCGTCCGGAGGATCTGTTGCTGGAGGAACAGGAGTTCAGCACTGTGGTGGGCAACCTGCTGGAAAACGCCATCGAGGAGCTGGCAAAAGAGGAAGGAGAGCTGCGGGAGATCAAGCTGGGGCTCTACTGCCGCCCGGACTGTAATATTATTGTCTGTGAAGATACGGGGCGGGGCATTGACCCGACAGTGCGCAGCCGGATCTTTGAAAAGGGTGTCTCCACCAAGGGGGAGGGCCGAGGCCTGGGTTTGCCCCTGGTGCGGCAGATCGTAGACCACCACGGCGGCACCATTGATATTGTGACCGAGGCGGGGATGGGCACCTGCTTTACCTTGACCTTTACCAAACAGGAGGGATAGTCATGGCATATCGTGTGTTGATTTTGGAGGATGACCCTATGGTAGCTGCCATTGACCGGCAGTATGTGGAGAGTGACCGTCGCTTCCAGGTGGTGCAGGTGTGCAAAAGCGGAGGACAAGCCCTGGAGTATCTGCAAAATCAGGAAGTGGCCCTCATCGTGCTGGACTACTACACGCCCGAGATGAACGGACAGGAGTTTTTGGACCGCCTGCATGCCATGGGCCGGGCTCCGGCGGTGATTATGGTCACCTCAGCCAGCGATACAGATATCGTCCGCTCCCTTCTCAGCCGGGGGGTTCTGGACTATCTGGTCAAGCCCTTTGAGTTTGCACGATTCCGCCAGGCTCTGGATAAATTTCTTCAGCGGCAGAAGCTGCTCTCCAATGCCGGAGGGATGGACCAGAAGGCCATCGACCAGCTGCTCCAGCTTCAGGAGGGGGAGGAGGGGACGCCTCAGCTGAGCAAGGGACTGAACGGGGCGACGTTACATCTCATCCAGGACTTTCTGTCCCACAGCCAGGGACAGGCCCTCACCAGTGAGGAGATTGCCGAGCAGGTACACTTGTCCCGGATCACCATCCGCCGCTATGTCAACTATATGGTGGAGACGGGGGAGCTGGTCAGCTCCATCGATTACCGGACCGGGGGCCGACCCTCCATCCGCTACCGCTATGCCGGAACTTTGGGAACAAAAAGTGAAGGCTAATCTACATAAGCAACAAAAATAAGAGTTCAAATTTGTACATATACACCATAAAAATCCTGGGACACGTTTCCAATCAGACAAATTGACTGGGAGTAAGAAGCCTAAATTCAGCCCGCTTGTGGAGAATCCACAAGCGGGCTTTTGTTACTTTACTTACGAAAGACCTTCTATACGTACTTAAATTGACTTTTCGTGCCTTACTTTTTAAACTTTCTGTTAAGAAAACCGCACGCCATACCGTTCAGCAGGAGGGAGCTGACTGGGGTGCGGGACAGAAACAAGGAGGTATTTTTATGCCAACGCTGGAAGAAATCATAGCGTATTTTGGTACCTACACCCCCGGTGCGGACGGGGCGGTCAGTTCATTCAAGTTTGAATACTTGACCAGCCTGGGCTTCGCTGCCATCGTGATCTTCCTGGGTCACGCCATCGTGAAGCGTTCCGCCCTGCTGCGGAAGTTTGCCATTCCTGCCCCGGTGGTATCCGGCCTGCTGTTTTCCATCGTGGTAGCCATTTTGAAGGGAAGCGGCGTGATTGCTCTCTCCTTCAACGTGAGCACCATTCAGGACCTGTGTCAGAACATCTTCTTTATGTGCGTGGGCTTCGGCTTCAGCTGGAAGCTGATCCGCCACGCCGGCGGTAAGCTGTGCATTATGATCGCTGTGGCTGCCTGCCTGCTGATTACCCTGCAGGATGTGGTGGGCGTGCTGGTCGGCCAGCTGGTGGGCCTGAATCCCTTCCTGGCCCTGCAGTGCTCCTCCGCTTCCATGTCCGGCGGCGTTGGCACTGCCTCCGCATTTGGCCCCATCTTCATTGAGTGGGGTGCTCCGGAATCCGCCACCACCGTGGGCGTTACCGCCGGTACTCTGGGCAACGTGATGGGCTCCCTCATCGGCGGTCCCGTGGCTGCCTTTCTCATCAGCCGCCACGGTCTGAAGTCTGACCCCAACGACAAGCCTGAGTCCGCCGCTGACGGCAAGATCAATGAGCTGAACAACGGCCGCATGGTTTCCATGTTCGGCATGGTGCTGCTGCTGTGCGCTCTGGGCATGCCCATCTACTGCATCCTGGACAACATCCCCATGATTGAGATGCCCAAGTTCATTGGCTGTCTGTTTGCCGGCGCCATTGCCCGCAACGTCATGGAGGCTTTGAACATCAAGTTCTACACCCCCGAGGTGGACGCCATTGAGCACATGTTCCTGGAGCTCTACCTGGCCCTGGTGCTGATGACCATCGATATCACTGCCCTGGCTGGCGTGGCCGGTCAGATGGGCGTGATCCTGATTGTTCAGGCGGTCCTGATGGCTCTGTTTGCGATCTTTATCTCCTACAACATGTTCGGCCGCAACTACGGTGCAGCGGTCATGGCGGCAGGCAACTGCGGCTGGGGCTGTGGCTCCGGACCCAACGCCGTGGCCAACGAAAAGGCGGTTATGGATCAGTACGGCTGGCACAACGTGGCCTGGGTGCTCTATCCCTCCTTCGCCGTAATCATCGACGACATTTACAACCCGATTTTCCTCTCTCTGTTCGGAAGCATTTTTGCCTCCTGAACGATTTCCCTCTTCCAAAAACCAGTATGCGGCGCTGCCTACGCAGCGCCGCATACTGGTTTTTGTGGTTTCTTCCGATTGTGAAAGCGGGGGAAGATATGGTATAGTAATGCGAGTAAGAAAAAGAGGACCTTTGCGTATAACCGCAGGAGAGGAGAGAGAACATGGCTGGGCAGGGGATCTGGAGACGGCTGCTGTCAATGGGAACGGCAGTGTGCCTTTTGCTGACTGGCTGTGGAGCATTGGAAGGCAGCGGCAGTTCTGGAGAAGAAAATTTGACTGTACTGACCATTGGCACCGCTGACAGCGGCGGAACGATGTATGCAGTAGGAAGTGCTATTGCCCAGGCCATTACCGACGGCGAGAGTTCCATTAAAATTAATCTGGGAGCGTCCACTGGGTCTGCCATGAATGTGCGGGGACTGGCTGGAGGAGAGATTGATTTGGGGCTGGTGTCTGGGGACGTGGCCTATGCTGCCTACCATGGGGAAGATGTCTTTTCCCAGCCAGTGGAAAGCCTGCGGGCAGTGGCGGCGATCTATGTCAGCAGTTCCAACTGGCTTGCGTTGGAGTCTCTGGGGGCGGAATATGTCCACGACCTGGTGGGAAAGCGCATCGGTGTGGGGCCACAGGAGTCCACAACGGAGCTGTCGGCCCGCACGGCGGTAAAGGTGTTGGGGCTGGATCAGAATGGAACTGAGCTTATTAACTGCGGCCTTGGCGATGGGGCCCATATGGTGGGCCAGGGAGAGCTGGATGCCATCCATGGCTTCTCCGGTGCGCCGGTGGGTGGCCTGATGGAATTAGCCCAGGAGAAGCCATGTACCCTGCTGAAGTATACCCAGGAAGAGTTGGACAGCATCTTGGAACAGAATCAGTTTTATCGCTCGGTAGTGATTCCTGCCGGTACCTATGCAGGACAGAAGGAAGACGTCACCACCTTTGGGGTGAAGTGCCTGCTGTGTGTGGACGCATCCATGGATGATCTGTTGGTCTATCGGCTAACCCAGGAGATCTGGGCGGCGACTGACCGCTTGGCAGAAGAGCATCCCTCCATGCGGGAGATGCTGAATCGGGAATTTGTCTGCCAAGATCTGCCGATTCCTTTGCATCCGGGGGCTCAGGAGTTTTATGAGGATCAGGGGGTCCTGCAATGAACAAAAAATGTGCCGCGGAAGTTCCGCGGCACATTTTTGCTTATTTTTTTGCCTTTGAAACACTGCGTCGGTCCACAAAGACACAAGGGACCACGGTTTTAAACGGATACTGGATGCCGGAGCGACTGAGATCCATGGCAGTCATGGCCGCCACTGCCAGCTCCTGCTGCAAAACCCGTACCGAGGAGAGGGGCGGGGTGGCATTTTGGGAGAGGGGTGTGTCATTAAAGGCAATGAGACTGATCTGATCCGGAATGGACAGCCCGGCCTCATCCAGAGCCCGCAACACTCCCTGCACCATGGAATCGGACGAGATAAACAGGGCGGTGGGCAGCTGTTCCCACTCTTTCAGGGCTCGACGGAGAGTTTCGTAGGCGGAGGGAGAGTTCATCTCGCAGTCCAATACCCACTCCGGGTGATAGAGCCCCTTGTCCTGCAGGCCGTTGCGGAAGTAGTACAGACGGGCGTCCAGTTTCAGGTCGTGAGTCTCCTGCAGGGTAAAGTGGCTGCCGATAAAGCCAATCTTCACATGGCCCGCGTCCAGCAGGTGGTTGAGGGCCTGCCGCACCCCCAGATGGAAGTTGGGGACAGCGGAGAAAAACTGTTCGTCATCCGGCGACGAGTCCACAAAGACCACGTGGCGGCTCAGCTGCTGAAAGCTGCGGATCTCCTGCCAGGTGAAGCTTCCGATGGCAAAAATGCCGTCCAGCTTTCCTTCTCCCTGCATGGCGAAGTTGTCCTCTTTGTCCCGGAAAAGAGGGATGGTAACGATCCCCCGGGAGAAGCATACCTGTTCCAGGGCGTTTTTCATGTACAGGTAATAGGGATCTTGCATTACCTGATCCGTTTCAAACATCTGGGCAATGCCCATTTTTAAGGCGCGATCCCCCTCCGACTTCCGGCTGCGCACCGGAACATAACCCAACGCCTGGGCCGCATCCAGGATTTTCTGCTGAGTCTGAGAGGTGACGCTGATGCTCTCATCTTGGTTGAGAACCCGGGAAATGGTAGAGACAGAAATCCCGGTGGCGGCGGCGATATCCTTTAATGTTGCCATGCGAATCACCCTCCTATGCATGTAAATTATACACAATTTTTCCTTAAAGAACAAGAAAAAATTAGATAAAAAGGAAGAAAAATTGCGGTACATAGGAGGAAATCCGTTTAGTCCTGTGCAAACATGGGGGAGGAGAAGTAGCGGTCGCCGGAATCGGGAAGTATGGCCACCACCGTCTTGTTCCGGAACTCCTCCCGGGTGCACAGCTGCCGGGCGGCCCACACGGCGGCGCCGGAGGAGATGCCTACCAACAGACCGAAACGTTTGGCCATCTCCCGGCCGGTCTGGAAGGCCTGCTCATCGGTGACACGGACCACCTCGTCCAGCACAGAGCGGTCCAGGGCAGCGGGGATGAAGTTGGCACCGATACCCTGGATCTGGTGGGGGCCAGCCTTTCCGCCGGAGAGCAGGGGGGATGCGTCAGGTTCTACCGCTGCCACGTGGAGGGCGGGGTTCTGCTCCTTCAGATAGCGGCTGGTGCCGGTGATCGTGCCGCCGGTGCCCACGCAGGCCACCAGGGCATCCACCTGTCCCTGGGCGTCCTCCCAGATTTCGGGGCCGGTAGTACGGTAGTGGGCGGCGGGGTTGGCGGGGTTTTCAAACTGGCCGGCAATGATGCTGCCGGGAATCTCCTTAGAAAGAGCCTCGGCCTTGTCCACTGCCCCCTGCATCCCCTGGGCGCCAGGGGTGAGTACCAGCTGAGCCCCGTAGGCAGCCAGCATGGCCCGGCGTTCCGTGCTCATGGTGTCAGGCATGGTGAGAATCAGGTGATAGCCCCGGCTGGCGGCCACGCAGGCCAGTCCAATACCGGTGTTGCCCGAGGTGGGCTCAATAATAGTGCCGCCGGGAGTCAGACGGCCCTGGGATTCAGCATTTTGAATCATGGACAGGGCAGCCCGATCTTTGGTGCTGCCGCCGGGGTTCAGAAACTCCAGCTTCACCAGCAGCTTAGCGCCAGTCTGGGCATTGGTCTCCAGGTGGAACAGGGGAGTGTGCCCAATGAGTTCCTCCACGCTGTGAAAAATCTTGGCCATAGTTGGTCGCCTCCTGTAATTTTTGTTGTCATATATAATACCCCCCAATGTAGTAGGTTGTCAATGTGATATTTACAATAACGCGCAGACAGAGGTATAATATATTCTGTGGAATTGGTACCATAAGGCCAATTTAAGGCCTTTTGTTCCGGAAAGGAGTTTTTCGACCATGAAAACTGGTTTGGTATTGGAGGGGGGCGCCCTGCGCACCATTTATTCCACCGGTGTGCTGGATGCCATGCTCTCCAAGGATCTGATGGTAGATTATGTGATCGGGGTCTCGGCGGGGATTGCCTACGGGGTGAGCTACGTTTCCAAGCAGCCCCAGCGCAATCTGGAGATCCTCACCCGCTTTGTCAACGACCGGCGGTATATGGGCCTGAAGAATCTGGTGGATAAGCACAACCGCAGCTACTTCGGTCTGGAGTTCTCCTATGAGACCATCCCCAACGAGCTGGTCCCCTTTGACTATGACACCTTTGAGAAGTTTCCAGGCAACGTTGAGGCGGTGGTGACCAATCTGGATACCGGTAAGGCGGAGTATATGGAGGTGCCCCGGCGGGACGAGAAGTTCCTGCTCCTTCAGGCCACCTGTGCCCTGCCGTTGATGTTCCCCATCTACTACTTGGACGGCAAGCCTTACATGGACGGCGGGGCGGCCGACGCCATTCCCTTCCGCCGGGCCTTTGAGCAGGGGTGCGACCGGGCCATTGTGATTTTGACCAAGCCCCGGGACTTTGTGCGCAAGGCGGAGAAGCTCCAGCCCCTTATCGAGCGGCGCTACCGCCAGTACCCCAACTTCTGCCAGACTATGCGGGAGCGGGCGGAGAAGTATAACGCGGACAGGAAGGAACTCTTTGAGCTGGAGCGCCAGGGGAAGGTGATGATCTTTGCTCCCGACTCCCTTCACGGGGTGGGGCGCATCGAGCACAACGTGGAAAAGCTGCGCTTGCTGTGGGGTGAGGGCTACCAGCACGGCGTGGAGCGGATGGAGGAGCTGGAGTCCTTCCTGGGCTGCTGAGAAAGAGAACACAAGGAGAGAGTATGAAGAAGATCGTGATTATCGACGGCCAGGGGGGCCGTCTGGGTAAACTGCTGGTGGAGGCGGTCCGGGCAAGAATGCCCCAGGCCAAGGTCCTGGTCATCGGTACCAACGGGGTAGCCACCTCCACTATGCAGAAGGCGGGAGCGGATCAGGCAGCCACCGGCGAAAACCCGGTGGTGCGGGGCGTGCAGGACGCCGACGCGGTTTTGGGCCCCATGGGCATCGTGGTCTCGGACGCTATTCTGGGAGAGGTCACGCCCCGCATGGCTCAGGCGGTGGGCAGCTGCCGGGCCAAAAAATTCCTGATTCCCATGAACAGCTGCGGCGTATGGGTGGCTGGTACCCAGGAGATGGGGCTAGCCGGCTATGTCAAGCTGGCGGTGGAAGAGGCCGCCCGCTATTTGGAAGAGGAGGACATCTGATGGACTACCGTATGGAAAAACCGGGGATGACGCTGCAACCCTCTCTGCTTGGCTACGGCTGCATGCGCTTTCCCCTGAACAAGGATCACACTGTGGATGAGGAGAAGGCCAGGCAGCTCATTGGCCGGGCCATGGAGGCGGGGGTCACCTACTATGACACTGCCTGGTTCTACCACGACGGGGAGAGCGAGCCTATGCTGGGCCGTATCCTTTCCCAGTACCCCCGGGACAGCTACTGTCTGGCCACCAAGATGCCGTGCAGTATCATCGACAGCCTGGAGCAGGCGAAGGACATCTTTGCCAAGCAGTTTGAGCGGCTTCAGACTGATCACTTTGACTTTTACCTCCTCCACAGCCTCAGCGGCCGCACCTGGAAGAAGATGCAGGAGCTGGGGGTAGTGGACTTTCTGGAGCAGTGCCACCGGGAGGGGAAGTTCCGCTGGTTTGGCTTCTCCTTCCATGACGAGTATGAGGCCTTTGAAGAGATTTTACGGGCCAGGGATTGGGATTTTTGCCAAATCCAGCTCAACTATATGGACCAGAATATTCAGGCCGGTCTGCGGGGCCATGATCTGGCCTTGGAGCTGGGAGTCCCGCTGATCATCATGGAGCCGGTGAAGGGCGGCCTGCTGGCCCAGCCTCCGGAAGAGGTGCTGGAGCCCCTCCAAGCCCTGGACCCGGAAGCCACCCCCTCATCCTGGGCCATGCGCTGGGTAGGCAGCCTGCCGGGCGTGAAGGTGGTACTCAGCGGCATGGGCAGCATGGAGCAGTTGGAGGATAACCTGAACACCTTCAGCAACTTCCGACCCCTGTCGGACCAGGAGCAGGCGGCTGTTCAGGAGACCGCCCGCCGTCTGGCCCAGCGGGTGAAAAACGGCTGTACCGGCTGCCGGTACTGTATGCCCTGCCCGGCAGGCGTGGATATTCCCAAGAGCTTCCGCATCTGGAACAGCATGGAGATGTATCAAAATAAAGCAGTCACCCGGCGAAATTGGAAGGGGCTGGAGGCCGAGGCCCGACCCGATCAGTGCTACCGCTGCGGCCGGTGTGAGCGGCTGTGCCCCCAGCATTTGCCTATCCGTGCCCAGTTGGCTCAGGCCCAGACGGAAATTAGTGCTTTTGTGGAGAAAAGATGAGAAAACCGCTGCCAAACTTACATGTTTGGCAGCGGTTTTTTATGCGTTATCAAGCACGACATCGCACTCCTGGCGAAGGGGAAAGGCCCGAAAATAGGCATCCTCCAAGGGAATCCATAGCTTTTCAAAGCGATCCAGTCCCTCTGCTCCGTTTCGGTTCAGCAGACGGGCACGGCGGGTGGACCAGGGAGCGTCCAGAAAACACTTGATGTGGTAGTAGGAACGCAGGTCCGGCCGCAGGGCATATACCCCCTCCACCACGGCCAGGGAGGCGGGGGAAACCACGATCTCGTCCCCCAGCGTGCCGGAGTGGCAGCGGTAGGGGCGGTAGCGTACCGTTTTCTCCTGAGAGAGGGGAGAGAGTACTTCCAGGAAGAAGCGCTCCGCGTCCACATTGCCCCCCGGCTGGGCCAGCCGCTGAGCGGTTTTCTGCTCCGGAGGCAGATAGAAGTCATCCATGTGGAACAGAGGACAGTGGTAGAGCCTGGAAAGAAAACCGCCCAAGGTGGTCTTTCCTGTGGCGCAGGGGCCGTCTAAAGCCACCAGGGTCTGGGGATGGGTGCGGCGGTGGCGGTCGATGGCGGAGAGCAGAGGCAGCAGCCGGGCCAGATCCTGCTCCACCACCCGGTAAGCAGGTGCATAGGCCTTGCGGTACCGGGCACTGTGGTGGACCGAGGGCATCCCGGCGGCGCGGTACGCCTCCAAAGCTTGGTCGACCTCATCCCGTGGAAAGGGCAGGTTATAGAGCAGCTTCAGGCTGTTTTCCAGGTCCTTCCGGTTGGAGGTCACCGTCTGAGCCGTTTCCAAGAAAAGAGCGGTCAGGGTGGATGGCTCCAGTCCCTGTCCCTTGCAGGCAGCCAGGGACAGGCGGCACAGGCCGCCCCCCAGAGGCTCGATGGAGGGCACATCAGCGTCCCCAGCCACATCGGCCCACTCCGCCTCCACCCAATCCTGAGCGGCCTGGAGGTCCAGCCCCAAATGGCTGGGGCCCATGCAGCTCTGGTAGAGAAATTTAATGGCGTCCTGGAGCTCCAGCTCCGGGTGGCTGCGGACGTGTTGGTCCAGCAGAGAGGCCAGGGAATTCATGAAATCACTCCTGAGGGATGAGATTGGCTTTGTCCAGGGCACGGACAATAGCAGGCAGGGCCACCAGCTGCAGGATAATGCCGGGGATGGCGTTGGTAAAGGCGCCTGCCACAAAGGCGGCGAAGGTGAAGGCGCTGCCAGTGGAGGTGAGCAAGACCACCTCGACAATGCCCCACACGATCCGGCCGCCGATCATAGCCACTACCAGGGAGGCGTAGGTGCCCACCCAGGAGTGGGGCAGACGGCGGTAGAGCAGGCCGGAGAGGAAACCGTAGGCGGCCAGCTCAAAGGCCATGGCCAGGGCAGTGGGGAACATGGGAGGAAAGCCGCCGGTAAGTACCGAGCGCATCAGGGGCGCAATAAAGCCCACCAGAGCCCCCCAGGGACCGCCGCACAAAAAGCCGCACAGCAGCACCGGCAGGTGCATAGGCAGCAGCATAGAGCCGATCTGGGGGAAGTTCCCTGTGAAGAAGGGGAGAATATAGGCCAGCGCCAGCATGAGGGCGGACAGGACCAGGCGCTTGATGCGCAGGCGGAAAAGGGATGCGGTTGCGTACATGAACAAAACTCCTTTACAAAAAATACCGCAAAGGCGGCTTCACCCTTCAGGGCGGAACATACCTTCACGGTATTGATTGCAGGAAATGCGGGGGCAAAAAAAGGTGCCGGCTTCTGCCAGGCGATTATTGACATTTTAACATGGAGAGCCCGCCCCGTCAAGTGCGGCGGTTCTGGGCCCGCTCCATAGCATGCTGGATAGGGCGGGAGGGGGCGGATGCGCTGTTCTGCCGCCGGAGCAGAGCGGAGATCTCCCCGGCGGCCTGCTCCACCTCGGCGTGGAAGGTTGTGGCCGACAGGCGCAGGGCTCCGTGACCCAAGATGATGAGCTGTTCCGCGTAGTCGGAGGTAGCCACCCGTACCCGGTACTTCTTCCGGCTGAGCTCGTAGGTGGCCTTTTCAATGTAGGCGTCGGCAGTTTCGGCCTCTTTGGTGTAGACCACATGGATGTTGTGGTAGTGGACCACCTCACCCACCCCCCGGGGCACCCGGTAGGCGTCAAAGACCAGGATGACCTGGCACTTGCGGTAGCCTTGATAGTTTTCCAAAATGTCCATCAGCCGCTGCCGGGCGGCGTCCAGGTTGTCCTGGGCGATGGCCTTCAGCTCGTCCCAGGCAAAGATAATGTTATAGCCGTCTACCAGCAGGTACTCCGGCCCCAGCTGCTCCGGGGTTTTGATGGCTTGATATTCGGGCAGCTCGTCCCGCTTCCGGGGCTTGGGCTGGGGGCGCAGGTCCCGGGCCTTGATGGGGCCGTAGGTGCGCTCAAAGATGGCCTGGAGTTCTTTGTCGGCCTCTATTGAACCGGAATACACAGAACCTTTCCGGGGAGCAGTTGGCCGAAACTCCGCCTCTGCCGGTTCCGGGGCATCAAAAGCGAGGCCGCTGTCCACGTGCATGTACCGGCGTACCTGGTCCCATTTCACCACAAAGCCAGCCCCGTGGTCACAGAACACCGAGTCGGCGGGGTTGTCCAGGTCCCGGTCACTGTCGTAGCCGATGGCGTCCACTACTGCCTGCTGGTCGGGGCAGGGGCGGTAACCGTCCAGGGTGCAGAAGAGCCGCCCCTGGCCCCGGGTATAGGCCGCTACCTCCAGGGCATAGTCCCGGGCCTGGGAGACCGGGGCGGAGCCGGTGAGGACACACTGATCCCCTGTGGTTTCGGACAGCTCCAGGCTGCCTCCCATCCGCTGTACGTCGGACATAGCCCGGCCCACCTGCTCCTGGGGCAGCTCCAGCCGCAGCTGGTACCAGGGCTCCAGCAGTACGCTCTGGGCCATTTTCAGCCCCTGGCGCACCGCTCGGTAGGTGGCCTGGCGGAAGTCGCCGCCCTCCGTGTGCTTGGGGTGGGCGCGGCCGGTGAGCAGCGTGATGCGCATGTCGGTGATGGGGGAGCCGGTGAGCACGCCCCGGTGCTCCTTTTCCATGAGATGGGTCAAAATGAGCCGCTGCCAGTTTCGGTCCAACACGTCCTCGCTGCAGGCCGTGTCAAAGTGTAGGCCGCTGCCCCGGGGGGCAGGCTCCAGCAGAAGATGGACCTCGGCGTAGTGGCGTAGGGGCTCGAAGTGGCCCACCCCCTCCACCGGCTCCAAGATCGTCTCCTTGTAGATGATGCTGCCCTGGCCGAAGGAGACTTCCAGGCCAAAGCGGTCGGCAATCAGTTGCTTGAGTACCTCCAACTGGACTTGGCCCATGAGCTGTAAATGGATCTCCCGGCTGTGCTCATCCCAGGCCACGTGGAGCTGGGGGTCCTCCTCCTCCAGCTGGCTGAGCTGTTTGAGGGCCGTGTGAACGTTGGCCCCCTCAGGGAGTTCCACCTGGTAGGTAAGTACCGGCTCCAACACCGGCAGGGGGGAGGCACCCTCAAAGCCCAGCCCCTGGCCGGGGAAGGTGCGGCTCAGTCCGGTGACGGCGCACACCGTCCCCGCTGGAGCCCGGTCCACCGCCTGAAATTGTGCGCCGGAGTAAATGCGCAGCTGGTCGGCCTTCTCCTGCCATACCTGGTCGGGCGGGAGACTTCCGTCAGGGCGCTGGTTGGTGAGCAGATCCTTTACTTTTAAACACCCGCCGGTGACTTTCAGGTAGGTGAGGCGGCCCCCCTGGGGGTCCCGGGCGATCTTGAATACCCGGGCGCCGAATTCCTGGGGGTAGAGGGGAGCGGCGGTGTAGCGCTCCAGTCCCTCCAGCAGCTCGTCCACCCCCTCTACCTTTAAGGCGGAGCCGAAGTAGCAGGGAAAGACCTTCCGGTGGCGGATGAGGGAGACGATGTTTTCCTCCTCCAGGGTCCCTGTCTCCAGGTACTGTTCCAAAATCCCCTCGTCGCACACTGCCACGTTTTCCCCAAAGGCATCCCGGTCCTGGGTGGGGTCAAAGTCCACGCAGCCCTCCCCAAAGGCGGCCTTCAGACCTGCCAAAAGGGCGGCACGCTCCGCCCCGGGCAAGTCCATCTTGTTGATAAAAAGAAAGGTGGGGATGTGGTACCTGGCCAGCAACTGCCACAGGGTCCGGGTGTGGCCCTGGACTCCGTCGGTGCCGCTGATGACCAGAATGGCGTAGTCCAGCACCTGGAGAGTGCGCTCCATCTCGGTGGAGAAGTCCACGTGCCCCGGTGTGTCCAGCAGAGTAATGGTGAGGTCGTTCAGAGGCAGCACCGCCTGCTTGGAGAAGATGGTGATGCCACGCTCCCGCTCCTGCCGATCAGTGTCCAGAAAGGCGTCCTGGTGGTCCACCCGCCCCAGTTTTCGAAGCCGACCACCCCGGTACAGGAGAGCCTCCGACAGGGTGGTCTTGCCAGCATCGACGTGGGCCAGAATGCCCACGGAAAGTTGTTTTGGTTCCATTTGCAACATCCTTGCTTGTTCAAGTGATCAAATTGTACCATGTTCCGGCAGTGGAATCAATCCATGGGGAAATTCAGGATTGTGAGAGGCACGCTGGATATGGTACAATGGGGCGATATTATCCGTAAAAAACAAAAATCAGGAGGAACACCATGAAGGATATGATTCTGGTCCTGGATCTGGGCAGCCGGGAAAATCAGCGCCTGATCCGGGAGATTCAATCCCTAGGCGTGTATTGTGAGCTTCACCCCTACGACATTACCCTGGAGCAGGTCCACGCCCTGCCCAACGTGAAGGGGATCATCGTCAACGGCGGCCCTGGCCGGGTGGCCGACGGCGTGGAGCGGGAGGTGGCCCGGGAGGTCTACAACTGCGAGCTGCCGGTGCTGGTGGTAAACCACATGGGGGAGGACGGCTGGCCCGAGGACGAGGCGGACCGGGTGGAGGCCCTGGCTAACTTTGTGTTCGGTCTGTGCCAGGCCGAGCCCGGTGAGGAGGCGGAGACAATCGATGATCTCTGATTACAGAAGCAAACTGGTCTCCCCGGAGGAGGCGGCCCGACGGGCGGTACGCAGCGGCGACTGGGTGGACTACGGCTTCGGCGGGGGCTTCCCGGACCTGATGGACCGGGCCCTGGCAGCGCGGAAAGATGAGCTTACTGACGTCAAGATCCGGGGCGGCCTGGTGATCCGGCCCCGCATCGAGGCGGTGGAGCAGGACCCGGAGCAGAAGGCCTTCCACTATTACAGCTGGCACATCGGGGACTACGAGCGTAAGCTCCAGAGCCGGGGGCTTTGTACCTTCATGCCCATGCTCCTGCGCTATCTGCCCCAGTACTACCGTCATCACATCCGGGTGGATGTGGCTTTTGTGCCCGTGTCCAAGCCCGATGAGAAGGGGTACTGCGGCCTGGGTATTTCCAACTACGCCTGGCGCACCATTTTTGAAGCGGCCCGGACGGTGGTCTTTGAAATCAACGAGCATCTGCCCACCCTCCAGGGGGTGGAAGGCTCCCACCGGGTCCACCTGTCCGAGGCCGACTACATCGTGGAGGGGGAGCATGAGCCCTTGCCCACTCGCTCCTACAAGGAGCCGACGGAAATCGACATCCAGATCGCCAAGCGGGTGGTGGAGGAGATCCCCAATGGGGCGGTGCTGTCCCTGGGTGTGGGCGGCGTGCCCTTTACCGTGGCCCAGATGCTGGCCCAATCCGATTTGAAGGACCTGGGCTGCCATACCGGCACCATCAGCGACGCCTTCCTTACCCTTTACCGGGCGGGCAAGCTCACCAACGCCTGCAAGGAGGTAGACCGGGGCTACGCCACCTGGAACCTGGCCATGGGCTCCCAGGAGCTCTACGACTGGCTTGAGGAGAAGCCTCAGCTCTTCCGCCCCGCCGACGTGGACTATGTCCACTCCCCAGAGAGAATGGGTCAGATGTCCAACTTCATCAGCATCAACGGCGGGGTGCAGCTGGACCTGATGGGACAGGAGAACGCCGAGTCGGCGGGGACCCGGCAGCTGTCTGGTACCGGCGGCCAGCTGGACTTCTTGGAGGGGGCCTTCCGCTCCCCCGGCGGAAAGGGGTTCATCTGCATGAACTCCGCCCGAAAGGCCAAGGACGGGACCCTCAAGTCCAATATCGTCCCCTTCATTCCGGCAGGCAGCACAGTGTCCGCTCCCAGGGGGATGGTCCAGTATGTGGCCACGGAATACGGGGTGGTCAAGCTGTCCGGCCTGTCTCTGCCGGAGCGGGCCAGGGCTATGATCTCGGTGGCCCACCCCCAGTTCCGGGGCGAGCTGGAGGCCTACGCAAAAGAGAATTTTCGATAAAATAACACAAAGGACGGAAGCTTCAAGCTTTCCGTCCTTTGCTCTTTAATGCTTTTTCCGTCCCTTGGTGCCCTTTTTCACCGCGGGCTTGGCCCAGCCCGCCTTGCGCTTGGGGGTGCTGGGGGCACTCTTCTTTTCCACCGTGTGCCGCCCGTCAAAGCGCTCCTTCCGGGGATCGCCGGAGCCCTTTTTGCCGCGGGGAGTAGTCCTGTCCTTTCCTTTGGGGGCAGCAGGACGGCTGTCCTTGCCGCCCTGTGCCACGTAGGACTGCCCCTTGCCGGGGCGGATAAGGCAGTGCTTGCCGTAGCCGATAAGGTCCTCCCGGCCCGTCTTGTGGAGGGCCTCCAGCACCAGAGCCCGGTTCTGGGGCTTTCTCCACTGCATAAGAGCCCGCTGGAGAGCCTTGTCGTGGGGCGTCTTGGGGACAAATACCGGCTTCATGGTCCGGGGGTCCAGGCCAGTGTACCACATGCAGGTGGCCAGGGTGCCGGGAGTGGGATAGAAGTCCTGGACCTGCTCCGGCATGTGGCCCTGCTTGTTGAGCCACACCGCCAGCTGTACCGCGTCCTCCAGGGTGCAGCCGGGGTGGGAGGAGATGAGATAGGGGACCAGGTACTGGTCCTTGCCGTAGCGGCGGTTGAGCTTAAAATACTTCTCCCGGAACTTTTCGTAGACCTCGATATGGGGCTTGCCCATATAGTCCAGAGTGTGGTTGACGCAGTGCTCCGGGGCCACCTTCAGCTGGCCGGAGATGTGGTACTGGACCAGATCGGTGAAAAACTCCCCGCTGGGGTCCTTCATCAGGTAGTCAAAGCGGATGCCGGAGCGGATGAACACCTTCTTCACCTTGGGGATCTCCCGCAGCTTGCGCAGGAGCATCATATAGTCGGTGTGGTCGGCGTCTAGGTTGGGGCAGGCGTTGGGGGCGAGACAGGAGCGGTTTTTGCACATGCCGTGCTTGAGCTGCTTCTGGCAGGAGGGGCGGCGGAAGGTGGCCGAGGGGCCGCCCACGTCGTGGATATAGCCCTTAAAGCCGGGGTGCTCGGTCAGAGCTTTCACCTCTCGAATCACGCTCTGGTGGCTGCGGCAGGAGATGACCCGCCCCTGGTGGAAGGCTAGGGAGCAGAAGTTGCAGGCCCCGAAACAGCCCCGGTTGTGAGTCACTGAGAAGCGTACCTCCTCAATGGCGGGCACGCCGCCCATTTCGTCGTACATGGGGTGGGGTTCCCGCACATAGGGCAGCTCCGCCACCTCGTCCATCTCTGCGGTGGTGAGGGGCCGGGCGGGAGGGTTGACCAGCAGGAACTGGCGGCCGTGCTTTTGCAGAATGGCCTTGCCCACAAAGGGGTCGTGCTCGTTGTACTCCACCATGTTGGCCCGGGCGTAGGCCTCCTTGCTGGAAGCGACCTCCTCAAAGGAGGGTACCTCCACCCAGGGGTAGGCGCACACGCCGGGGTGGGGGGCAGCTACGCAGGTGCCACGCACGTCGGTGATCTCGTCCACCGGAGTACCGCTGGCCAGGCGGGAAATGATTTCCTTGGAGGCCAGCTCCCCCATGCCGTAGGTGAGAATGTCCGCCTGAGCGTCAAAGAGGATGGAGCGGCGGACTTTGTCCTCCCAGTAGTCATAGTGGGCGAAGCGACGCAGGGAGGCCTCCAGCCCGCCGATGATGATGGGAATGTCCCCAAAGGCCTCCCTTACCCGGTTGGAGTAGACCACTGTGGCGTGGTCGGGGCGCAGGCCCGCCTTCCGGCCAGGGGAGTAGGCGTCGTCGTGGCGGCGCTTCCGGGCGGCGGTGTAGTGGGCTACCATGGAGTCCAGGTTGCCCGCCGAGATCATTACCGCCAGGCGGGGGCGGCCAAGGGCCTGAAAGGGGGCGGCGCTGTGCCAGTCCGGCTGGGACAGAATGGCCACCCGATAGCCCTCCGCCTCCAGCACCCGGCCGATGATGGTGGGGCCGAAGGAGGGGTGGTCCACGTAGGCATCGCCGGTGATGAGCAGCACATCATAGCTGTCCCAGCCCCGCCGGGCCATGTCCTCCTTACTTACAGGTAAAAATAGGTCGCGGTCAAATCCCATGGGGAAACCTCTCTTCCTTGGTATAAAATGCGGGACACCGGGTGTCCCGCAGAAATTCCTTTATTTTGCTATGTAGGGGATATCCGGGCGGTCGATGGGCTTTTCCAGAATATCCAGAGGGAACCACTTGCCCTCCTCTACGCCGATCTTGTGGAAGCCATATTTGTCATAGAAGTGCTGGGCGTGGTCATTATTCAGCGCGCAGCGCAGGCGCAGACTCTGACGGCCCTGACGGCGGAAAAAGGATACCGCGTGTCCCAAAAGCTGTACCCCCAGACGGTGATTGCGAAACTCGGGGGACATGTAGCACAGGGGGATGTAACCCGCGTTGGCATCGCGGTAGTGCTCCAGATCCATCTGGATCATGCCGGCAAACTGGTCGCCGGACATGGCCACCGATACCCCCCAGGGGGACTGGTCAAGATCCCGCTGAGCCACCTCCCAGAAGCCAGGACCGTCAAAGGGCAGCTCCGTACCGTGGACGGTGATCCAAGTGTCCCGCCGGGCAGCCAGGTAGAGCTCCTGCTCCTTTTCCGGGTCCAGGGGGCGGAACCGCAGGTTAATGTCCTCCGCTTTCTGACCGACGCGCCACCAGGTCTGCCGGGCCAGGGTAGAGATGGACTCGTCCAGGTGGGAGTTGTCCCCCTCATAGACGATGTGAAAGGCGTCTCCGTCCCAGGCCAGACAGGTGACGGCGGTGTTGTCAAAGTGGGGCAGTTCGTTCCAGTGCTGGGGATCCACGCCCTTCACCTTGCCCAAAAACTGCCGGATGGCAGTGCCATGGCTGAAGAGTGCGATATTTTGGTCGGGGTGCTTTTCCGCAATGGAGCGCACGGCATGATAGACCCGATTCCCAAGGGAACCGAGATCCTCTCCCTCGCCGGGGGCCCGGAAGGAGGGATCAGAGTGGTTGAAGAGGGTGAGACGCTCGCCGTCAAAGTGGCGTACCTCGCCCCAGGTCTTATCCTCCCAGTCTCCCATATGGATCTCCCGCAGGCCGGGGTCCAGGTGGAGGGGCAGATTTTTGGGAATACAGATGGCCCCGGCGGTGAGCTGGGTGCGGATAAGGTCGCTGGAGTAGGCGGCGTCAATGGAGACCGAGTCAAAACGCTGCTGCAGCGCCTGGATCTGACGCTCCCCATTCGGGGTCACCAAGGCGTCGTACCAGCCGTGGATGCGGCGGTAGAGGTTGCCCTCTGCCTCTGCATGGCGAATGAGATAAATAGTTGTCATATTGTTCCAGTCCTTTGCAAAAGAGATCAGCCGTGGGACTTCATTTCAAAGTGGATGAGCAGAGACAGCAGTGCCCGCAGCAACACCACTGCTCCCAGGACGACCAGTTCATTCAGATCCCGTACCAACACCGTTTTCAGGATCTCAGCTGCCATTTTGAATTCCAGACTGGTGGCCAGTCCGTTAGCCAGGTCAAACTTTACATCCAGAGGGACGTGGGTGACCAGGCCTTTACAGTAATTCCAGAAGGCGCGTACAGCGGAAACCGCCACCACAAAGATGCCCATCAGTTCGCAGATAGAGATGATGGGTGGCAGAAGCAGGGCAATCAGTTCTTCCAGCATGGCACTCCCTCCTTGTCGGATACCCTCAGTTCCAGGGCTTGACGCCTCCGGTCAGCTGAGCCACATGGTCATAACCCTGCCGGGCGGCGATATCAGATAGTTCGTCCCGCACCTTGATGGGCACGAAGGGGTCGGCGAACATAGCGGTGCCCACTGCCACAGCGGTGGCGCCAGCCAGCATCAGCTGGGCCGCGTCAGAGCCCTTGCTCACGCCGCCCATGCCCAGAATGGGGATCTTCACCGCCTGAGCCACTTCCCACACCATGCGCACCGCCACAGGCAGCACCGCAGGTCCGGACAGACCGCCGGTGTTCATCTTCAGAATGGGTCGGTGGGTGTTTACGTCAATGCGCATCCCCCGCAACGTATTGATAAGGGACACGGCGTCAGCGCCCCCGTCCTCCACCGCCCGGGCAATCTCGGTGATGTCGGTGACATTGGGGGAGAGCTTGACCATCACAGGGACCTTACCAGCGTGGGCCTTGGCCACCTGGGTGACCTCCCGGGCCAGCTCCGGCCGGGTGCCGTAGGCCAGACCGCCTGCCTTTACGTTGGGGCAGGAGATGTTGACCTCAATCATATCTACCCCAGCCTGGGAGAGCTTTTCACACATAATGCCGTACTCCTCCGGGGTGTTGCCCGAGATGTTGGCGATGACTTTTACGTCGTACTGCCGCAGGAAGGGCAGTTCTTCCGCGATAAAGGCATCCACTCCAGGGTTTTGCAGTCCCACCGAGTTTAGGATGCCCATAGGCGTCTCAGCAATACGGGGGGCGGGATTTCCTTCCCGGCGGTGGAGGGTCAGACCCTTGGCACAGATGCCGCCCAACTCGCTGAGATCGTAGAACTGACCGTATTCCCGGCCAAAGCCGTAGGTGCCGGAGGCCACACAGATGGGGTTTTTCATGGTCATCCCGGCCAGGGTGACACTTAGATCCACATTAGGCATTCCAGTCCACCTCCTTGGAGTCAAAGACAGGGCCGTCTTTGCACACATGTTTGCGGGAGCCGTCGGCCATGTCGCAGGCGCACACCAGGCAGGCGCCTACGCCGCAGCCCATCCGCTCCTCCATAGACACCTGGCAGGGGATACCGAACTCCTCAGCCACCTTGGTCACATTCCGCAGCATGGGCTTGGGGCCACAGGCCAGCACAGCGTCATAGTTTTTATCCTCGCTCAGCTCCTGACGGACCAGAGCGTCCACAAAGCCGTGATGGCCCAGGGAGCCGTCGTCGGTGGCGATAAGCACCTTGGCGCACTCGTCCTGGAAACGGTCGGCCAGAATGATTTTATCCTGAGAGCGGCCGCCCAAAATAGCAGTGGATTTGCCGCTGGTGTACTGGGCGCAGCCCAGCATAGGGGGGATGCCGATGCCGCCGCCTACCAGCAGGTAGCGGCCTTCCGGCTTCATGGAAAAGCCGTTGCCGGCCAGACCCAGCACGTCCAGGCTGTGGCCCACAGGGCGGCGGGCCAGCCACTGGGTGCCCTCGCCCCGCACCTCAAAGACGATGGTCAGCAGGTCCTCGGACTCGCCCTCCTGGCAGGAGCACACGGAGATGGGGCGGCGGAGGAGCAGACCCTCGCCGCACTTCACATGGACAAACTGTCCGGGGGCTTTAAAAGAGGTGCGGACCATGTCGCCGCACGCCAAAGTCATATAGATAGCGTCTCCCATCTGCTCTTTGGAGACGATGTTGCATTTGCGTTCTACTTTCATGTTGTCACACCTTTGTCTGACTGTTATTTTTCCCAGGGGGGACGGCTGTCCTGCCGCTTCTTCTCAGTCCGGGGAGCGGAGACGTGATTCATGGCGCAGCGGGGACAACTGATCAGGGAGCTGTGGCGGGTGCCGCACTCCGGGCAGGTGACCATTTCCTCCTCCACTTCAGGCAGCTCCGGGGGCTCGGGAAGGTAGAACTCCGCCTTGCCGCAATAGGCACACCGGATGATCTCCACCTCCAGCCAGGAGGCAAACAGCCCGTCTCTGGCCACCGGCCCCAACAGACCCTCATCGCCCAGATGGAACAGCTTGGTCCCGTATTTTTCCATGGGACCGCCACACCGCAGGCAGGTTTTGTCGGTACGGATGGCCTGATGGGCCTGCTGGATCCGGGCGGTTTCCTGTTCCCGCCGGCTCTTCTCCCGAATCAGAAATTTCTGCAACGCCTCCGGCTCCACAGCGCGGCCAGTCTCCAGGACTTTTTCCGCCCGCTCCATGGGGGAGAGGGAAGACAGAAGCGAAGAACAGTCCGAGCAGACCGGCTGGTCCGTGTCACCGCAGGTGATCAAACCGCCTCCGAACAGGCCGAATTCCTTCCCGCAAAAAATACACCGTCTTGCCATGAGACTCCCTCCTGTCTTGCCTGATGGTGAGGTTTTGAACTTACAGTACCGTCACAAACTGGGCGATGTCATCCCGCATGGCGATGGCGGCGTTCCGGGCCGCCTCCTGGAAGTCGTGGCCGTCGCCGCCGGTCTTCTTCCAGGCACACATGATGCCCCGGGAGGAGTTGACGATGGCCCCGTGGCCCTTCTCGTTGAAGGCGTACTTCACGTCGGCGGCGGT
>CABVDR010000032.1 GCA_902497145.1 uncultured Oscillospiraceae bacterium
ACCTGGCCATGGAGTACGCCACCAAGCGCTACCGCTCCAACTGCATCAACTGGGGCATGCTGCCCTTCCTGGTAAAGTCCGCCGATGTAGTCACCAACGGCGACTGGGTCTTTGTCCCCGGCATCCGCAAGGTGCTGCTGGAGGGCGGCGAGGAAACCACGGCCTACGCCGTCCACGAGGGCAAGGTCACTTCCTTCCCCGTCTCCCTGGGCCACCTCACCGGCCCTGAGCGTCAGATTCTGGCCGACGGCTGCCTCATCAATTACTATCAGCATTCCCAGCAATAAAGAGTTTTGATCTGCCTGGGGGAAATACAGACTTCTGTATTTCCCCCAGGCTTTTTATAGTTTACAAAATTCAATAGATGTTGTCAGAAAAGAAAAATTGACGAAAGGAAGGAAAGTATAGTAGTATTGTGGATGATACATCCTGCGGATTATGCCCCAAAGGCACATCTGTTTTGTTCAATCCCATTTTTAGGAGGACCCCATGAAACTTACCACACTCCGCCCCCTGGCTGCCATCCTGCTGGCCTGCACGCTGACTGCCTGTGCTCCCTCCGCCTCTTCCTCGGACAATAACGCCCAAAGCGGCGGTTCCGCCGTCTCATCCTCCCAGACTCAGACCATCACCTTTACCGACGACCTGGGCCGCACGGTGACAGTGGAGCGCCCGGAGCGGGTGGCCGCTCTCATCGGCAGCTTTGCCGACATCTGGTGTCTCGCTGGGGGACAGGACTCCCTGGTGGCCACAGCCAATGACGCCTGGACCTCCTTTGATCTGGGTCTGGATGACTCGGTTCTGGATCTGGGCGGCGTGAAGGAACCCAATTTTGAAATCCTGCTCTCCGCCCAGCCCGACCTGGTTCTGGCCAGCTGCAACACCACTGCCAATGTGGATATGCGCACCTCTTTGGAGCAGGCCAACATTCCCGTGGCCTACTTTGACATCCAGCACTTCTCCGACTACCTGCGGATGCTGGAGATCTGCACTCAGCTGACCGGTTGTCCCGAGCGGTACACCCAGTACGGCGAGGAGGTAGGCAAGGAGATCGAGCAGGCCGTGGCCCGCCAGGATGGCTCCGCTCCTACGGTACTCTGCATGCGTACCACCGGCTCCAGCTGCAAGGTCAAGGGCAGCCAGGACTTTCTGCTGGGAGAGATGCTGGCCGATCTGGGCTGCGTAAATGTGGCCGACCAGGACAGCGCCCTGCTGGAAGATCTGAGTCTGGAGGCCATTATGGCCGCCGACCCGGACTATATCTTTGTGGTCCTTCAGGGCTCTGACCCTACCGACGCTCAGGAGACCCTGGAGCGCACCTTGCTGTCCAATCCAGCCTGGGGAAGTCTGCGGGCGGTACAGGAAAACCACTTCTACACCCTGGAGCACGCCCTGTATAATCTGAAGCCTAACGCACGCTGGGGGGAAGCTTATGAAAAGCTGGCCGACATTCTCTATCCGCAGTAATGGCAGTAATGCTCGTTTGGGAAAGCTCTTCCTTCTTTTGATCCTGCTCACAGTGCTGGCCGCTCTGGCCAGCATCTGTTTTGGGCCGGTATTTGTCTCTCCCATCCAGGTGCCCCAGATTCTGCTGGGACAAGTAACTGGCACGGTGGAGGCCGACATCGTACTGCTTGCCCGTCTGCCTCGCACCGCCGGGTGCCTGCTGGCAGGGATGGCGCTGGCGGTATCCGGAGCGGTGATCCAGAGTGTTCTTCATAATCCCCTGGCCGCTCCCAATATTATCGGGGTGAATTCCGGAGCCGGACTGCTGGTTGTGCTGGTGGGTGCTCTGGCCCCAAAGGCTCTGTGGCTTACTCCCCTGGCTGCCTTTTTTGGCGCCCTGCTGGGGGTCCTGGTAGTACTGTTCATCGCCGAGCGCACAGGGGCCAGCCGCATCACCCTGGTCCTGGCCGGTGTAGCGGTGTCCAACATCTTCAGCGCCGGCATTGATGCGGTGGTCACCTTCTTCCCCGACGCTGTGCTGGGCTACTCCGACTTCCGCATCGGCGGCCTGACCAACCTCTCCTTTGACCGGCTGGCCCCTGCCTTTTGGGTCATACTGGTGGCCATGGTTATTCTCTTCTCCCTCACCAGTGAGCTGGACATTCTCGCCCTGGGGTCCGACACGGCCAGGAGCCTGGGGCTGCCAGTCAAGCAACTGCGCCTGGTCTTTTTGGCCCTGGCCGCCGCCCTGGCTGGGGCCGCTGTCAGCTTCTCCGGCCTGCTGGGCTTTGTGGGACTGATCGTCCCCCACATCATGCGCCGCTGCATCGGGGAGGACAGCCGCCCTCTGTTGCTCTCCTGCGCTCTGGGCGGCGCAGCCCTGCTCACCTTCTGTGACCTGGCCGCCCGGATGCTCTTTGCCCCCTTCGAGCTGCCGGTAGGTATCGTACTCTCCCTGGCAGGCGGTCCCTTCTTCATTTGGCTGCTGCTGCGGCAGAGAGGAGGGCGGATCGCATGATTCAGCTCGATCACGTCAGCGCCGGATACGGCCCCAAGTTGGTGGTAGAGGACATCTCCCTGGAGTTAAAACCAGGCCAGGTACTCACCCTTCTCGGCCCCAACGGCAGCGGGAAGAGCACCCTCCTGCGCACCATCGCCGGTCTCCATCCCTTGGCAGGTGGCCAGATCTGGATCGACGGCACCCCGGCCCAGGAGCTCACCCGCCGCCAGATGGCCCAGAAGATCACTTACATGCCCCAGTCCCGCACCATTCCCAATATCACGGCCCGGAAGATGGTGCTCCACGGCCGCTTTCCCTACCTCTCCTACCCCCGTCGCTACCGCAAGGAGGACTACGACGCCGCCCGGCGGGCCATGGAGCGCGCCGACGCCTGGGAGCTGGCAAACAGCCCGGTACAGAGTCTCAGCGGTGGTCAGCGGCAGAAGGTCTATCTGGCCATGGCCATGGCCCAGGAGACCCAGACGATTCTGATGGACGAGCCCACCACCTACCTGGACATCCAGCATCAGCTCAACCTGATGACCGTCTCCCAGCAGTTGGCCAGACAGGGGGCGGCGGTGGTGCTGGTGCTTCATGACTTGTGCCTGGCCCTGCGTTTTTCCGACTGCTGCGTCCTGCTCCAGGAAGGGCAGATGGTACAGCAGGGTACACCAGAAGAAGTGTTTCAGTCCAGCGCTCTGGATGAAGTGTTCCACGCCCGTCTCTGCCGGGTAAAAACCCAGAGTGGCTGGCGCTATTACTACGACTGAACGGAGGCCCATCTATGGCCTACTTTCCATTCTTTGTTGACCTCCAGGGGAAAACTGGCCTGGTGGTGGGCGGAGGCCGGGTGGCAGCCCGGAAGATCCAAGCTCTGCTCCCCTATGGGCCCCATCTGACAGTGTGTGCCCCCTCTCTGCTCCCGGAACTGGAGGTTTTGCCAAACCTGACGGTACGGCGGGAGTCCTTCTCCCCCGCCCTGCTGGACGACGTTTTTTTTGTGATTGCCGCCACCGATGACCGGGAGGAAAATTGCCGCATTGCCCGGTTATGTCACCATCGGCAGATCTCGGTCAATGTGGCCTCTCCCGGGGAGGAGAGCACCTTTCTCTTCCCCGCCCTGATCCGCCGGGGTCCGCTGTCCATCGGTATCTCCACCAGCGGCACCAGTCCCTCGGCCGCCCATCTCCTAAAGGAGCAGATCGAGATGCTGCTCCCCGCTGATCTGGAGGAGCTTCTCCTTTGGATGGATGGCAGGCGGGAGGAACTAAAGCAGAGCAGCCTGCCCCAGGGGCAGCGCGCCCTGCTCCTGTCCCAGCTGTTTTCCGCCGCATTGCAGGCCGGTCGCCCCCTGTCCCAGGCAGAGGTCCACGCTCTGCTCTCTGATCTACAACCTGAAACGGAGGACCTTTCATGAGCCATTCCACCGGATGCGTCTACCTCATCGGCGCAGGCTGCGGCCAGGCCGACCTGATTACCCTGCGGGGATTGGAGCTGCTGCGCCAGTGCGACGCAGTGGTCTACGACGACCTCATTGCCGACGAGCTGCTCCAGGCCGCACCGCCTCAGGCCCAGCGCATCTACATGGGTAAGCGGTTGGGCCGCCACTACGCCCCTCAGGAAGAGATCTCCAACACCTTGGTCGCGCTGGCCCAGAAGGGCCTGCGGGTAGCCCGGCTCAAGGGGGGCGACCCCTTTGTGTTCGGCCGGGGCGGTGAGGAGGCCCTGGCCCTCCAGGCCGCCGGTATCCCCTTCCAGGTGGTGCCTGGCATCTCCTCCGCCATCGCCATCCCCGCCCTGGCAGGCATCCCGGTGACTCACCGGGGGATGAGCCGCAGCTTCCATGTGGTGACTGCCCACACTGCCCAGGGTGTGCTGGCTGATTTTGACCGGCTGGCCCATCTGGAGGGCACCTTGGTCTTTCTCATGGGGCTGTCCCATCTTGGGGAGATCGCCCAAGGGCTGATAGCCGCCGGGCGTTCGCCGGACACACCGGCGGCGGTAGTCTCCGGCGGCTGTGCCCCCCATCCCGCCACGGTGCGTGCCCCTCTGAACCAGCTGGCCGCCGCTGCAGAGCAGGCTGGCGTCCAGCCCCCCGCAGTTATTGTGGTGGGTGAGACTGCCGCTCTGGATCTCACCGCTTCTGCCGCCCGCCCTCTGGAGGGAGTGCGAATCGCTTCGGTGGGAACCCCTGTACTCCAGCAGCGTCTGAGCGCCGCTCTGTCCCCTCTGGGCGCTCAGGTCTTGTCCGCCCTGACCCCACAGCTGGAGGAACTGCCTTGTGATTTTGATTGGGATCTTCTGTGCGACGGCTCTCCCGGCTGGGTGGTGCTCACCAGCCAGAACGGAGTTTCCTGCTTCTTCCGCCGCCTGAAGCAGGCGCATATGGACCTGCGCCGACTTCACGCCTGCCGCTTTGCTGTCATCGGTTCGGCCACCGCCGCCGCGCTGGCCGACCACGGCATTCAGGCCGACCTGTGTCCCACCACTCACACCACTCAAGCCCTGGCCCAGGCCCTGCTGGAGGCGGTACCCCAGGGGCAGCCGGTATACCTCTTCCGCTCTGCTCTCGGCGCTCCGGAGCTCTTTGCCCAGCTTTCCGCCCACACCAAAACGGAGGATATCCCTCTCTACACTCTTCGCGCCCCCGAGCTTGACTGCGACTGCCTGCTCCCTCAGATCCAGCAGAGTGACTATTTGGTCTTTTCCAGTGCCAGCGGCGTACACTTCTTTCTGGACGCCTTTGGTACCCTCCCGGATGGGCCCGTCCCCGTGTGTATCGGTCCGGTGACTGCCCAGGCCTTGGCTCCCCACAGTGCCACACCTGCTCTTGTGGCTGAGGACATTTCCGCCCAAGGGATTCAAGAGGCCATTTTAACTCACCGGGGATTTCTTTCTAAATAAAGATATGAAGCAGCCCGCTCCGACTTGAAAGCCGGAGCGGGTTGCTTGTTGCTTCTTTATACTTCGTCTTTCCAGACTCTGGCTAGAATATCTTTCAGCACCAGCAGGGCATCTGTGTGGTTATAGTGGTAATCCACCCTCAGCTGGGTGAGCATTTCCCGGAGTTTAGGGGCGTAGTCATCCACTCGCACCGTCTCATGATAGGTGGCCAAAACCGGGTATTTCTTGCTCCAGACCTTATTCCAGTCGATCTTCTTCTGTGCCTCTTCACTGACACTGTCGATCATCTCCTGGGCCTGCCGCTCATCAAAGTCAAACTCGATGAGCTCGTCCAGGGTCATATGGTACAGCATAGCCAGCCGCTTGGACTGACGAATATCAGGCAGAGTCTCGTCCGTCTCCCATTTGGAGATGGTCTGGCGGCTGACCCCCAGCTTTTCCGCCACATTCTCCTGGGAGAGACCGCTTTTCTTTCGGGCATGGTACAAACTGCTTCCTAGGCTCATACGTATCCTCCTCCGTTGGTGTAGCTCCAGTATACCAGCTCAGCTTCTGGAATACTACCAACTGGCCCGGTCATTTTCGCCCGTTATCCCGACACTTTGCTCTTTATCCGCTGTATTTACTGGCCCCGCACGGTGAGACGGTGCTTTTGCGGGTCAGGTATGGGACCTGTTGACACCGCCTTATTAAACGCCCTGTGCTATCATGGCTTGGGCGATTTTCAAAAACGATGCAATGCTGTTTCCTGCAATCAGGTCATCTCCTAGTCCATATTTTTCCGCTGCGGCAGCGGATTCGTCATAGATCAAGGACATAATCTCCTTTAATCGACCGTTCACCTCTTTTTTGGTCCAACTATATCGAATGCTATTCTGAGCCATTTCCAACGCCGAAACAACAACACCACCGGATCCAGATGCTCTGGCTCCAGCCGCATGGATGGCCGGATTGGAGCGAAGCAGCAGCAAAGCCTCGGGAGTCGCAGGCATATTCGCTGCCTCTACATAATATTTCACACCGTTAGCCAATAGATTTTCTGCGTCTTTGCGCTCCAACTCATTCTGGGTGGCACAGGGAATCGCCACATCGCCTTTCACTTCCCACGGTTTCCGTCCCGGGACAAAGGCAACACCAAATTTTTCCGCATAGGGTACAATCCGATCTTCTCTGCTGGCCCGCAAGGAAAGGACAAAATTCAGCTTTTCCTCTGTTGTAATTCCATCAGGGTCATAGATATATCCATCCGGCCCCGACAGTGTTACCACCTTAGCGCCCAACTCCGCCGCTTTCCGGCACACACCGCAGGCCATATTGCCAAAACCGGAAACTAAGAGCTTTTTCCCCTCTATGGTGTCGCTCTTCTTCTCCAACATTCGCACCAAAAAATATACCGTGCCCGCTCCTGCCGCCTCCAAGCGGACTTTACTGCCGCCATAGGTCAGCCCCTTTCCGGTCAAAGCGCTGCTCTCTGCCCGGCCAGTCAGCTTTTTATAGGCTCCGTAGAGATATCCGATTTCCCGCGCCCCTACGCCAATATCCCCAGCTGGAATATCAGTATCTGATCCAATATAGCGGTAAAGTGCCCGCATAAAGCTGTGACAAAAGCGCATGATCTCCCGATCACTCTTACCCTGCGGATCAAAGTCAGCCCCGCCTGCAGCTCCGCCGATAGGCAATCCGGTCACCGCATTCTTATACGTCTGTTCAAATCCCAGAAATTTGATAACCGAGGAAGTCACAGACGGATGAAATCGCAGTCCACCCTTGTAAGGCCCAATGGCACAGTTAAACTGCACTCGATAGCCGTGGTTAGTATGAATCTGGCCCCGATCATCCTCCCAGGGCACTAGAAAGGTCAGCATGCGTTCCGGCTCTACCATACGGGAAAGCAGATCCAACCTCTCATATTGGGGATCATCCACCGCCGGCTCAATCATATCAAGCCAGGACTTCACTGCCTGGAGATACTCCGTCTCCCCTGCGTATTTCTCCTTAAGACGCTTATATACACGGGCTGCATAGTCGCTCATCCCAACCCCTCCTTCAGATCACGCCGTAGGCAAGCATGGAATCCGCAACCTTTAAAAAGCCTGCAATATTTGCTCCGGCCACCAAATCCTTGGGCATCCCATACTGCGCCGCAGCATTTACCACATTCTGATAGAGATCTCCCATAATTTTCTTCAGGTGATTATCTACCTCTTCAAAGCTCCAATAAAACCGCATGGAGTTCTGACTCATCTCCAATGCAGAAACCGCAACTCCTCCTGCATTCGACGCTTTTGCCGGCGCAAATAGCACGTTCGCATGCTGTAAAAGCTCCACTGCATGGGGCATACAAGGCATATTAGCTCCCTCAGCCACGGCAAAACAGCCGTTGGCAATCAATGCCTTTGCAGAGGCCTCATCCAGCTCATTCTGGGTGGCACAAGGAAGGGCAATGTCACACGGGATCTGCCAGATCCCCGCACAGCCCTCATGATATTGGGCCTGTGGGTGGGTCTCGACATAGGTATATATTCTCTGGCGCCGCGCCTGCTTGATCTCCTTGATGCTGTCCAAATCAATGCCATTGGGATCATATATATAGCCGTTGGAGTCGGACATGGCCACCACCTTCGCACCCAGCTGCGTAGCCTTCTCACAGGCATAGGTCGCTACATTGCCCGAACCGGAGATAACCACCGTCGCCTTCTCAAAACTGCGGCCGGCGTCTCGCAGCATGTGATCGGCAAAGTAGCAAAGCCCATAGCCCGTGGCCTCCGTCCGGGCCAGACTGCCGCCGTAGCTCAGGCCCTTTCCGGTGATCGCTCCGGAAAATTCATTGCGCAGGCGTTTATACTGGCCAAACAGATAACCGATCTCCCGTCCGCCCACGCCGATATCTCCAGCTGGCACATCGGTGTCTGGACCAATGTATTTGAACAGCTCGGACATAAAGCTCTGACAAAAGCGCATGACCTCCGCGTCCGACTTGCCCTTGGGATCGAAGTTGCTGCCGCCCTTACCGCCTCCGATAGGAAGTCCCGTCAGGCTATTTTTAAAAATCTGTTCAAACCCCAAAAACTTGATAATACTCTCGTTTACAGAGGGGTGGAACCGCAGGCCGCCTTTATACGGGCCAATGGCACTGTTGAACTGCACGCGATAGCCCCGGTTGACATGGATCTTCCCCTGGTCATCCTCCCAAGGAACCCGGAACTTAATGGTGCGTTCCGGCTCCACCAGGCAATCCATCACTCCCTCTTTGATATATTCCGGGTGTGCATCTACTACCGGAGACAACGAGGTAAGCACCTCTCTCACTGCCTGGTGAAACTCCAGTTCGCCCGGATCCTGCTTGACTACTTTCTCCATCAATTCATTTAGATAGCGGTTTGGAATATCCATATTGCTTTCCTCCTATTATGAATTATAATCTGCTTTCCATCCAGCTATGAAGCAGTTCATCCTATTCGATTTGATCCTCCCTTATCCCATCACAGCCACCAGAACCGGAATGCTGATAAAGCTGCACAGCACAGACAGGCACCCCCCGATGGCCGCATACTTTTCGTCCGCACCGAAGGCTCCGGCCATTACTGGAAGCTGACTCATGACTGGCAGTGAGCTCTCTACCATAAACACCGCCCTTGCCATGCCCTCGATGTGAAAGAGCGCACAAAAGCACCAGCACACCGCAGGGGCAACCGCCAATCTCATCACCAACATCACGGGCAGTCCTTTTATCATCCGGATATTACGCAATCCTAACTCAAACATAATGTATCCGCAGTACATCAGCGCCAGAGGTGAGAGCGCCTTGCTTACATAATTTGCCCACGACATCACTGGCCCTGGAAGCTGAATATCCAATAGCAGCAGGAGAATTGCTGCCGCTACCGCCAAAACCGGCGGCTTGCAGAATATCTGTTTTAAAATCACTCCTGGTGACGATCTCCCGCCGCCGGTTCCCGCACGCTCCACCAGCGCCATTCCAACCGATTGGGACAAGGAGGTGTTGGCCAGATAGTACATCATGACATAAGGAATACACGTCTCTCCAAACAGCTGGGTACAGACTGGTACACCGACAAAGATCGCATTGGAAAAAGAGGTCATCACAACAAAGAGCTTGCGATGTTCTGGAGAGAGTCTCAATGCCCACGCCACGATCCAGGACAGCACCAGCATCACCAGAATTCCTAACCAGTTGGCCAAAACCATCATCCCCGCTTGCAGCAGGCGGCTATGATCCAGGTTGGCAAGCAGTCCGGAAATACTGTTGCAGGGAATGGCAATATTAATGAGAAATTGGCTGATAAATCGCTTTTCAGATGCGGTCATCCAGCCTTTGGCTCCCATCCAGTACCCCATGGCCATCAGCATCAGCAGAACTATTGACGCGGACAGGCCATTGATAAATGCACTCACAAAACTGCTCTCCTCCCCTACCATCCAAAATATAATTCACCACAATTCCACAGGGAAACACATACCCCGCAGAATTGTGGTGAAGCTGTTTTTATTTCCAGTTTTGCAATGCAGCCACGTTTCTTTGCGGTTTACTTCAGTCGTTCCACGATGGCATCAAAGAATTCCTCCGAGTTGACCGCAGTGACCTTTACACCAGGCTCAGCCAGGTTGACCAGATCCTTGGTCATGATCCCCTCGTTGATGGTCTGCAGGCAGGCATCCTCCAGCCGCTGTGCAAAGGCGCTCAGCTCAGGCAGGTCGTCCAGCTGCCCTCTGCGGCGCAGGCCGCCAGTCCATGCAAAGATGGTGGCAATGGGATTGGTGGAGGTCTTCTCCCCCTTCTGCCAACGGTAGTAGTGCTGGGTAACCGTGCCGTGGGAGGCCTCAAACTCCATCGCCCCGTCGGGAGCCACCAGCACAGAGGTCATCATGGCCAGAGAGCCGAAAGCGGTGGAGACCAGATCGCTCATCACATCGCCGTCGTAGTTCTTCAGCGCCCAGATGAAGCCGCCCTCGCTGCGGACGCAGCGGGCAATGGCATCGTCAATCAGGGTGTAGAAGTACTTCAGACCCAGCTGCTCAAACTTGGCCTTATAATTGTTCTCATACTCCTCGCTGAAGATGGCGCGGAACCGGCCGTCATATACCTTGGCGATGGTATCCTTGGTGCAGAACCACAGATCTTGCTTCTGATTGATCGCGTACTCAAAGCAGGACTTGGCAAAATCGTGGATGCTGGAGTCCAGGTTGTGCTCCATGGCCCAGACGGCAGGACCACTGACCTGGGGAGAGACAATGGACTGCTCCTTGCCGGAGGCACCCCGGAAGGTCATGGTACACACACCGGGCTCGTTGGTCATGATGGCCACGCTCTCATACACATCGCCGTAGGCATGGCGGGCCACAGTGATGGGCTTCTTCCAGGACTTAACCGCAGGCTTGATGGCGTCTACCAGGATCGGGGTGCGGAACACCGTACCGCCAATGATGGAACGGATGGTCACGTTAGGGCTCTTCCACATCTGGGTGAGCTGGGGATACTCCTCCATGCGCTGCTTGTTGGGGGTAATGGTGGCGCACTTCACCGCCACGCCGTACTTCTTGGCTGCCAGAGCAGAATCGATGGTCACCTGATCCCCGGTGGCGTTGCGGTTGAGCAGAGACAGATCGTAATATTCCGTCTTCAGATCTACATAGGGCAGGATCAGCTTTTCCTTAATCATATCCCACAGCACGTGGGTCATTTCGTCGCCGTCCATCTCCACAATGGGAGTGGTCATCTTGATCTTTTCCATAGTTCCTCCTTCTTATTGCTGACGCACTGCGTAGTAATTCATCAGGCAACCGTCCAAAATAATCTCTTTCTCGTCCTCGGTCAGGCCTTTGATATGGAGCATCAGATCCTCAGTGCCGCCATCCTTGCGAATCACCACGGCAGGGATGTTCTCCTTCCCCTCCTGAACCGCCTGGCGGATCTGGGGCACATAGACGCAGTCCCCGGGCTCATACTGGAAGGGAGTATCCGGATCCAGGGTAAAGGGCAGGATACCCCAGTTGATGCAGTTGCTGCGATAGCGCTTGGTGGCGTACTCATAGCAGATGTTGGCAAAGCCGCCCAGTACCTTCTGGCAAGAGGCCGCCTGCTCCCGGGCAGAGCCATCGCCGGGCTTGTTGGCAAAGACACAAGAGCCAAACTGGGTCACCGGCAGCAGCTTCTCTGGGTCGCCTACGGCAGAAAGTACATTGGCCAGATGCTCAGGCTTCTGGCCTTCCCGGCGCTGGCCCTCTGTTTGAGCCACCTGCTTGGCCCGGCCAACATACTCAGGTACCCGGCGGGACAGGGCAAACTCAGAAAGACGGATGGGGTTGGAGCGGTAGGAGGAGGTCTCGCCGGAGGGAATCAGCTCGTCGGTGGTAGTCACCGGATCGTGGATTACCGCCGCCAGTTCCAGCAGAATGTTCTCGGTGAGGGGATACATTTTGGGCCAGTCGGTGATATTGGGCCCCATGACCAGCTCCACCGAAGGGTCTGCCTTCCCAAAGCCGTAGTACAGCCGATTTTCATAGACGGTACGGTCGAAGTGATAGGGGTGATGCTCTACGGTGTAGTCCAGATCGGTGGCCGCAGTGATTCGTCCGCCGTTGGCGGCAGTGGCGGCAATGGAGCGGGCATCCATCAGGCACACACCGGCAAACTGGCCCTCGCCGGGCTTGGAGCCCTCCCGGTTGGGAAAGTTTCGGGTGGTGTGGCGCAGGGACAGGCCGTTGTTGGCGGGCACATCCCCCGCCCCGAAGCAGGGACCGCAGAAGCTGGGCTTGATGATGGCGCCAGTCTCCAGCAGAGCAGCGGTAGCCCCAATGCGGGTCAGTTCCAGGGAGACAGGCACAGAGGTGGGATAGACCGACAGGGTGAAGGTGTCGTTGCCCACGCTGCCTCCCTTCAAAATCTGGGCCGCCTCGTCGATGTTGTCAAACAGGCCACCGGAGCAGCCGGCGATGATGCCCTGGGTGGCCCACACGCCGCCGTCATGGATCTTGTCCCGCAGCTGGACATTCGCTTTGGGGAATCGGCGGCGGCCTTCCTCCTCGATCTGAGCCAGCAGCTCGTCGGCCCGCTCCAGGAACTCATGAATGGTATAGGCATTGGAGGGGTGGAATGGCAGGGCAATCATAGACTCCACCTTGTCCAACTCAATGTGTACCATCCGGTCATACCAGGCCACCTGCCCCGGCTTCATGAGGGCATAGTCCTGAGGCCGCTGGTGAGTCTCATAAAATGCCTTGGTCACCTCGTCTGTCTCCCAGATGGAGGACAGGCAGGTGGTCTCGGTGGTCATCACATCAATACCGTTGCGGAAATCGATGGGCAGGTTATGGATACCGGGGCCTACGAACTCCAGCACCCGGTTATTGACAAACCCACTGGCAAAGGTGGCCTTGATGAGGGCCAGGGCCACGTCCTGAGGGCCAATGCCCCGACGGGGTTCCCCGGTGAGGTAGATCAGAACCACCTCGGGCATGTTGGTGTCCCAGGTGCCCTTGAGCAGCTGCTTGGCCAGCTCTGGTCCCCCCTCCCCCACCGCCATGGTGCCCAGGGCGCCATAGCGGGTGTGGGAGTCGGAGCCCAGGATCATAGCCCCGCACTTGGCCATCTCCTCGCGGGCGTAGGAGTGGATCACGCTCTGGTTGGCGGGGACGTAGATACCGCCGTACTTTTTGGCGGCAGACAGGCCGAACATGTGGTCATCCTCATTGATGGTCCCTCCCACGGCGCACAGACTGTTGTGGCAGTTGGTGAGAGCGTAGGGGATGGGGAACTCCTTCATGCCCGAGGCCCTGGCCTGTTGAATGATGCCTACATAGGTGATGTCATGGGAAACCATGGCATCAAAGTGGATCTGAAGCTTACTGGGATCCTTGGACTGGTTGTGGGACTGGAGGATCCGGTAAGCCATAGTCTCTTTCTTAGCTTCCTCGGCGGAAAGCGGTGCGGTATCGCTGGGGACTCCATGGACCAGGAAGGTCCCCGAATCGTAGCAGGAAATCATAACTATCTCTCCCTTGCAGGTATAGTATCTCGGAATGATGCACCTAGCTTCTTCTATCATCCCACCATGAGTGAGTCAGAACGACCAGATCATCGGAATAAGTACGATGCACGCAATGCCTGTAATAATCGCCAAACTGATATTCACTTTGAAAAAGTCATTAAATTTAAATCCGCCATAAGCATAGGCCAAATTGGCCATACCACAAGAAATCGGAGTAAGGAAAGACATCAAGCCGCCCATACACATCACAATCAGCATGGTGACCGGGTTTACTCCTATGGTATCTGCCAAAGAAATACAGATGGGCGCAAACAGTGTTATCATCACTACATTGGACATAAATTGGGTCATAACCGTGGCAATCACGAAAATTACAGCACATATGATATACGGATTATTGGATCCTCCAATGAGCGATACGATCCCGGTAGCCAACATATCCGCAGCCCCTGAAGTGGACAACGCTGTGGCCAGCGGCACGCAGCCTCCCATCATAATCACAATACCCCAGTCCATGGTGTTATAGATCGCTCCCTTTTTAAAGATGCGAAGGAAGGCAACCAAGACTGCTCCGAATACTGCAAACATGTAGGGCGGTATATCGAGCACATCTGAAAAAACAATTCCAATGACCACCAATATGAGCACGGCAACAGAAGCGATCTGTTTCCACACAGGCGCATTTTCATCAAACTCACCTGTCATTTTCGAACCGGCAGTAGAGATCTCGTAAACCGGGATGATCTTGTATCCCCAGAACCAAAGCCACAGGGCATTGATGATAAACAGGGGAACCCCGATTTTTGTGGGCTCGAACATACCGAAGGTTCCTCCTACCTCCTGAACATATTCCGCCAGCTTTAAAAATACCGAGGAGTCGCCAATCAAAGTCAACCGTCCTCCGGCAAGACTACCCAGAAATGCAGAAAAAATCAGACGGGACGCGCTGTATTCCGGATGCTTTTTACACATTCCCACAATTAAAGGAATCAAGACACACATACTTGCCGTATCGCTCATCACAGAGGAAATTGCGCCTGTGATCAAATAAATGCCCATAATCATATGCCGTTCTGTCTTTGCAAACTGAATGGCAAGTCGTGCAATCTTATCGCAAACTCCCACCTCAAACAGTGCACCGCCCACAATCATCATAGAAACAATCATAATAATTGTAGAGCTTGCAAAGCCAGACACCACCTCTTCCGGTGAAACAATTCTGGCTGCTACCAGTACACAGGCAGACAGCATAATCGTTAAATTTACAGGGAGTGCTTCTGTCACAAACAGTACAATGGCTACGCACAGCACTGCGATGACAAATATCGCTTCGTTGCTCACAAGTACCCTCCTATTTATAACAGAGGCGCGGATGGCAAATTTTCATGCCACCCGCGCCTATCAGCTCATTTTAGGGCTGGATGGAGATACGCCGAATATCGTAGTACTCGTCCAAAGACCACTTACCGCGGTCGCAGCCCAGACCGCTCTGCTTGATGCCGATGTGGGGCATGTTAGGCCCGGCGCCAGGCTGGTTCACCTGGAGCTCGCCTACCTCCACCTCTTCGATGCACCGGCCGATCACCCGAGAATCGTGGGTAAACAGATAGCCGGTGAGGCCCAGATCAGTCTTGTTGGAGCGCTCGATCACCTCATCCAAATCCTTGAAGGTCAGGATGGAATAGATGGGGCCAAAGATCTCCTGCTGGGTGATAGACATCTCATCGGTCACCCCGTCCAGCACGGCGGGGACAAAGAAGGCACCGTTCTTCAGGTTGTCCGGCAGTTCAGGAATATTGCCGCCGTAAAGCAGCTTGGCGCCCTGGCTCTTAGCCTCTTCCACCAGGTGGATCATACGATCCCGGGTCTTGACGTTGATCATGGGACCCATGGCATTGGGCATGTCGTCGCTCCAACCCACCTGGATCTTCTCCACATAGGATAGCAGGATCTTAACAAACTCATCGTGGATGGACTCGTGGACAAAGATCCGGTTGATGTTGGCGCAGCCCTGGCCGCTGATGCGCACTTTTCGGTCGGCCACATACTTGGCGGTCTCTTCCAGGTCGCAGTCTGGCATGATGATGCAGGGAGCGTTGCCGCCCAGTTCCATGGAGAAGCGCTTGATGGAGGTGGAGGCGTTCTTCATGACCTCCACGCCCACGGCGGAGGAGCCGATCACCGCCACCATGGCGGGGATCTTGCTCTGGCTGAGGTGGTTGCCAATCACGCTGGCCTTGCCGGTAACCAGATTCACCACACCGGCAGGCATGCCAATCTTCTCACACAGCTCGCCGATCTTCAGGCTGGCCAGAGGGGTCTCGGTGCTGGGCTTGAGCACGCAGGTACAGCCGGAGGCCATAGCGGGGCACAGCTTCAGGCCCACGTTGCTGATGGGCATGTTCCAGGCCAGATGGCCTAACACCACGCCCACGGGGCGCTTCAGGACCACATGGAAGTTGCCCCGGCGGCCGCCGTACTCAGGGATGTCGGTGCCGTAGACTCGCTTGGCCTCCTCGGCGTAGTAACCAAAGTAACTGATAAAAGCATTGAAGTCGTTGCCGGCCTCCTTGTAGGACTTGCCGCCCTCCTTGGCCATCAGATCCACGATGACGTCCTTCTCGGCCAGGCAGGCATCCTTCAGCTTCATCATCCAGCCGATACGCTCATTGAGGCTCAGACGAGACCAAGAGGGGAAAGCGGCCTGAGCTGCTTCCAGAGCCTGATCAGCCTGCTCGATGGAAGCGGTGGAGATGGTCTCCAGCAGCTCCCCGGTAGCGGGGCAGGTGACTTCCAGCTTGTCGCCGGCGCCTTCCACGCACTTGCCGTTAATATACATCTTATACATGTTTTCTTATCTCCTTTATTACATCCAAACCATTCTCGCCGGTCTCCGCCCACCTCTGGAGAGTGATCCGATATTTCAGACCACCCTCCACGGGCGGAGAAATCATTGAGGGAGAAATCAATACGCGCTCTTATAGATGTTGACCAGATCCTGCACGGTACCCTTGCAAGGATTCATGAAGAAGGGCTTACCCTGGATGCAGTCCTTAGCCATCTGCTCAAAGGCATCGGGATTGACACCGGCATCCTTCAGGTTGCAGGGCAGACCGATGTCCGCGCACATCTCAGCAATAGCCTCGCAAGCAGCCTTGGCGGCCTGTACATCCGTCATACCGCGGGTGTCAACGCCCATGATCTCAGCCACCTTAGCAAACTTGGCAGGATTGGCACGCCAGGTGTACTTAACAACGTGGGGCAGCATAAGGGCATTGGCCTTGCCGTGGGAAACGTGGAAGTGAGCGCTCAAAGGCTTGGCCAGGCCGTGGACAATACCCAGCGCAGCCTGAGACAGACACATACCGCCCAGAGTGGCACCGATCAGCATAGCCTGACCGGCCTCGGTATTGCCAGGATTGGCCACAAACTGACGAATGTTCTCAGAAATCAGGCGCATGCCTTCCAGTGCCATAAAGTCGCTGAACGCCCAGGAGCCGTTGGTGGAGATGTAGGCCTCAAAGCAGTGGGTAAATGCGTCGATGCCGCAGCCAGCGCCCACAGGACCGGGAACAGTAGCCATCATCTTGGCATCCAGGATGGAGAAGACGGGCACATAGTAGGGGCTCTGTGCCCGGACCTTCTTTACATTGTCAGTATCGTTGATGGCGATGTTCCAGCTGGACTCGCTGCCGGTACCGGCGGTGGTAGGAATCGCGAAGCAGGGAACGGGCGTATTCTTATACTTATTCACACCGGTATAATCGCCCTTATAATCCAGGATATGGGTTCCGGGATTAGCAATCAGAATCGCAGCTGCCTTGGCGGAGTCCATGGAGCTGCCGCCGCCTACGCCCAGGACACTGTCCACACTGTTCTCCAGGCCGGTGGCGCCAATGCGGTCCATCAGGTGGGCAGAAGGATCGGCTTCGATCTGATCAAAGACCACATACTCCACGCCGGCGTCCTTCAAAGACTGGAACACTACGTCCAGTACGCCCAGCTTGACCAGCAGCTCCTCTGTAACCACCAGCACTTTCTTCAGGCCGCGCTTCTTGATCTCGTCGCCGATGGTGGACGCCAGACCGATGCCGCAATTCAGACGGCCCTGATTGTGGAAATGACCAGGATTAGAATTGAACATAGTAAACGCTCCTTTATATTCTATTTTATTTGGATCTCTGTCGTCTCCCTCGCCTGGGGGAGACGACAGCTGTATGTACCGAAATAATTCTTACTTGACGCGGGTGGCTTCGATAACGCTCTCATCAATCTCCAGGCCGAAACCGGGCTTATCCTGCATGGTGATCATGCCGGTAGCGGGATCATAATCCATGGGCAGCGGGGTGAGATCCCAGCGCAGCGGGTTGCGCTGATCCTTAGCCCAGTCAGCCTGCATATGCTCGAACATATAGCAGTCGGCGAAGGCCGCAGCAATGTGGAGGGTGGAAGCCAGGCAGACAGCAGAGCAGCTGCCGGTGTGGGTGAGGTACTTGACGTTGTAGGCATTGGCCAGGCCGTGGATCTTCAGGGCCTCGGTCACGCCGCCGCAACGGCAGATGTTGGGCTGGATGATGTCGATCTTGCCCCGGGTGATGAGGTCCTTGGCACCCCAGCGCAGGAAGTGGGCCTCGCCACCGGCGATGGGTACGCTCAGGTTCTCAGACAGCAGACGGTAGCCGTCGTAATCGTCGGGACGGACCGGCTCCTCGAACCAGCGGACGTTGCACTCCTCCAAAACCTTGCCCACACGCATGGCGGTCTTAGCGTCGTAGCCACAGTTGGCGTCAGAGGTCAGTTCAATATCGTCGCCCACCACCTCACGTACAGCGCGGACGGTAGCCATATCGTTCTCAGGAACCTGGCCGATCTTGATCTTCATAGAGCGGAAGCCGGCCTCCTTGAACTTCAAAGCGGTCTCCTTGACCACTTCCAGGCCGCGGAACCGGATAGAAGAGGCGTAAGCCATAAAGGTGGGACGGCCGCCGGCGCCCAGCAGCTTGTACACGGGAACACCCAGAGCCTTACCCTTGATATCCCACAGGGCACAGTCGATACCGGACATAGCCTCAATGTAGAAGCCCTGATAGTGGCCGCGGTTCATCATAGCGCCGAACATCAGCTCCCAGATCTTCTCTGTGTCGAAGGGGTCCTTGCCGATCAGCAGCGGGGAGATATAGTTGACGATGTCGCGGGTGGCGGTGGGAGAGAAACGCACCATGCACTCGCCCCAGCCGGTGATACCCTCATCGGTCTCAACCTTCACCAGGGTGGCCCGGTACTCTTTAAAGACCAGGTGCTCCAGCTCACTGGCATAAGGGATGCTGATGGGAGCCTTGATGGGATTCTTGATCTCTTCTACGCAGGTAATAGCCTCTACTTTTGTGATCTTCATATTTGCGCCTCCTTAAAATTTAAACACGGTTCCTCTGTGATAATGCTACGAAAATCACTTTGGAAGTCTTTGCTTTGTTGTGTACATTGTACTCCCGAGGTATCTATTAGTAAAGCGGAATTATATGATGATGTTCATTAGCGTTCTATAATGTATTGAGCAACAGCATCTAAAAAAGAAGAGGGAGTGAACCTGCCATACAGCGAGCTTCACTCCCTTTTTTGATATATAAAATTTTAAGAATATCCGAATAGCGTGGGCAAGCCAGTAATTAGCACTGGACAATATGTACAGATCATCAGCACAATAATCTCTGCCACAATAAAGGGAACGATAGCTTTAAAAATAGCAAACATGGGACGTTTGGTAATGCCAGCTCCAATAAACAGACACATACCGAATGGAGGCGTTGCTACGCCCAGCATCAGATTGAGCACAAAAATAACCGCCACATGCAGAGGATTACATCCGAGTTCAACAGCAATCGGTACCAGCAGAGGTGCAAAGATTAGAATACTAGAAGAAGTCTCCATCAAGCACCCAAGGATCAGCAGAATAATGTTTAGGATAAACAGGTAAATATAGGGGCTGGTTGTGATGGACTCAACCAAATTGGTAACTGTATCCGCCAGATGTGTCATAGCTACCAGCCAGCTAAAAGGCTTGGCCACACCTACAATAAGGTAAATTCCGGCAGATCCTACCATACTCTCCAGCGTACAGCGGAAGAATGTTTGTACGGTCAGAGTTCTATAATAGAACGCTCCCAGTAACAGGGCATACAAGCAAACAATTGCTGCAGACTCCGTGGGCGTAAAGTAGCCGGAAAAAATACCGCCCAAAACAATGATGGGGCTCATCAGTGCAGGAAGTGCCTTGACCACAATCCGAGCCTTATGCTGGATCGCCACCTGCTGTGTGGCAGAGGTACCATAACCTCTCTTCTTACAGATAAAATAGGAGATGATTGCCAATGCCAGGCCCAACATGATACCGGGAATTACACCACCGATAAACATAGCACCCACAGACACTGACATACTAGATGCGTAAACCACCATCGGAATGCTGGGAGGAATAATAGGGCCAATCACAGAGGCCGCTGCTGTCAGGCCCACAGAAAAGTCTGTATCGTACCCATCTTCTTCCATCTTTGGAATTAGCATTTTACCAATAGCTGTCATGTCTGCCAGAGCAGAACCTGAAATTGCGGCAAAGAACACATTCGCCACAATATTTACATAGGCCAAAGATGCCTTCAGGCGGCCTACTAAAACTCTGGCAAAAGCAATAATATCATTGACCAGCCCCAATTCCATCATTAAAGAACCAGCAAACATGAATAATGCAATTGCCAGCAACGCATAGCTGTCAATTCCCTGATAATACTGCTGGAATATAATCATCATAGGAATCTCATTCCAGAATATAACACCGCTGACCACAGCCATCCCGATGCCAAATGCCACGTTGACTCCTGCGAACAGGAAGAAGAACATAATCGGGATCAGCGCGACTCCCAGACTCATAACTTCATACCTCCCTCTTCTCCGGAATATCTGACTGTCCTATCAACAGGCAATTTACCTGACAGAAAAGTTGGTTTACCAAATGGACGATCATAAAAATTCCACCCAGCACCATGCCGGCCGCCGGCACCACCAGAGTAATGGGCAAGCCCACAGCCCGGAACATGGAATAAGCGGGCAGCGCCTGGAAGCCACAGTAAGTAAAGCACACCACAAAAAATAGTTCCACGATATAGATAATAGTGCGGTAGAAAGTACCACCCCGCTTATGCCCAAGGTTCATGAAGAAATCAAAGCGGGTGAGCTCTCCCTTTTTCATAGCCACGCTTCCACCGATGAAAGCCCCCGCCACTACACTAAATCGCGAGACCTCTTCCGGCCACAGCAGTCCCCAGTCTGTAAACGTGCGGGAAATAACGCCGATGATAATCGAGGCAAACAACAGCAACATCAAAAGGACGGACAGAACACTACCAATTTTTTCGCAGATGTCGCTAACCTTTCCAGTAAAACGGCACAATGCTTCCATAACGATCTCCTCCCTTCTTTTGTAGCTTATTCTTTCAACGCTTCAATTCGATCCACAAGATCCTGAGAAACTGATGTGCCCACAAATTTGTCCCAGAGAACCTGAGAAGCCTCATCCCACGCTGCCTGCTCTTCTTCCGTGAGCTCTACAATTTCAGAACTCTCTCTCAGGCTCTCATAGACCTTCTCATTGTGAGCATCCCACAGCTGGTCTTTATAAGCCTCAGCTTCCTTGCCGCACTCCAAGACAATGTCCAGCAGTTCAGGCCCCAGCTTCTCCACCGCATCCTGGCTCATCACCTTCACGGAGACTACATAGTTTTCAACGGTGGGGGTAATATAGCTCAGATTTTCCTGCAGCTTGCTGCTGTTAATCCAATTAGCCTGGAGATAAATACTGTCGATGAGATTTTGCTGCAGGGCCGTGTACAGCTCAGAGAAATCCACGGTCACGGCGTTGGCACCCCAAGCTTCATACAGGGCATTCTCCAGCGGAGAACCGGTGGTACGAACCTTCATGCCCTTCATATCCTCCGGAACCCGAACCTCCTTGGATGTGCTGCCAATGACACGAGGAGCTCCGGAATCCAGATCATACATGACAACCGTTAGCGTGGTATCCTCATAGACCGCCTCGCTCACCTCAGCGCGGATTTCCTCATCATAGAATACCCGCCGGGCATGATCCACGCCATCAAAGAGGCCGGGCAACTCTGTAAACTCCAGCGCGTCGCTGTATTCGGTAAAGTTTCCCGAAGAACACTTTGCCATATCCAATGTACCTACAATACATGCCTGGGTAATAATCTTATCCGCCCCAAGCATACCGCTGTTGTAGTACTCTACCCGTACCCGCCCATTGGTGCGCTCTTCCACCAGTTGAGCAAAATATCGGTTTCCTTCCGCGTCCGGTTCACCATCATTCGCTGTGTCTGCAAAGCGGAGAACGATGGTATCATTTGCTCCGCACCCTGATAAGCATGTACACAGGACAGTAGTTGCCAACAGACCGCCCAGCATCAGCCTCCAGTACCTTTTCTTCACGTTTACTTTCCTCCCTTACATATTATTTTCTACCTCACAAAGCCTCTTACTCTTTCAGCATATCAAACACAACAAAATCGTGCCCCGGCAAGATCTTTGCTCCCTGCTTTTCCAACTGCTCCAGTTTTGCAAAAGACTGGTAATAATCAACCATACTATTACAGATTCCGGCTGGAATCCGCTCGGTCCAGTTCTCCATACAGTTAATGAGATCCCCAGTGATCACATACATGCCGTCTGGAGTATCCACCACCACACCCTGAGAGCCAGGTGAGTGTCCCGGCAACGGGGTAACCCACAGGCCATCATCCAGCGTCTGCTCCCCGTCCAGAAGGCGGAGCTGGTGGTAGTACTTCAGGAAATAAGGGATCTCATCTTTCACATTGGTTTCATAATGTTTTGCATCCGGGGGACAGGGATCCATGGCATACATCAGTTCTGTACGTTGAACATAGACCGGGAGCGTATCCGGGAGCTCCAGGATCCCTTTGGCGTGGTCCCAGTGGAGATGGGTCAAAATAATCTTTTCAATCTCCTCGGGCTTAGTATCGTATTTGGCCAGTGCAGGAATCAAATATTGATCGGGTTCACGTCGAACTGGATTATGACGTTTAGAGCTTAGCTCCAGATTGCCACTAATTCCTGTATCTACCAAAACTTTGCGTCCATCCTCTATATTTTGTAGGAGAAATGCAACATGAGGCACATCAAAACGTTCACTGGCCTGCGGACCTTGCTTCAAAATAAATCCGCCGCGCCAAACTGTCGTTGTGCCTAACTTCAAGGGTGTGATTTTCCACATAATTGCCTCCATTTCTGGGATAGCCCTTTCAGATTTTTCTTTCATTTCATGAAATGATCTATTATCAATATTTTCACCGTTGGTCTACTTTCTCGGTAAAACTAAGCGTGGCCAACCGTTCTCTCCTGATCGACGCCAAACTGTACCACAATTTCTCTCCCGCTATTTTTGTTTCTTTTGCCCACACAACATCTCTTCAACCCAAGTATTTGTCAGCATTTTACACCAAGCAAAACCTTAAGTAAATCAGAAATATCTGAAGTAGTTCTTAATCATTTCCATATTTATTGGAATTTTGCTTGTGTTTTCTGTTGAAAAACACTAAAATAATTAGTATAAAATGTCTGCTTACACTTAATGCGGGGGGATGGAATATGACACTTCGACATCTTCGAATTTTTGTAGAAGTAGTAAACTGTGGGAAAATGAGCGAGGCTGCATCTCGTATGTTTATTTCCCAGTCCTCAATTAGCCAAGCTATTTCAGACCTTGAGAACTACTATCAAGTTAAATTATTCGAGCGGCTTTCCAAGCGTCTGTTTTTAACTGAAGCTGGTAAAGACCTATATGACTTAGCCAGCAAAGTGATCCTTGCCTATGATGAGATGGATAAGTACATGGATCACATCACTAATAACCAGACTCTGCGCATGGGTGCAACTTTTACAATTGGTGCTACCATCCTCCCTCAATTACTTCGCGCCTTTGACACCGAGTGTCCCGATGTAACCACCAAAGTAGTAGTAAACCGCACTCCAATTTTAGAGACCCAATTGCTTCAAGGTGAACTAGATGTCGCTTTGGTAGAGGGATCCATCAAAAGTTCAGATCTTGTGGTGGAACACATTCTAAAAGATGAGTTGTTTTTGGTCTGCTCCCCTTACCATCCCTTTGCCCATAAAAAGCAGGTAAAACTGGAAGAGCTGGAGGGGCAGGATTTTGTTATGCGCGAAGCCACCAGCAAAACCAGAAAGATCTTTGAATCCTACCTGAATGAAGAACAAATTAAGGTAACGGAAAAATGGACCTGCAACAACCTTGAGACGATTAAAGCCGCTGTGATCGGTGGCTACGGCCTGTCTATTCTCTCCGCCCGCTATATTCGCCAGGAACAAGAAAAAGGCATCATACGAGCGATTCCTATTGACGGAATCAAAATGGTACGTGACTTCTCCCTTGTTTATCACAAAAGCAAATATCATTTCCCTGCGTTTCAAACATTCCTGGCTCTTTGTCATGACTACCAGACAAATCCTCATTCTTTTGATGACTAAGTTTCCAAATTATTGTTAAAACCCGGATAGGGCGGTCAGATAAAAATATCTGACCGCCCTATCCGGGTTTTGGGAGTAGAAAAAGGATTTTATCCTACGAATCTCTCTGCAAAGTAGGTTGCAAAGAAGAAGGAAGAGAGAAACAGCGCCAACCAGGTACAGCCGCCCAAAGCGATGGGGCGCATCCCGTTAACAAACAGGTCCCGGAATTTGATCTTGAAGCCCACCCCGGCCAGTGCCAGGGTTACAAAGAACTTATATCCGTTGGAAAAGAAAGGCTGGAATGCCTGCTGATAAAATGCCTGATCCGCCACTGTATTGGACAAGAATGTATTCAAAATGACCGTCAACAGGAAAAACAGAATAAACTTCGGCAGAGCCTTCCAGACCGTCTTTCCCACCGACCCGCCTTCGCTTTTCATTTCGCTGCGGTCTACTGAAATCAAGGAGAAAACAACAGCCAAGACAATAATCATAGATGTACGTACTACTTTGATGGTTGCTGGCAGTGCGTAATTCTCCAGTCCCTTGAGGGCAGCAAACGTCTCCTGGGCCGCAACTACTGACGAGGTATCGTTGATTGCAGTTCCAGCCAAAAATCCAAACTGTACCTCATCAAATCCAACATAGAGGGCCAAATAGGGATAAGACAGACAGGCCAACAGGTCGAACAAGAAAATTGCTGTCATCGCATAGGCGGTCTCCTCCTCCGTAGCCTTCACTACAGGAGACAAGGCTGCAATGGCGGTTCCGCCACATACACAGGTGCCTCCACCTACCAATGTACTGGTATTTCTGGTTACATGCAGCACACCCCGGCCCACCAGATTCGAGACGAGAAACGCCAGAAGCACGTTGAACACTACCAGCGGAAGAGCAAAGGCAGCCCCAAAGATATCAGTCACAGACAGTGTAGCTCCCAAGCAAACAATACCTAAGCTCAGGTATTTTTTTCCTACGTAAGCTGTCCCGCTTTTGAAGGATGTCGGCATCCAGTGCTGGGGGATACAGTTGACAAATACGATCCCGATAATAAGCGCCACCATGGGGGCACCCACGTATTTCTCCAGCTTACTAATCACGGTTGCGGCCACTGCAATCACGGTACACAATGCCAATGCGCTGTAGCGACCCTTGGTGAATCCCCCTCCCTTTTTTCCGGAAAACAGCAGCTCATCTACTATGGCATAGAGAAACGCGATAACTGCACAGGCTAGAATAATGATCCAGACCGAACCACTCATACCCAAAAACATAGAGAACCCCCCTTAATTTTTAACTCCCGTCTTTTCTGTGGTCTGTTTCTTGTTTGCCATTGTAGCATCACCGCTATGTAATGTAAAATATTAATATAATTGTATTATTGATAAGTATTTACTTAATATTGTATGCGTCAGAGTTTCCCATTTCAGTGTTGCTGTTTATAAGTTGATTCCTAATATCTCTTCTAAATACATAATAGTATCCGTATATTCTTAATGATTCCCTTATCAACTTCATATCCATATTCATATTTTACATATAATTCCCCCCATGCTATTCTTTGTTTAGAAAATAACAAATTAACAAGGGAGGATTGGGTCATTATGAAAGTATTAGTCATCGGTGGTGTGGCTGCTGGTACCAAGGTTGCCGCCAAGCTGAAACGGGAGTGCCCCCAGTGTCAGGTCCAAATTCTGACAAAGGGAATGGATATCTCTTATGCAGGCTGTGGGTTACCTTACTATGTGGGACACGTCATCGAAAACCGGGCCGAACTGGTGGTCAATACCCCTGCGGCGTTCACTGACCTCACCGGAGCTCAGGTACGCACCGGCGTGGAAGTCACGGCACTGGATCGTGCCTCCAAGACAGTCACTGCCAAGGATCTGACCACCGGAGAGGTCTTCTCCGAGGGTTATGACAAACTGGTCATTGCCACCGGCGCCCACTCGTTTGTTCCCAAGTGTGAGGGCACCGACTTAGAGAATGTCTTTTTCCTGCGTACCCCAGACGATGCGGTCGCGCTGCGCGAAAAGGTAGACGCTGGAGAAATCAAGCGCGCCGTTATTGTGGGCGGCGGCTTCATCGGCTTAGAGTCCGCGGAAAATCTGGCTAGTATGGGCGTTAAGGTCTCTGTCATCGATTTTGCCCCCCATGTACTGCCTGAGCTTCTGGATCCTGAATTTTCTACCTACGTAGAAAACGCCATGGCAGACGCGGGTGTTATGCCTTTCACCGGCGTTGCTCTGGAGGGCATCGTCGGCAACGGGAAGGTAGAAAAAGTCCTAACCAGCCGCCGCCCCATGAAGGCGGACGCAGTCCTGTTGGCCATGGGATTCCGCCCCAACACAGAATTTCTCCAGGACAGCGGACTTGAGATGTTCAAGGGGACGCTGCTGGTAGACGGCTCCATGCGTACCAACGATCCAGATATCTACGCCGCTGGCGACTGCGCCCTGGTCACAAATCGCATTACCGGAGCCCGTCAGTGGTCTGCCATGGGTTCAACCGCTAACATTGCCGGCCGCCTGGCCGCTACCCGAATTGCCGGCGAGACCGGTGACCCCTACCCTGGTGTCCTGGGAACTGGCGTTGCCAAACTGCCTGGCATCCAAATGGCACGTACCGGTCTGACCGAGACAGCCGCTAAAAAAGCTGGATATGAGGTGGAAAGTGTCGTCACCGTTACCGATGATAAAGCCCACTACTATCCCGGCTCTGGCTCGTTCCTCACCAAAATGATCTGCGAAAAATCTACCCACCGCCTTCTGGGCCTTCAGGTTCTGGGCAAGGGTGCCGTGGACAAAATGGCTGATATTGCAGTCACCGCCATCTCTATGAAGGCTACCCTGGAAGACTTGCAGAACTGCGATTTTGCCTACGCGCCCCCCTTCTCCACTGCTATTCATCCCTTTGCTGTCACCATTAACGCCCTTCTCAATAAGCTCTCCGGCGCATTTGAGACTTTCACCCCCGCTGAATATGCCGCTGGCGCTGCCGAAGGTTATCGAATGATTGACGCCTCTATCCAGCCCTCCATTCCGGGAGTTCCCTATGTAGATCTTACCAAAGTAACCGGGCCGGTAGACGGTCTGGATCCCCAGGAAAAACTGCTTCTAGTCTGCTCCAAGGGCAAACGAGCTTATCTGCTCCAGAATCGTCTGAAATATTACGGCTATACCAACACGAAGGTTCTGGAAGGCGGAACACTCTTTAATACAGAAGTGATTTCATCCAACTAATTTTTTATAGAGGAGATAACATTATGAGTATTTCTGACGCGGAAAAGAAGGCGCTGAAAGGGCGCGGCTACATTATCACCCGTGACGGCGTACACTTTATCGCCCGGATTATTACGGTAGACGGTCTGATGACCAGTGAACAGCTGGCTGTCCTGTCCCAGGCCGCCGAAAAATTCGGCAACGGCCAAATGGCCATGACCACCCGTTTGACCGTGGAGGTCCAGGGGCTGACTTATGATACTATTGAGCCCTTCAATGAGTTTATCACCAAGGTGGGTCTCTATACTGGCGGCACTGGGTCCCGGGTCCGTCCCATTGTTCCCTGTAAAGGCACCGTGTGTATCCACGGCTTGATCGACACCCAGGCTTTGGCCCGGGAGCTGCACGAGACCTTCTATAAGGGCTGGTACGACGTAAAATTGCCTCACAAGTTCAAGATTGGAATTGGCGGCTGTCCCAACAACTGCATCAAGCCCGCTCTCAATGACTTCGGCATCATGGGGCAGAAGGTTCCTGCCTATGACCCTGACGAGTGCAACGGCTGCCGAAAGTGTCCCGTGATTGAACAATGTCCTATCAAGGCCGCCCACATGGATGAAGACGGGATCATGCAGATTGACCGGGAGGCCTGCAACAACTGCGGCAAGTGCGTAGATACCTGTAATTTCGACTGTGTGACGGAGGAAAAGGTCGGTTACCGCATTTTTGTAGGCGGCATCTGGGGCAAGCGTCAGCGTCTGGGCACTATGCTGGATGAGATCTACACCAAGGAGCAGGTATTTGAAATGATCGAGCGTGCCCTCCTTCTCTATCGGGAACAGGGCCAGACCGGTGAGCGTTTCGGCATGTTTATTGAGCGCATCGGGGTGGAGAACTTTGTATCTCAGTTGAAGTCCGGCGATGTGATGGACCGCAAGCAAGCCATCTTGGATGCACCTCTCCACCTGGAGGGCGGCGCCACCTGCTGATCCGTCTGTTATTCTGTTATTTGGTACAACCGAACGCGGCCGGTTACTTCTTCCCCAAGACCTCCCGGCCTGTCGCTTCGTTGTATAATATGTCCTGCTGATAGAGAGCAGCGATTCCAATGATTCTTTCTCCATGCACAAGACCTTTTCTTGTACATACACCGGTGAATTGTTTGGACCCGTTCTCCGATTTCTATCAGCAGGGCTATTTATTTATATCTATTCTCTGTACTCAGCTATCCTATAGATTGGGTTCTTCTGGGGCCCCATTATAAACCACCCTCGGGTCTAGCAAATAGGCGCATGCATCCCTATGTTTTTGCTCATCTGGGTGACACCCTTTTTGATGCTTGAGAAACTAAAAAGGGCACCGCTCCGATGGTATCAAGACCAACAAAACGGCGCCCTCAATGTTGTACATTAATTTATTGTAAAAATCAGCGCCCTTTTTGAAACCAGCTGCTTCAAAAAGGGCGCCAAGCATAGAAGCCTGCACCGAACCCCGGAACAAAGGGGTTCAAATCTGGGCGATTGCTGAAATCAGCCGTTTGGCATCTATGGAATCATCGGTGAATTTTGGAGCAAAAAAAGCCCGGAAACGCTTGATGCCGTAGGCGTTCAGCCTACGGCATCTACAGCGTTTTGATATTCTGGAGGTGCCACCCAGATTTGAACTGGGGAGTGGAGCTTTTGCAGAGCTCTGCCTTACCACTTGGCTATGGCACCATATGGAGCAGTGCTGCTCCAAAAATTGGAGCGAGTGACGAGGCTCGAACTCGCTACCTCCACCTTGGCAAGGTGGCGCT
>CABVDR010000033.1 GCA_902497145.1 uncultured Oscillospiraceae bacterium
GTAAAGAGCCTGCCCGCCGGCGCCACCCCCATCGACTTCGCCTACAACATCCACTCCGCCGTGGGCAACGGTATGGTGGGGGCCAAGGTGAACGGCCGCATGGTGCCCTACGACACCCCCCTGAAAAACGGCGACATCGTGGAGGTCATTACCTCCAAGAACGCCAAAGGCCCCAGCCGGGACTGGCTGAAGATCGCCAAGAGCAACGAGGCCCGCAACAAGATCCGCCAGTGGTTCAAGCGGGAGCGCCGGGAGGAGAACATCGTCACCGGCCGCGCCCTGTTTGAGGCGGAGCTGAAGCATATGAAGATCCCCATGGCCGCCATCACCGCCGAGGACGTGCTGCCCCACATCCTCCACAAGGTGCGCTTCGGCACTTTGGACGAGCTGTACGCCTCCATCGGCTACGGCGGTACCACGGCAGTGAAGAGCGTGGCCCGGATTAAGGACGAGCTGGCCCGTCTGGGCCGCCTCCAGGCAGAGAAGGCGGCAGCCGCCGCCAAGACCACCGCCGAGAGCGTCATTGTCCCCGGCTCCACGGCCCAGAGCCAGCCCTCCGGCCAGGTCAAACCCAAGCACTCCGACTCGGGCATTATCGTGGAGGGGCTGGGCAACTGCCTGGTGAAGTTTGCCAAGTGCTGTACCCCCGTCCCCGGCGACCCGGTCATCGGCTTTATCACCCGGGGCTACGGCGTGTCTGTCCACCGGGCCGACTGCCCCAACGCCGCCCCGGAAAAGCGCAAGCCCGAGGAGGCTGACCGCTGGGTGAAGGTGTCCTGGGTAGAGAGCAGCCTGCCCAACTATAAGACCGCCCTGGAGCTCTCCTCCAAGGACCGGGACGGCCTGACCCTGGATGTGGCCATGGCCCTGTCGGCGGCCAAGGTGAAGGTAAACGCCCTCACCGCCCGGTCTCTGCCCGACGGCCACGCCAGCATCAACATTGTGGTAGAGGTCAAGGACAAAGAGGAGCTGGCCACCGTCATCAACAAGCTCAACAATATCCAGGGCGTGTACCATGTGGCGCGAGCCTCAGGGAAATGATGGTTTAGGAGGGCGTCATGGTATTTCAATTTTTAGGCATTCTGTTTGCCTGGACATGGCCTATTTGGTCGTTTGTGTTTGTCTTTAGCCTGGTTTCGGCCATCAAACAGGCAATCCAAGCGCCAGATGACGGTGAGAAAAATCCGGCCCTATGGCCCGGTGTGTGGGCTTCGGTATCTCTGAGTGTGATTTTGGGCGGAATGGTTTCTCTGATCGTTTTGGCAATCAGATAAAATAGATATAATGAGTTAAACGGAGTCGAATATTATGCGAGCTGTTGTTACCCGAGTGTCCTCCGCCTCCGTCACCATCGACGGGGCGGTGCGGGGCGCCATTGATCAGGGCTATCTGGTCCTGCTGGGGGTAGGCCCCCAGGATACGGAGGCCGTTTGCGATAAGCTGGCCGAAAAGATCTGCAATCTGCGGGTCTTTGAGGACGAAAACGGAAAAATGAACTTGAATCTGGAACAGGTGGGCGGGGCGCTGCTGGTGGTAAGCCAGTTTACCCTCTACGCCGACACTAAGAGCCGCCGTCCCGGCTTTACCGGGGCCGCCAAGCCCGATGTGGCCATCCCTCTCTACGAGCGCTTTCTGGACCAGTGCCGCCAGAAGGGCTTCCGGGTGGAGCACGGGGAGTTTGGCGCGGACATGAAGGTGGCCTCCGTGAACGACGGCCCCGTCACCATTCTCTTCGATACGGAACAGGGATAAGGAGGAACGACCCATGAAGGTATCTGTCATGCAGGTGGGCCCCATCGGCACCAACTGCTATTTGCTCCAGGATGAGGAGAGCGGCCTGCTGGCCGTCATCGACCCCGGCGACGACTGGGAGCGGATCCTCCACCAGATCAAAAAGCTGGGGGGCGAGGTAAAATACATCCTCCTCACCCACGGCCACTACGACCACACCACCGCCGTGCCCGACCTGGTGAAGGTCCTGCCCGGCGTGCAGGTCTACATCCACCAGGCGGACGCCAACGGGGCGGGCTCTCAGCTCTTCCCCCTGGCCTCCCAGGTGCAGGACCTCAACTACTACGACGAGGGGGACACCCTCACCCTGGGTTCTCTCACCATCGAGGTGCTTCACACCCCGGGCCACTCCAAGGGCTCCGTTACCCTGAAGGTGGGAGACGTGCTCTTTACCGGCGACACCCTGTTCTGCGGCTCCTGCGGCCGCACCGACCTGCGGGGGGGCAGCTACGAGGAGATCATGGTCTCTCTCAAGCGGCTGGGTGAGCTGGAGGGGGACTTCCACGTCTGCCCCGGCCACGACCGCACCTCCACCCTGGAGCGGGAGCGGAAGTACAACCCCTTCCTGCGGGAGGCCATGGGGGCGCGATGAAGCTGTATTGGAGCCGGGGAGACTACGACTGGCAGCCTGAGCGGTATAAGTACTCGGTGGAGCAGATGATGCTCACCCTCTTCCCCGGAGAGCGGCCCGAGTACCCTGACGAGCCCGCCGGAACGGGGGAGGACTGGGCCCGCTTTGCCGTGACCCCCGGAAAGACGTGGGTCACCGTCACCGCCCAGGTGGCGCGGGAGGGCCGGGAGGCCCTGGGCCGCGCCCGTTTCCCCCGGGAGAAGCTGGACGAGCCCGCCGAAAAGGTGTATCATACTCTCCAGCATGGGCTGAAGATGGCCTTCTACCGGGCGGGGGTGACCCTGCTGGGGCAGGAGCCCCCCTGGGGCGCTCTTACCGGGGTGCGCCCGGTGAAGCTGCCCACCCGGGCGATGCTGGCGGGCGCTGCCCCCAAGCAGGCCCAGCGGGAGCTGGAGCGGGACTTCCGGGTCTCCCCGGTGCGGGCGGCTTTGGCGGTGGACTGCGCCAAGGCCAGCCTGGCAGTGGACCGGGAGGTGCGGGACGATCAGGTGTCGGTGTACATCGGCGTCCCCTTCTGTCCCACCCGCTGCGCCTACTGCTCCTTTGTCTCCGCCGACGTGGGCCGCACCCTGAAGCTGGTGGAGCCCTATCTGGAGGGAGTTTTGCGGGAGATCGCCGTCACCGGTGAGAGCCTGCGCCGGGCGGGAAAGACCGTCCACTCCCTGTATGTGGGGGGCGGAACCCCCACCACTCTGTCGGCCCCCCAGCTGACCAAGCTGCTGGAGGCGGTCCGCCGGGACCTGCCGGTGGAGCACTGCGTAGAATATACCGTGGAGGCCGGCCGCCCCGACACCATCGACCGGGAGAAGCTGCTGGCCCTCCGGGAGGCTGGCATCGGCCGCATCTCCATCAACCCCCAGACCCTGGAGGAACCGGTGCTCCAGGCCATTGGCCGCCGCCACAGCGCCCAGGACATTCTGGACGCCTACGCCCTGGCCAGGGAGGTTGGCTTTGATTCCATTAACATGGACCTGATCGCCGGACTGCCCCGGGACAGCTTTGAGGGCTTCTGCCGCTCTCTCAACGGGGTGCTGGCGCTGGAGCCGGAGAATGTCACCGTCCACACTCTGGCCCTGAAAAAGGGCTCCCGGCTCATGGAGCAGGGCGGTGCCCTGCCCAGCGGGGAGGAGACGGTCCGGATGCTGGACTACTCCCTGGAGCGCCTGAGCGGCAAGGGCTATCTCCCCTATTACCTGTACCGCCAAAAGTATATGTCCGGCTCCCTGGAGAACGTAGGTTGGTGCCTGCCAGGTCAGGAGAGCGTATACAATATTATCATGATGGAGGAGCTGCAGACGGTGGTCTCCATCGGAGGCGGCGGTGTCACCAAGCTGGTGGACCGCGCCGCCGGTACCATCGTGCGGCAGCCCAACCCCAAATATCCCCACGACTACCTGGCCGCCCTGGACCGGGTCCTCTCCCAAAAGGAGGAGCTGGCGGCCCATTTCCTTCCCACCCAAAACTGATGTAGTTCTTGATCAAACGCAAAGCAAGCGTTTGATAGCGCCGAAGGCGCGTCAAGAACTGATGAGACGGCTTTTGCGGCCTCTGCCGCAAAAGGGCAGCGCCAAAGGCGGTGCCTCTCTCATAGAAACCTGCTGGTTTTTATGAGAGAATAGTATGAAAGGAGCGTTCCCACCATGGCTTATCAGCTGCAGGAAATTAACCGCCGGATCCAGAGCGATGTGAAGGAATTTTTAGCCGAATGCGACGAGAACTACAACCAGCGGGTCTCTCTGGCGGCGGATAAGATCCTGTCCAACATCGAGCGCAGCCCCATTGTGCTGCTCTCCGGCCCGTCCGGCTCGGGCAAGACCACCACCGCCATGAAGATTGCCGACGAGCTGCGGCGGCGGGGGGTCAACACCCACGCCGTGGCCATGGACAACTATTTTACCACCATCAACCCCCGCACCGCCCCCCGCACTCCCGAGGGAGACATCGACTACGAATCTCCCCAGTGCCTGGATATGGAGCTGCTCTCCCGCCACTTTACCGCCCTGTCCAACGGGGAGGAGATCATGATCCCCAAGTATGAGTTCGTCCGCCAGATGCGCAACGACAGCCGGGGCACCCCCCTGAAGCTGGGCAAGAATGAGATCGCCATTTTTGAGGGGATCCATGCCCTCAATGACCAGATCGCCGGGCGCCATCCTCAGGCCACCAAGCTGTATATCTCCGCCCGCTCCAATGTGAACGAGGGATCGGCGCTGCGCTTTAAGGGCACCTGGATGCGCCTGACCCGCCGGGCGGTACGGGACTACAACTTCCGGGGCACCGATGTGGAGGATACTCTGGACATGTGGGCCAACGTGCGCCGGGGGGAGAAGCTGTATATTTCCCCCTTCAAAAACAAGGCGGACATTATCTTTGACTCCTCGCTGCCCTACGAGGTGTCGGTGATGAAGAACTACGCCCTGCCCCTGCTGCGGGCGGTGCCGGAGGAGAACGTGCGGCGCAGCGAGCTGCTGGAGCTCATTGACGCCTTCCGCTACTTCCAGCCCATCGACCCGGAGCTGGTGGCCAAAGACTCCCTGCTGCGGGAGTTTATCGGCGGGGGCAGCTACTCTTATTAACTCTTTTCCCATTCCAAATTCGTTTGGAGGTCCTGTTATGTCAGACCGTTCCGTATACAATTCCAGAGATCCCCGCTGTAAAACCCCCTACGGCGCCGTTCCATCGGGCACCAAGGTGCAGCTCACCCTGCGCCCTCTCCGCGCCGAAGGGTTTTCCAAGGCCACCATGTCCGCCCGTTTTGAGTTCCGGGAGGACGCCACCGTCACCCTGAACATGCCTTGGTCGGGGCTGGACGGGGCTCGGGATCTGTTTACCTGCACCCTGGACACCGGGGACTATGTGGGGCTGGTGTGGTATTCCTTCGGTCTGGAGCGTCTGGACGGACAGGGCCGGCAGATGCTGGGCCCCTACCAGCTCACCGTCTACGACGGGGGAGAGGTAGTACCCGACTGGTTTGGACAGGGGACCACCTATCAGATCTTTCCCGACCGCTTCCGCCGCACCCAGGTGCCAGATCCCCAGGGCATGGTAGGGGGACGTTGGGTCCACACCGCCTGGCAGGAGGAGCCGGAGTTCCGCCCGGACCAGAACGGGGAGATCCGCAACCGGGACTTCTTCGGCGGCGATCTGAAAGGGGTCATGGAGAAGCTGGACTATCTCCAGGGCCTGGGGGTGGAGACCCTGTACTTCTGTCCCATCTTTGAGGCGGCGGAAAACCACCGCTACGGCACCGCTGATTACAGCAAGATCGACCCCATGCTGGGCACTGAGGAGGACTTTACCAAGCTGTGCGAGATGGCCCACCAGCGGGGGATGCGGGTGATGCTGGACGGGGTCTTTAACCACACCGGCTATGTCAGCCGCTACTTTAACGGCGATGGCTTCTACCCCGAGCCCGGCGCCCACCAGAGCCAGCAGTCCCCCTACTACTCCTGGTTTAACTTCATGAAGTGGCCAGACCAGTACGAGAGCTGGTGGGGCATCTACTCCCTGCCCTCGGTGAACGAGCACGACCCTGCCTACCGGAATTTCATCTTCGGCGGGGAGGACAGCGTGGTGCGCCGATGGCTGCGGGCGGGGGCGGACGGCTGGCGGCTGGACGTGGCCGACGAGCTGCCCGACGACTTTGTGGAGGGTATCCACACCGCCGCCCGGGCGGAAAAGCCCGACGCGGTGATTATCGGCGAGGTGTGGGAGGACGGCTCCACCAAGGTGGCCTACGGCGTGCGCCGCCGGCACATCATGGGCCGGCACTGCGACGGCCTGATGAACTACCCCTTCCGCAACGCGGTCCTCGCCTATCTGAAGGGGGGCGACGCGGCGGATTTTGCCAACGCCATGGAGACGTTAAGGGAAAACTACCCCCGCTTTGCCTACTACTCCGCCATGAACTCTCTGGGTACCCACGACACCGCCCGCATCCTCACCCTGCTGGGGGCGGAGGAGGGCTGTGAGCACCAGAGCCGGGAGTGGCGCTCCAACTACCGCTTGAATCCCGACCAGCGCCGCCGGGCCAAAGAGCTGCTGAAGCTGGGCGCGGCCCTGATGTTTGCCTTCCCAGGCTCCCCCACCGTGTACTACGGGGACGAGGCGGGCATGGAGGGCTTTGAGGACCCCTTCAACCGCCGCACCTTCCCCTGGGGGAGAGAGGACTCGGAGCTGATGGGCTGGTTCTCCCGCCTGGGACACCTGCGCAAGCAGTCCCCGGCCCTGCGGGAGGGGGATATCCACTACCGGGTGAACAAAGGCCCGGTGCTGGCCTTCACTCGCACCCATGGGGAGGAGACCGTCCTGGCCGCCTTCAACACCGGCAGCGAGGAGGCCACCCTGCGCCTGCGGGAGCATGAGGGGGTCCAGCTGCTGCTGGGCTCCGCCCGGTTCCATATCGGCCCCGAGGGCCATCTGCTCACCCTCCAGCCCCACACAGGCAGCCTGCTGCACATCGTGCCCATGGAGGAGCCTGAGGAATAAAAGAATCCCTGCTGTCTCAGACAGCAGGGATTTTTTAGATATATCGCTCTAAAACCAGCATGATGCGGCCTTTTTTGGACTGGCCCAGCACCTCTTTTACTACGCACTTGCCCAGCCCCCGGCAGGAGAGCACGTCCCCCTGCTCCACGGTGCGGTCGCTTTTCATGCATTCCCGGTGGTTTACCGACACCCGCCCGGCGCTCACCAGCTGGGCGGCCTTGGAGCGGGAGGTGGAAAACCCGGAGGAGAGCACCGCGTCCAGCCGCAGGGCGGCCACCGTGTCCCGGATGACCTTCACCTGGGGCGGCTTGGGGGTGAGCTCCGAGAGGGAGATCTCCCGCAGCTTGGCCTTCCACCGTCCGGCGGACTCCCACTGGCTCAAAAGAATAGGGAGGGATTCCCGCAGAGCAAGGACCTGACAGCGGGTTCCATCCACCAGAATGTCCCCCAGCTTCTCCCGGGTGAGGCCTAACCCCATCAGCGAGCCCAGAATGTCCCGGTGGGACAGCTCTGCCCCATTGGGGAAGGTGGCCTCCAAAGCGGCTACCGGCCCCTCCGGATCGGCGATGGCGTCCTCTTCCTCCTGCCAGTCGGGAAGAAAGAGGCACACCGTGCGCTCGGCATCGGGGTAGCCGCCGAAGAACACATGCCGGGGATGACCCCAGGCGGCCAGCAGGTCGGCCACGGAGGCCCGCTCTCCCGGGGAGAGAAAGGGGGTATGGGCGGGGGTGCCCCGGTTTTGGGACAGCTCCAGCTTGTCCAGCACCCGGGACAGGAGCACCCGCTCCTCACCGCTGCGGGCGCAGCGGTCCAACAGTTCCGTCTTGTTCATGCTCAGTACCGCCGGACTACGGCCACCACCTTGCCCAGAATCTGGGCCTTGGTGCCGTCGATGGGCTCATAGGCGTCGTTGGCCGGCATGAGCCAAACCTTGTTGTCCCGGCGGCGCAGGGTCTTCACCGTGGCCTCATCCTCAAAAAGGGCTACCACGATCTGGCCGGACTGGGCCTCGCTCTGCCGGTGGACCACCACCAAATCGCCGGGAAGGATGCCTGCCCCCAGCATGGACTCGCCCCGCACCCGCAGGGCAAAGTGCTCCCCAGAGAGGCCCTCGGTGTCAAAGGTGAGGTAGTCCTCAATGCACTCCTCGGCCAGGATGGGGGAGCCGGCGGCCACGTTGCCCACCACGGGGATCTGGTTGGCGTGGGGGTCCGCCTCCTCGGCCACCGGTCGGGGAGATACGCCGGGCAGGGAGATGGCCCGGGTCTTGCCCTCCGCCTTGACGATGACCCCCGCCTCCTCCAGGCCCTTCAGGTGGAAGTGGACGGTGGAGGGGGACTTGAGGCCCACGGCGGCGCCGATCTCCCGCACCGAAGGGGGATAGCCGTGCTGGGCCGTAAAATCCAGGATATAGTCGTAAATTTTTTGTTGTTTTGGGGTCAGCGTTTTCATAGCCAGGCTCCTTCCCGGGCAGGTTAAGCGGGCATTTTTAGGTAGAAATATTGTATCATATCCCCCTTTGGAAGTCAAACGAATGTTCCAAATCTATAAAAATTGAAACAAATATGAACAAATTTTGAATCCGCCGTTTCCCGCCTTGACATTTCCGCTTCCCGTGCTAGAATAGTCAACATGTTAATGATTAAGCCGTTAACGAAAGTTGCCGAAGGAGAAAGGAGGGAACTGTGTGGCCAGCCTGACCATCGACTTGGGGATGCTGGAGCACAAGCTCCATCAGGCCCACCGCAGTGCGGTGCAGGCGGAGCTGAATGCGGCCGGTCTGCAGGAGGTGGGACACCCCCTGCTTCTTTGCATTCTGCGCAGCGCCGGAGACCGATGTCCCGACGGACAGATCCAGGCCCAACGGGAGCTGGCCCAGATGCTGGACATCTCCCCGGCGGCAGTGGCCACGTCGCTGAAGTCACTGGAGAAAAACGGGTATATCCACCGGGAACCGGAGCCCGGCGACGCCCGGCGAAACCGGGTACGGCTGACCGACAAAGGCCAGCAGGCGGTGGACGACTGCTTTGCCTGTCTGCAGCGGGTGAGCCGGCGGATGTACGCCGGATTTACCACCCAGGAGCAGACCCAGCTGTACAATTACTACCTGCGGGCGCTGGATAATCTCCGTCTGGAGTCCCAATAATCCCTGATCCGCCCCGCCCAATGCGGCGGCGGGGAAAGAAAGGAAGATTTGACTTGCTTCAACTGTTTTTGACCCATCTCCAGGGGTATAAAAGGCAGGCCATCAAGGCCCCCATCCTGATTATCCTGGAAGTCATCTGCGAGCTGCTGCTCCCCCTGGTGATGTCGGAAATTGTGGATACCGCCATCCCCAGCGGCGATGTGAACTACATTTTTAAAATGGGCCTGATCATGCTGGCCCTGGCCGCAGTATCCATGGCCTGCGGTGTGCTTGCCTCCAAGTATGCGGCCTTTGCCAGCCAGGGCTTCGGCGCCAACCTGCGCCAGTGCCTGTTCAACAAGGTGCAGGAGTTTTCCTTTGCCGACATTGACCGCTTCTCTTCCGCCTCCCTCATCACCCGTATGACCAACGACGTCAACGCCATGACCATGATGTTGGCCATGGGCCTTCGTATGCTGGTCCGGGCCCCGGTGATGCTGGTGGCCGCATTGTGCATCAGCTTTACCCTAAATGCCAAGCTGGCGTTGGTGCTGGTAGTGGTCATTCCCCTGATGCTCATCGCCGTGGGCGGACTGATGTTTATGTGTACCCGCCTGTTTGAGGCCATGCAGAAGAAGATCGATAACCTGAACAACACCCTCCAGGAGAACCTGGTGGCCATTCGGGTGGTCAAGATCTTTGTGCGGGCGGATTTTGAGCGGAAAAAGTTTAAAAAGTCCAACGATGAGCTGATGGACGCCGCCCTGGCGGTAGGTCTGCGTATCATCGCCATTCTGCCCATTATGATGCTGGCCATGAACGGTGCCACCGTGGCGGTGCTGTATTTCGGCGGCCGGATGGTCATGGGCGGCACCTTCCTGGTGGGCGACCTGCAGGCCTTCATCAACTACATTGTCCAGATCCTCATGAGCGTAATGATGGTGGCCATGTCCCTGCTGCAGCTCTCCCGTGCCCAGGCCTGTGCCCACCGGATTAACGAGGTCCTGAACACCGAGCCCTCCGTGGAGGATAAGCCCAACGCCAAGGAGCAGGCTCTGCCCGCGCCCCGGGGCGAGGTGGAGTTCCGGGATGTGTCCTTCCGGTATGTGGCCACCGGCACCGGTGACGACGTGCTCTCCCACATCAGCTTTGATGTCAAGCCCGGGCAATTTGTGGCCCTGGTGGGCGGCACCGGCACCGGCAAGTCCTCCCTGGTAAACCTCATTCCCCGGTTCTATGACGTCACCGGCGGCGCGGTGCTGCTGGACGGCGTGGACGTGCGGGACTACCCCCTGGAGGAGCTGAGAAGCCGCATCGGCATGGTGCTCCAGACCAACGTGCTGTTTACCGGCACCATCCGGGAGAACCTGAAGTGGGGCAAGGAGGACGCCACTGAGGAGGAGATCATCCAGGCGGCCAAGGACGCCCAGGCCTACGACTTCATCATGGCCCTGCCCGACGGCTTTGACACCATGCTCACCCAGGGCGGCACCAACGTCTCCGGTGGTCAGAAGCAGCGGCTCTGCATCGCCCGGGCCATGCTGCGCAAACCCGCGGTGCTGATTTTGGATGACTCCACCTCCGCTGTGGACTCCGCCACCGAGGCGGCCATCCGGGAGTCCTTCGCCAAGAACCTGAAGGACACCACTGTCATCATCATTGCCCAGCGCATTTCCTCGGTGCAGTACGCCGACGAGATCCTCATCCTGGAGGACGACCACATCGCCGCCCAGGGTACCCACGACGAGCTGCTTAAGAGCAGCCCCATTTATCAGGAAATCTATCAATCTCAGCAGGAAGGGGTGGGTGAATAATGCCGGGACCTAATCACGCCCCCAGAGGGGGATATCAGAAGCCCAAGAACATGGGCAAGACCATTGGCCGTCTGCTGGGCTACCTCACCCGCAGCAAGCTGCCGCTGCTGGCGGTGCTGGGCTGCCTGGTGATCTCGGTGTGCACCAACCTGGGCGGTTCCTATATGATGCGCGGCATTATCAACGACTTTATCTGGTCTGGCTGCACCGACGTGGCCGGTCTGGCCAAGTCCATCGCCATGCTGGTAGGGGTCTACCTTCTGGGCTGTTTGGCCACCTACGGCCAGTCGGCCACCATGGTGCGCCTGGCCCAGCGGGGCGTCAACCGCCTGCGCAAGGACCTGTTCGACAAGCTGCAGGATCTGCCTTTGTCCTACTTTGACCAGCATCCCCACGGCGAGCTCATGAGCCGTTTCACCAACGACGCGGACAACGTGCAGCTGGCCCTGGAGCAGAGCGTGGTCTCCCTGTGCTCCAGTTGTCTGATGTTTGTGGGTCTGGTGTGCCTGATGCTCTTCATCAACTGGAAGCTGTTTATCGTCACCGCTGTGCTGCTCATTGTGACCATCCAGCTCTTCAAGCGTCTGGGCGGCCGCAGCCGCAAGTTCTATCAGCAGCAGCAGGCTGCTCTGGGTGATGTGAACGGCAACATCCAGGAGATGATCGAGGGCCTGAAGGTGGTCAAGGCCTTTACCCACGAGGAGAAGGCCAAGGAGGAGTTCCAAAAGCTCAACGAGACCTACCGGGACGCCGCCCAGAAGGCCAACTACTACTCCACCATGATCATGCCTGTCTCTGGCAACCTCATGAACATCAGCTACGCCCTCACCGCCGCATTCGGCGGACTGCTGTCTGTCCTCCAGGGCTTCGACCTGGGCGGCCTGGTGGTCTACCTCAACTACTCCAAGCAGGTGGGCCAGCCCCTCAACCAGATCTCCCAGCAGATGACCACCCTCCTGTCCGCCCTGGCGGGCGCGGAGCGGATCTTTGAGGTCATGGATACCCAGCCCGAGGTGGATCAGGGTACCGTCACCCTGGTGGGGGCGGAGAAGGACGCCAACGGCACCCTGCGGGAGTACACCGGCACCGGCCGGCCCCATACCTGGGCCTGGAAGACCCCCCGCAGCGCGGGGATGTCCCTGGTGCCTGTGCTCATCGGTCCGGATGATACCCCCATTGAGCTGGGCCAGGCGGTGCGGGAGAAGAACGGCCTGAAGCTGCTGCCGCCCCACCAGGAGTCCGACCAGGGCATCTGGGTCCGGGTGGAGCCCGACGGCACCCTCACTCAGGTCACCGATATGGCGGCGCTGGCCGACCACGGCTGGGCCTGGAAGTACCCCGACCGGGAGGGAAAGAACACCCTGCACATCATTCGGGGCACTGTGCGCAATGTGCCCGGGGAGGACTGCTACCTCACCGAGCTGAAGGGCGCGGTGCGCTTCAACCACGTGGACTTCTCCTACGTCCCCGGCAAGCGCATTCTGAAGGACGTGTCGGTGTACGCCAACCCGGGCCAGAAGATCGCCTTCGTAGGCTCCACCGGCGCGGGCAAGACCACCATCACCAACCTTATCAACCGCTTCTACGAGATCGAGGGCGGCCTCATCACCTACGACGGCATCGACGTGAAGGCCATCCGCAAGGACGACCTGCGCCGCTCTCTGGGCGCGGTGCTCCAGGATACCCACCTGTTCACCGGCACCATCATGGATAATATCCGCTACGGCCGCCTGGATGCCACCGACGAGGAGTGCATCGCCGCCGCCAAGAGCGCCAACGCCCATTCCTTCATCCGCCGCCTGCCCGACGGCTACAACACCATGGTTACCGGCGACGGCGCCAACCTCAGCCAGGGCCAGCGGCAGCTGCTGGCCATCGCCCGGGCCGCCGTGGCCGATCCCCCGGTGATGATCCTGGACGAGGCCACCTCCTCCATCGATACCCGTACCGAGCGGCACATCGAGCAGGGCATGGACGCCCTGATGGAGGGCCGCACCGTCTTTGTCATCGCCCACCGCCTGTCCACCGTGCGCAACTCTAACTGCATCGTCGTCATCGAGCACGGCGAAATTCAGGAGAAGGGTGACCACCAGCAGCTGCTGGACCAGAAGGGCCGCTACTACCAGCTGTATACCGGCCAGTTCCAGCTGAGCTGAGCTTTTCAAGCATAAAAAAAGACCGCCAGACGGCGGTCTTTTTTTGCTTAAATCAGCCCCAGGTGCTCCACCAGAATCTTGCAGCCCATCAGGATCAGAACAATACCACCGGCCAGTTCGGCCCGGGACTTGCCCCGCTCGCCCACAACGCCCCCCGCTTTCACTCCGATGGCGGAGAGCACGAAGGTGGTCACCCCAATGAGAGCGATGGCCCAGTAGATGTTGACCCGGAGGAAGGCGAAGGTGATGCCCACGGTGAGGGCGTCGATGCTGGTGGCCACCGCCAGGGGCAGCATGGCCTTGGGCGCGAAGGAGGCTCCCACCTCTTCTTCCTCCTGGCTGCGGGACTCCCGCACCATGTTGGCGCCAATGAGGCCCAGCAGCAAAAAGGCGATCCAGTGGTCAATGCTGGTGATGAAGCTCTGGAACCGGGAGCCCAGCAGCCACCCCAGAAAGGGCATCAGGGCCTGAAAGCCGCCAAACCAGATTCCGGCCGTGAGGGCGTGGCTCACACGCACCCGCCCCGCCGACAGCCCCTTGCACACCGACACGGCAAAGGCATCCATGGACAGACCCACCGCAATGATAAACAGCTCCCAAATACTCATAAAAACTCCTCTCTGCCGGCAAAAAAACGAGACTTATCCGTTCTCACGGATAAGTCTCGTCATGTAAAACAAAGCCAGAGGTTCCAAAACCCCAGTATGTTGACCTTGCTACGCGGGGAGACCCGCGCCGACTACTCCCTTATGTGTAGGGGGATGGTATCATGGTTTAGGGGGATTAGTCAAGACAAACTGTGTCGAAGAGAAAATTTAGGCTCAAAACTTTTCCAGCTTCTCCAGATCCATGACAAACACAGTCACGCCGCCCAGCTCCACATTGACGGGCACCGAGGGCATGGCGGCGGCATACTGGCTGCCGGTGGGCATAGCCACGTTGGAGTAGATGGTCTGCTTGCGCTTGCCGGCACACTGCTTCAAAATTTCCAGGGCCTTGTCCAGCTGGTCAGCGGGCACGCCCAACATAATGGTGATGTTCTTTTTCTTCCAGAAGCCGCCGGTGGAACTGAGCATAGTGACAAAAAAACCGTTTTTGTTCAGCTGGGTGACAGTGGCGTCGTAATCGTCCTCCTGAACCACGGCCATAATAAGTTTGTTGTTGACAGTATCCATGGCTGGTACCTCGCTCTCGTGAAGATGTAACCGTCCTGTAGTAGACTGGGGGACGGCGGAATGGTATCCTTAGACCATATGATACAACATCTGCCGGGAAAAGAAAAGCAGGAATTGGCGCAGACCCATCCCGGCAAAAAATTGATTCCAATTTGTAACCTTTTTCCTCACAGTACCGTCTTAAGAGGTGATCAGCTGATTCACCCCAAGCCAAGAGAAAGGAGTCCGCCCCCGCCTATGGCCACCCAGCTCATGGACAAGGAAACCTTCTGCACGCTGATCTTAGCGAACCAAAATGCCATGTACCGCGCCGCCCGCTCCATTCTGAGCAGTCCCGAGGACGTGGAGGACGCGGTGCAGGAGGCCGTCTGTGCCGCCTTTGCCCACCGGGGAGACTTGCGGGACCCCCAGCGTTTTAAACCATGGCTGCTGCGCATCGTGGTCAACACCTGTTATGAGATCTGCCGCAAGCAGAAGAAGGTTGTGGACCTGAGCCAGGTGGAGGGGGTTCTGGAGGCCCCCAACGCCGACCCCACCGAGTCCATCTCTCTGTGGCAGGCGGTGCTGGCGCTGCCGGAGTCGCTGCGCACAGCGGTCACCTTGTTTTATTATGAGGACTGCACCGTGGCTCAGATCGCCCAGATCCTGCACATCTCCCAGGGGGCGGTGAAGCTGCGGCTCAACCGGGGACGGGCTCGTCTGCGGACGATTTTACAGGAGGATTGAGGGATCACCATGAATCATTTTGATGAACAACTCAAACAGCGGGCCAGGCAGGAGCCCTTCCAGGTGCCGGAAAGTTTCCAGCGCCGGGTCCAGGCGGTCTGTGCCTCCCTGGAAGAGGACGCCCCAGGCCGGAGCGGGCGGCAGGAGAGGCGGAGAAAGGGCCACTGGCGGGCGTGGTCGGCTGCGGCGGCGGTAGCGTTATTTGTGGCGCTGCCCAACGTGTCGGTTTCTGCGGCCAGTGCCCTGGAACAGGTGCCGGTGCTGGGAGGGCTGGTGCGGGTCATCACCCTGCGCAACTACTTTTATGACGACGGCCACAGCACGGCCGATGTGTCCGTCCCCCAGATCACCGGGGCGGGAGCGGCGGGGGAAGAGGTCAACCAGGATGTCCAGGCCAACATCCAGCGGCTGCTGGATCAGTTTTACCAGGACGCTGATCTTCTTGCCCAGACTGGAGGGCACCAGAGCCTGAGCGTGTCCTACGATGTGGTCACCGACAACGATCACTGGTTCACCCTGCGGGTGAGTGCGTTGCAGATCCAGGGGAGCGGGAACCAGATTTTGCGCTACTACCACATCAATAAGGACACCGGGGCGCAGGTCACCTTGTCCTCCCTGTTCCCGGAGGGCAGCGACTATGTGTCGGTGCTGTCCCAGCAGGTGCGGGAGCAGCTGCAGGCTCGGCAGGGGCGGGACTTTTTCCAGGACTTTACCGCCATCGACCCGGAGCAGAGCTTCTACTGGGGGGAGGGTGGCAGTTTGGTTCTGGTGTTTGACGAGGGCAGCGTACTCCCCGCCTCCTGTGGAAATCCGGAAGTGACCATTCCCGCCCAGGTGGTGAATGAGCTGCGGCAGGGCGGATGACCCGCCGTGACCTGGAAATTTTCCGGCGCCGCCTTGACAAGCGGGGGAGGGGCTGTTATAGTCGAAGTACCCCGCCAAAGGAGGTTTTCATTCAATGGCCTGGGATTTCTTTGCCCATATGCGCACATTGGAACTGCTCTATCATAAAATGCAGCTTCCAGTGCTGGAACAATATCAGCTCACCCAGATCGAACTGGATGTGCTGCTCTTTCTCTCTCACCATCCCCAGCAGGACACGGCCAAGGATATTGTGGAGATCCGCCGCCTGACCAAATCCCACGTCTCTGCCGCGGTGGAGGGACTGGTACAGCGCAACTACATTCAGCGCCTGCGCCGCCCCGACAACAAGAAGCTTATCCACTTGGTGCTGCTGCCAGATGCCGCTCCTGCGGTTCAGGCAGGGCAGGCCCAGCAGAAGGCATTTTTTCAGACCTTGAAGCAGGGGTTTACCCCCGAGGAGGTCCAGGTTCTCAACGCCATGCTCTTCCGTATGGGAGAAAACGCCAAAGAGGCCTATACCAAACTATAACAAACCGGCCCGTCTCAATTCTGAGACGGGCCGGTTTCTGCTATGCTTCCGATTCACCGGAGTCGGTGGAGCGGGTTTGGCTTCCGAAGTAAAAGGCGATGACCACCGAGAAAATGGTCAGAAAGCTCTGCGTATCCACTTGGCCGGCGATGGTCATGCAGCCAAACACGGCCGTAAGGATCAGTGTGACCAGGCTCTTCACGTCCAGCAGCTGGGCCAGGAGCTTGCGAACAAAGGCGCCCATGGCATTCCCTCCTTCCCGGCTATCCTATGCCGGGGGAGGGAAAGGGGTCACTGGGGTACCGGAGCCCGGAGCAGATACCAGATGGACCAGCAGAAGGCCAGAACCAGGGCTAAGCCACCGCCGCTCCCCAGCATAGTCAGATCAGGCAGCCGGTCCAGGTAGGAATTGAATATCTGGGGGATGAAACAGATGGCCATCCATATTGCCCATAGGACCCACATCCCTTTCTTGCCGAAGCGGTGGAGAATGGTGCCGCACAGGGTGCCAGCCGCTACCGTCCCCAAAGCGATGGCAAACCAGCCCCACAGGGGCAGGGAGAAGACCTCCACAAACAAGGCGTTGGGGGAGATGTCGTCCAGAGCCACCCAGCCATCCACGCCATAATAGACACCATCACAGCCGGTGATGGCCTGCCACAGGGCGGGGGCGGTGAGCCGTTCCAGGCCGGTGAGCAGGGCAGACAGTGCCATGCACAGGAGCGCCGTGGCGGCCTCGCACCCCAGGGTCAGGGCCAAGGCCCGGCGGCGGGTGCAGCCGAAGCGCACCAGGTGGGAGAACTGAAAGCCGGAGTAGCTCAGGCTGTAAATCAGGATGAGAAAGGCGCTGACAATGGGCAGGATCATACCGGAGATCATCAGGGAGGTGCCGTCAAAGAAGAAGGCCAGCACCACCGCCGTGACGATGTGGGCCACCAGGAAGAAGCCGGCCAGCACCCCGGCGCACACGGCAAAATCGTCCCAGCTGTTGCGCAGTAATTTTATATACATTCCCATTCACCTCACCACATACCGGCGGATGACCCGCCACAGAAGAACCTCTCCAGCCAGAAACACGGCCAGCAAAACGACCACGGTTATGGGCAGAAACAGGGGAGTGAAGCCCAGATCAAAGAGTCCCATCCCCGCCAAACCCAGCACCACCACCCCGGCAATGGCCGCCAGAATAGCAATGGTCATCACGGTGATTCCCAGGGCCTTAGAGCGCGTCATCAGCAGTCCTGCCAGACAGCCCACTACCAGGATAGCCAGACAAAACAGGGGATAGAGGGGGCCATATCGCCCAGTGACCAGCAGAAGAATGTGGAGCCGGTTGTTGGGCGCCCAGCTGCCCAGCTGAGGGATGAGGGGCATCAGCAGGGTCAGTCCCCAGCCGACGAGGGTGTAGACCACCAGCATGATCTGCATTCCCTGCATGTAGGAGCGCCGGGTCCAGCCCATGGAAATGGCCAGATTCAGGGTAGCAGTGGTCAGAGACACACTGTACATAAAGAGAAACAGCAAAATAAGCAGCGGCATGGAGTAGAAGTAGGTGGCAAAGATGCCGTCCGCCCCCTGGGGGACGCCGGAGATTACCGCCAGCACCACCACCACCGCCTCAAAGACCACCATGGCGGATACGTTGGGCCAGAGGAAGGGCCAGAAGTATTGCAGACACTTTTTCATAGGAGCCTCCCCTCCTTATCCCTCGTCTCCGTGGCCGCACAGAGCCACAAACACGTTCTGCAGGTTCATGGGGGCCACGTCCACATCGAACTGCTCTGCCTGGGCCAGCTGGGCTGCCCCGCCCCGCACGCCGCAGCTCTTGTGGCGGCCGGTCTCCCGGGTGGTGAGCACCTCCAGCCCCTGGCAGGCCCGGTCCACCTCCTCCTGGTGGCCGGAGATATAGCGGAACTGATCCACCAGTTCGTCGGTCTCTGCGTTTTCCAGGATCTTTCCCTCGTCCAGGATGATGACCCGCTCAAAGACGGAGGCGGCCTCCTCAATGATGTGGGTGGAGATGATAAAGGTGCGGTTCGTTTTGGCGTAGTCCTCCAGCAGCAGCTGGTAGAACCGCTCCCGCATCACCACGTCCAGCCCCGCCACCGGTTCGTCCAAAATGGTGATGTCCGCTCCGCTGGCCAGGGCCAGGAGGATGGTCACCATGGACATCTGCCCCTTGGACAGCTGGGAAATCTTCTTCTTGGGGTTTAATTTGAACTCCTGGAGCAGTTTTTGGGCGTACTCCTGGTCCCAGTTGGGGTAAAAGACCGCGGCGGTGTTCAGGTAGTACTTGATCTTCATGTTGTTGGGACCGGTAAACAGGGTGGGCTGGAGCTCCCGGGAGAAGCAGATGTGGTTGAGGGCGTCCTGGTTTTCCCACACCGGTTTTCCATTGTAGGTCACCTGGCCGCTGTCCATGGTGTTCTGCGCGGTGAGGATGGACAGCAGGGTGGTTTTGCCCGCCCCGTTGCGGCCGATGAGGCCGTAGATTTTGCCCGGCTGGATGTCCAGATCCAGGTCTTGGAGAACTTGGTTGTCGCCATAGGATTTGCACACGCCTTTGGCGGATAATACGCCAGTATTCATGATGTTTCTCCTTCCCCGATGGCCTTGCGTACCATCGTCAGCAGCTCTTCCCCGGTGAGACCCAGGGAGCGTCCCTCTTCGATCATGGGCTGGATATAGCCCTGGCAAAATGCCGCTTTCCGTTTTTCCCGCACTTTCTCCGCTCCTCCCGGGGACACGAACATGCCGATGCCCCGGCGCTTGTACAAGATCCCGTCGGCCACCAGGAGATTGATGCCCTTGGCGGCGGTGGCGGGATTGATGTTGTAGCAGCGGGAGAGCTCGTTGGTGGAGGGGACCTGCTCCTCCTCCCCATATACCCCCCGGAGGATGTCGTCCTCCAGCAGTTGGGCAATTTGCAGATAGATCAGGGTCTGGTCGCCCAGCGCACCCCGCATGAGATCGCCTCCTTGTTCGTTGGTTCATTACTTATGTAATTAACCATATCACTAACCACCCTATTTGTCAAGCAGAAAACCCCGGCGGAAGAGAGGATTTCTTCCGTCGGGGTCTTGTGTCAGAAGATGTGTCCCTCCAGAGATAGGAGAGCTTTTTTCAGCTCCAAACCCCCGGCATAGCCAGTGAGGGAGCCGTCGGCTCCCACCACCCGGTGACAGGGGATGAAGATAGGGATGGGGTTATGGTGGTTGGCCATGCCCACCGCCCGGAAGCCCCGGGGGCTGTCCACCGCCAGGGCGATATCCCGGTAGGTACGGGTTTCTCCCCAGGGGATGGCCTCCAGAGCCTGCCACACCCGGCGCTGAAACGGTGTGCCCTGGGGATGTAACGGCAGGTCAAAGACCTTCCGCTGGCCCCCCAGGTACTCCAGCAGCTGCCCCTCCCCCTCCAACAGCAGAGAAGTGGGGTGGGAGACCAGCCGGGGGGTGGGGCGTCCAGGGAGATACAGGTGGGTGATGGCCTCTCCCTCGCCAGCCAGGGCCATGGTGCCGAGGGGAGTGGAGAACTGGTAAAAGTCCATCAGGTCACCTCCACAGGGGTGGAGCTGCCCACCAGATTGACGTAGCTCTTGCCTACCCCCAGCTTCAGGGGCTGGCCGTCGGCGGTGTAGTAGGTGAGGGGGGAGGAGTTTTTGTCCTTGGACCAGGTGATGGTCTGCACTGTGCCGTCACAGAAGAACAGGCCTTCCCCGGTGCCGGTGGTGCGGATGGCCTGCCGTCCCGCGTCATCCCCCTCCAGGTTGGATACGCTGGTGCGCAGCACCAGCACATTCTTTACCCCCACCTGCTCCCCAGTGTTGCCGTCCACATAGGGCTGGCCGTATTCCGAGACCAGGTAGAGCCCGCTGTCCGGGTCGTAAGTAAACACGCCGGTTTTATAGGTGGAGAAGGTGATGGTGACGCTCTGCGCGCTGTCCCCCTGGGCCTTCTCGCCCTCGGACAGGAAGGTCTGGGGGTACGTATATCCGTCCTTGTGCTCCAGGCGCAGCCCGGAGTAGGTGGGCAGCAGTTCCTGGATGGTCTCCCCTGAGGTAAGTACGCTGTGCTCATAGCCCATGTTCTTTTTCCGCTGCTGGTCCCGCCAGAACAGGGTGCCCTCATAGGGGCCGTTGACGCAGTCAAAGGCGCTCACACCCCAGTTTTCAATGGCAGTGTAGGCGCCGGGGCTGCCTCCGGCGTGGAGGAAGATGGCGTCGTGGCCCAGGGCCAGGGAGACGTAGTAGTCCCGGGCGGAGCGCACCGACCCAATGTCCCCCACACCCTCCACCGACTGGAACACCCCCAGCATCCGGGTGATGCCCCCCTCGGCCAGGGCCTCATAGATGATGTCCGCCTGGCCCACCCCCAACTGGGGCAGGGCCTTTTTCAGATTGTTGAGCATGATGGCCACCGGCCGGTTTTTTCCAATGTCCTGCTCGCAGCCCTCCCCGGTGAGGGGGTTGACATAGGGGAGGACGGGCTCGGGATCGGGTTCCACCGGAGCCAGCACCGAGGTGTCGGGGGGCTCCGAGGAAGAGGTGGGGGGCGCCTGCTTGGAACCGCAGGCGGTCAGCGTGAACAGGAGCGCGCCGCTCACCAGAAGGGAGAACATTCGTTTGCTGCACATAGGACATTCCTCCTTTGCGTCCATTATACCTTGCTGTTCTCTGGGGCACAAGACAGATTCTTCCTGTTCTCCCAGGGGCTTTCACAAAATGTTTACCACTCTTTCAGGAAAGTTTCAGGTCCGTGGGGTAACATGGTTGCGATTCAATCAACAGCAAGGAGGTCTGTGTTTTGATCGAAGTGCGTGATCTGGTCAAACAGTACGGAAATCGCCTGGCGGTGGATCACCTGAGCTTTACCGTGCCGGATGGCCAGATTTTTGGCTTTCTGGGCCCCAACGGGGCGGGCAAGTCCACCACCATGAACCTGATGACCGGGTATCTGGGTCCCACCTCCGGGGAGATTTTGGTGGATGGATTCAGCGTCACCAAGGAGCCGGAGAAGGCCAAGCGGCAGATCGGCTATCTGCCCGAGATGCCCCCTCTCTATATGGATATGACGGTGGACGAGTATTTACGCTTCGCCGCCCAGCTGAAAAAAGTGCCGAAAAAGGAGCGGGAGTCCCAGATCGACCGGGTGGCCGAGATGACCGGGGTGGACCAGGTGCTGGGTCGCCTCATTCGCAACCTGTCCAAGGGCTACCGCCAGCGGGTGGGCCTGGCCCAGGCTCTGCTGGGCTTCCCCAAGGTTCTCATCCTGGATGAGCCCACCGTGGGTCTCGACCCCAAGCAGATTTTGGAGATGCGGACCCTGATCCGCCAGCTGGCCCGGGAGCATACCGTCATCCTCAGCTCCCACATCCTCTCCGAGGTGCAGGAGGTGTGCGACCACCTGCTCATTATCCACCACGGCAAGAAGGTGGCCGCTGGGGAGCCGGAGGAGCTGGAGCGCTCCCTGTCCGGCAACCCGGCCCTGGAGATCGTGGTTCGGGGGGAGGGGGAGCTGGTCCGCTCCCAGCTGGCCCTGCTCTCCGGCATGACTTCCCTCACCCAGCACGACTGCCGGGAGGCCGGCTGCTGTGCCTTCCGCCTGGAGTGTGCCCCCGGGGAGGACCTGCGGGAGGCGGTGTTCCAGACCTGTGCCCAAGAGGGGCTTCCTCTGCTGGAGCTGCGCCAGGACACCCTGACCCTGGAGGACATCTTCCTGAAACTTACCTCCGACGACGTGGAACAGGAGTCGGAGAACCCGGCAAGCGCCCAGCCCGGTGGGGCAAGCCAGGTCCAGCTGAGCGAAGCAGACCAGGCCAAGCTGGGGGAGGACATCCCGGTCCAGCTGGATGAGGCCGAGCCTGAGAAACCGGAAGAGGAGGAACAGCCATGACAGCCATCTATAAGCGGGAGCTGAGCTCCTATTTTAATTCCATGATCGGCTATGTCTTTGTGGCGGTGCTGATCTTCTTTACCGGTATCTATTTTATGGCCTACAACCTCTATAACGGCCTGCCCCAGTTCTCCTACACCCTGTATAGCCTCATGAGCATTCTGCTCATTACCATCCCTGTGCTCACCATGAAGTCCATGGCGGAGGAGCGCCACAGCCGCACCGACCAGCTGCTGCTCACCTCCCCCGTCACCCTCACCGGGGTGGTGCTGGGCAAGTACTTCGCCATGGTCACGGTGTTCCTCATTCCCGTGGCCCTGATGGCCTTCTGCCCCCTCATCATCGCTATGAACGGGGAGGCCCGGCTTCTCTCCGACTACGCCGCCCTCTTTGCCTTTTTCCTTATGGGCTGCGTGTTTCTGGCCATCGGCATGTTCCTCTCCTCCCTCACGGAGAGCCAGATCATTGCCGCGGTGAGCACCTTTGCCGTGCTGCTCATCCTGTACCTGTGGGACGACCTCACCGGCTTTCTGCCCTCTGCCCTGGGGGATCTGCTGTCTGCCTTCTCCTTTACCCAGACCTTCTATAACTTTGTGCAGTATAGTATGTTTGACCTGGGCGGCGTGGTGCTGTACCTGTCGTTGGCGGGGCTGTTTGTGTTCCTCACCATCCAGGGGCTGCAGAAGCGCCGCTGGTCTTAACGGGAGGTGGCAATCGTGAAGAACAAAGCAAAGATTTCCCGCTCCCTGCGCCAGGGGGGCTATCTGGCGGGGGTCACCGCCGGAGTGCTGGCGGTGGTGGTGCTGCTTAACCTGATGGTAGGCCAGCTGCCCTCCAACTGGAAGGAATTTGACCTCACCGACAACAGTCTCTATGAAATTACGGATACCTCCAAGGACTTCCTCTCCGGCCTTGACCAGGACGTACAGATCGTGGTGCTGGCGGAGGACGGCACGACCGACGCCCGCATCGAAAAGTTTTTGGACCGGTATGTGGCCCTGTCCTCCCACCTGTCTCTGAGCTATGTGGACCCAGTGGCCCACCCCCAGCAGGCCAGCCAGTATGACGCCGACAGTGACAGTGTGGTGGTGCTGTGCGAGGAGACCGGCAAGTATCGGGCCATCTCGTTTGACGAAATCATTACCTATTCCTATACCAGCTACTTCTCCATGAGCGAGAGCACCTTTGACGCAGAAGGCCAGCTCACCTCGGCGGTGGACTATGTCACCAGCGACAGCAATCACACCGTCTACACCGTCACCGGCCACGGGGAGGAGGACCTGTCTGATCCCATCGTCTCCGCCATTGAAAAGGCCAACCTGAACCTGGAGAGCGTCAGCCCCGCTCTGGAGGGCGGCGTGCCGGAGGACTGCGACGTGCTGGTGGTCAATGGCCCCTCCACCGACCTGTCCGAGAGTGAGCGCACCCTGCTGGAGGACTACCTGGCCGGCGGCGGCCATATGGTCTTCCTGCCGGGAGATACCCTCACCTCCCTGCCCAACTGGGAGGCCCTGCTGGAGGGCCGGGGCCTGAAGCTGGTGGACGGCTACATTGCCGACCCGGGCAGCTACTACCCCCAGCTGGGTTCCGCCTTTGCCATCTGCGGCGTGCTGTCCACTTACAGCCCCGTCACCGACGGCTGCGACAGCAGCTCCCTGACTCTGCTGACCAACTCCCGGGGCTTTGAGGCCCTGGACCCCGGCACGGACGAGGACTGGACCATTTCCACCTTCCTGTCCACCACCAGCCAGGCCCTGGCGGTCACCGAGGATGACCAGCAGACCCAGGGCACCTATGTGCTGGGCGCGGTGGCCGAGGGCTCGGACGGCGGACGGCTCACCGTCTTTGGCAGCTCCTCACTGCTCAACGGCCAGATCATCTCCCAGAACCCCAGCCTGGTTAACCAGAGGCTGTTCATGAACGCCCTCACCGCTACCTTTGAGGATACCAGCACCATGTCCATTCCCTCCAAGAGCCTGGAGACCACCTACAACACCATCCAGAACCCCGGCCTGTGGAGCACCACCTACCTCGTCATCCTGCCGGTGGGCATCCTGCTGTGCGGCTTTGTGTTCTGGATGAAACGGAGAAAGCTATGACAAAACAAAGTAAAACGCTTATTGCCCTGGCGGCAGCGGTGGTGGTGTGCGCCGGGGGCTATGCCGGGCTGCGGGCCTGGAACCAGAGCCAGAGCGAGACGGACGATACCGTCTACGTCACCCAGCTCAGCGACCCCACCGCCCTGTCAGTAACCAATCAGTACGGCACCTTCTCCTTCACCAAGGGGGAGGAGGGCTGGACCCGGGACGACGACAGCGACTTCCCCACCGACCAGGATGCTCTGGGTGATCTGGCGGATCAGGCCGGGACTCTGGCGGCGGTGCGTACCATCTCGGACCCGGAGGACCTGACCTCCTACGGCCTGGACGCGCCCACCATGGAGGTGAGCCTCACCGATGAGGACGGCACCCAGGTCCAGCTGCTCATTGGCAGTACCCTGGACAGCGGCGACTACTACGCCAAGGTGGAGGGGAGCGACACGGTCTACACCATTGACAGTACCCTCCCTGAGGCTCTGGATATCCAGGTGGATGAACTCATCGCCCTAGCCCAGTTCCCCAGTCTCAGCGAGGACAACATCCAGTCCGTCACCTGGACCAGCGGAGACAACACCCTTACTCTGGTTCAGGAGCAGGCCGAGAGCGATGGGGACAGCAGTGATACCAGCGCCTCTTCCAGCTTGGACACCAGTGCCGACTCCAGCGAAGAGGAGACCGCCTCCACCTGGACGGTGGAGGGCCAGACTGTGTCGTCGGACAACACCACCTTCATCAGTCTCATGGCGCAGCTGTCTGAGCTGGCCTTCTCGGACTGCTATGACTACCACAAGCAGGCCCAGACTCGCACCGACTGCGGCCTGGATGACCCCACCGGGGTGCTCACCGTGGTGTACACCGACGGGGACGAGGAAAAGACCATGACCCTCACCCTGGGGGCCCTGGCGGAGGGCGGGGACAGCTACTACGCCCTGCTGGATGACGACCCCATTATCTATCTCATCCCCACCAACCAGATCGGCTCCCTGTTCTCCCTGACCGTGGATAATCTCACGGCGGTGGAGGAGACCGAGGAGGAGACCGATACCGACACCAGCACGGATACCAGCAGCGACGCCGGTACGGACACCAGTGCCGATACGGCGAGCGAATGACCTAAAATACTCCGGGGGCTTTGCCCTCGGAGTATTTTGACTTTTTTGCGGCCATGTGGTAGTGTAGACATAAGATTTGATACGAGGTGAGCCCCTATGAGACAGTGTATGGATGCCGACAACCTCCACCGCCGCCTGCGCAAGATCATCGGCCAGGTTCAGGCCATTGATCGCATGGTGGACGAGGATGTGCCTTGTGAGGACATCCTTTCCCAGATCAACGCCGCCAAATCCGCCCTGCACAAGGCGGGCCAGGTGGTGCTGGAGGGCCACCTGCAGCACTGCGTCCGGGACGGCATCGAGCACGGCGACGCAGAAAAGACCATCCAGAACTTTGCCAAAGCGGTGGAGCGGTTTTCCAATATGGGATAAGAGAGACGCCCGGAGTGATCCGGGCGCTTTTTTCTTGACAGAGTATACCCGTGGGGGTATAATGCTACTGTAAAATATACCCCATGGGGTATAAAGGGGGCGGCAAAGATGAAAAAAATAGAGGCCCTGCTGGAGTGGGGCGGCATGAAGCGGGACATTGTCTTTCTGGCGGTGTCCGCCCAGGCCCTGGTGCTGAGTTTGGCCCTTCCCCAGGAATGGCTGCCGGTTGACCCAGCGTGGATTGCCATCGTACTGTGCGGCGTGCCTATCCTGCTGGAGGCGGCGGTGGGGCTTATCACGGCCTTTGACATCAAGGCCGATGTGCTGGTGTCCATGGCCCTGGTGGCCTCGGTGGCCATCGGGGAGATCTTTGCCGCCGGCGAGGTGGCATTTATTATGCAGCTGGGGGCCCTGCTGGAGGAGGTCACCGTGGCCCGGGCTCAGGCGGGAATCCGGCACCTGGTAAAGCTCACCCCCCGCACCGCACGGCGGCTTCTCCCCGACGGGGAGGAGGTGATCCCCGCCCAGCAGGTACAGGTGGGGGACCGGCTTCGGGTGCTGCCAGGAGAGACCATCCCGGTGGACGGGGTGATCCTCCAAGGACAGACCTCGGTGAACCAGGCGGTGATGACGGGAGAGTCCCTGCCCGTGGACCTGGGGCCGGGGGATGAGGTGTCCAGCGGCACGGTGAACCAGTTTGGCTCCTTTGATATGGAGGCCCGGCGGGTGGGGGAGGACAGCACCATCCAGCGCCTTGTTCGCCTGGTGGAGTCAGCGGACGCGGGCAAGGCCAAGATCGTCCGCCTGGCCGACCGGTGGGCCACCTGGATCGTGGTCACCGCCCTCACAGCGGCCCTGCTCACCTGGCTGTTTACCGGCCAGATCATCCGGGCAGTGACCATTCTGGTGGTCTTTTGTCCCTGCGCCCTGGTGCTGGCCACCCCCACCGCCATTATGGCCGCCATCGGCAACGCCACTCGCCACGGCTTTCTGGTGCGGGAGGGGGATGCCCTGGAGCGGCTGGCTCAGGTCAAGCGGGTGGCCTTTGACAAGACGGGCACCCTCACCTATGGCAAGCCCCAGGTGAGTGGAGTGGAGGCGATGACTGAAACCTGGGACAAAGAGAGGCTGTACGCCCTGGCTGCCGGGGCGGAGGGGCGCTCTGAGCACCCTCTGGGTAAGGCAGTGGTGGCCTGCTACCGGGAGAGCACCGGCCGCACGCCGCCCTCCTGTGAAGGATTTGCCATGCTCCCCGGCCGGGGCGTGCAGGCCCAGGTGGAGGGGCACACCGTGCTGGCCGGCAACCGGGCCCTGCTGGAGGAGTCGGGGGTATCCCTGCCCCAGTGGTCCCAGGCTGGACAGTGGCTGGACCGGGGCAGTACGCTCATCTATCTTAGTGTAGACGGGGCGGCGGCGGGGTTCCTTGCTCTGTCCGACCGGCCCCGCCCCGACGGGGCGCAGGTGGTGCGGGCCATCCAAAGGGCGGGGGCGGAACCGGTGCTTCTCACCGGCGACCACGCCGCGGCCGCCAAAACCCTGGCCGGAGAGCTGGGCATCCCACAGTTCCAGGCTGACTGCCTGCCCCAGGACAAGCTGGACTGGATCGACCGCAGCCAGCAGGAGGGGGCCGGGGTGTGTATGGTGGGGGACGGCATCAACGACGCTCCTGCTCTCAAGCGGGCTCTGGTAGGGATCGCTATGGGGGGCGTGGGCAGCGATATCGCCGTGGAGGCCGCCGACATTGCCCTGGTCAATGATGACATTGGGCAGCTGCCCCACCTGCTGCGGCTGTCCCGAAAGATGATGCGGACCATCAAGGCCAACATGACCTTCTCCATGGCGTTGAACTTCCTGGCCATCGTCCTGGCCATCCGGGGGGATATCGACCCGGTGGTGGGGGCGCTGGTCCACAACGCAGGCTCAGTGCTGGTAATTTTGAACTCCGCCCGCCTGCTGGGAATGGGGAGAAAAGAATAAAAGAAGAGCCAGACCGGAAGAAATTCCGGTCTGGCTCATTTTTGGATCAGGGCTCCGCAGGGGTGAGGCCCTCAAAGACCTCGTCGTCCGGGTCAGTAAAGACCTTCTGGAAGGTTTCGCCGCTCATCACCTCATGTTGGAGCAGATACTGGGCGGTGAGCTCCAGCTGACTGCGGCGCTGGGAGAGAATATCCTCGCAGCGGCGGTAGGCCGCGTCCACAATGGACTTGACCTCCTCGTCAATGAGGCCGGCGATCTCCTCGGAGTAGCTGCGGGACTGGGCCATGGTGCGGCCGATAAAGACCTCGTTGCTCTCGCTGGTGTAGGCGATGGTACCCAGCTTCTCGCTCATGCCGTACTTGGTGACCATGTTCCGAGCGATGGAGGAGGCCTTCTGGATATCGCTGGAGGCGCCGGTGGAGATGTCCCCCAGCACCAGCTGCTCGGCCACCCGGCCGCCCAGGCACACAGCGATGTGCTCCTCCAGCTCCCGGCGGGACAGGTAGGAGCGGTCCTCCTGAGGCAGGGAGATGGTCATGCCGCCGGCGCCGCCCCGGGGGATAATGGTGATCTGGTGCACCGGGTCCTGGGTCTCCAGCTCGTGAATGACCACGGCGTGGCCCGCCTCGTGGTAGGCGGTGAGACGTTT
>CABVDR010000034.1 GCA_902497145.1 uncultured Oscillospiraceae bacterium
TCCAGGCCATCCTCCCCCTGTGGGGCAAGATGCTCAACGTGGAGAAGGCCCGGGCGGACAAGGTGTACGGCAACGACAAGCTGACCCCCGTCATCACCGCCCTGGGCGCGGGCATCGGGGACGACTTTGATCTCAACAAGCTCCGTTATCACAAGGTCATCATCATGGCCGATGCCGACGTGGACGGCGCCCACATCCGCACCCTGCTGCTGACCTTCTTCTTCCGCTTTATGCGGCCCCTCATTGACAACGGCTACGTGTACGCCGCCGTCCCTCCCCTCTATAAGCTCACCAAGGGCAAGACCACCCGGGTGGCCTTCTCTGACGAGGAGCGGGATAAGATTTCCGCCGAGCTGCGGGGCGACAACCCCAACGCCAAGGTGGTTATCAACCGCTACAAGGGCCTGGGTGAGATGGACCCCCACGAGCTGTGGGAGACCACCATGGACCCGGAGAAGCGTACCCTCAAGCGCATCGAGCTGGACGACGCCGTCCGGGCCGATGAGATCTTCACCCTGCTCATGGGCGAGAAGGTGGAGCCCCGCCGGGAGTATATCCAGGAGAACGCCAAGAAGGCGGTCAACCTGGACTTCTAAGTGGTCCTTTGTCCCTGTTTTTTCAGCCATCCTTCAAGGAGGAAACAATAGATGAGTAAAAAACCCCAATACGATCCCGAGGAGATCCGTTTCCCGGACCAGGTGATCAAGACTGCTCCCCTGGTCAAGGAGATGGAGGACTCCTACATCGAATATGCCATGTCCGTCATCGTGGGCCGGGCCCTGCCCGACGTGCGGGACGGTCTCAAGCCGGTACACCGCCGCATCCTCTACGCCATGTACGAGGACGGCCTGACCAGCGACAAACCCTTTAAGAAGTCGGCCACCTGCGTGGGCGACGTGCTGGGCCGCTACCATCCCCACGGCGACCAGTCCGTCTATGACGCCCTGGTGCGTCTGGGCCAGGACTTCTCCATGCGCTATGTGCTGGTGGACGGCCACGGCAACTTCGGCTCCATTGATGGCGACCCCCCCGCCGCCTACCGTTACACCGAGGCCCGCATGTCCAAGCTCTCCAACGAGATGCTCCGGGACATCGAGAAGGAGACGGTGGACTGGGACCCCAACTTCGACGAGAGCCGCAAGGAACCCCGTGTTCTGCCCAGCCGCTTCCCCAACCTGCTGGTGAACGGCTCCAGCGGTATCGCGGTGGGTATGGCCACCAACATCCCGCCCCACAACCTCACCGAGGTCATCAATGCGGTCATCTGCGTGCTGGACAACGAGAATGCCACCCTGGACGACCTGATGGAGCACATCAAGGGCCCCGACTTCCCCACCAAGGGCATGATCATGGGCCGGAGCGGCATCCGGGCGGCCTACGCCACCGGCAAGGGCCACATCCGGGTCCGGGCCCGTACCGAGTTTGAGGAGTTTGGCAAGGACCGCACCCGCATCATCGTCACCGAGATCCCCTACCAGGTCAACAAGCGTATGCTCATCAAGAACATGGCCGACCAGGTGGAGGACAAGCGGCTGGAGGGCATCTCCGATATCCGGGATGAGTCTGACCGCAACGGCATGCGCATTGTCATCGAGCTCAAGCGGGACGCCAATCCCCAGGTGGTCCTGAACCGCCTCATCGCCCAGACCCAGCTCCAGGTGACCTTCGCCATCAATATGCTGGCCCTGGTCCACGACCAGAAGCAGCCGAAAATCCTCACCCTGCGGGAGATTCTGGACGAGTACATCGCCTTCCAGGAGCAGATCATCACCCGCCGCACCATCTACGACCGCCGCAAGGCCCAGGAGCGGGCCCATCTGCTGGAGGGTCTGCTCATTGCCCAGGACAACATTGACGAGGTCATCCAGATCATCCGCACCAGCTACGACAACGCCAAGGAGCGCCTGATGACCCGCTTCGGTCTGGACGACGTGCAGGCTCAGGCCATTCTGGATATGCGCCTGAAAGCGCTCCAGGGCCTGGACCGGGAGAAGCTGGAGGCCGAGTACAAGGAGCTGGAGGAGCGCATCGCCTACTTTGATAAGCTCCTCTCCGACGAGGGCCTCCTGCGCCAGGTGCTCAAGGACGAGCTTATCGAGATCCGGGACAAGTACGGCGACGAGCGGAAAACCGAGATCGCCTTTGTGGAGGATGACCTGGACATTGAGGACCTCATTGAGGAGGAGCAGTGCGTCTTTACCCTCACCCAGGCGGGCTACATCAAGCGTACCCCGGTCAGCGAGTACGCCGCCCAGGGTAAGGGCGGACAGGGCCGCAAGGGCATCACCACCCGGGACGAGGACTGCGTGGTGGATGTGTTCACCGCCTCTACCCACGACTACCTCTTCTTCTTCACCGACACCGGCAAGGTGTACCGCAAGAAGGGCTACCAAATTCCCGAGAGCGGCAAGACCGCCAAGGGCACCAACATCGTCAACATCATCCAGGTGGAGCAGGGCGAGAAGGTCCAGACCATGATCCACACCCGGGAGCTGGACAACGAAAACCTGTTCCTGGTGATGGTCACCCGGAACGGCACCGTCAAGCGCCTGCCTGTCACTGCCCTCAAGAACATCCGCAACAGCGGCATTCGTGCCCTGCGCCTGGAGGAGGGCGACCAGCTCATCTCCGTGCGGGAGACCGACGGCACCAAGAAGATCCTCATCGCCACCCATGACGGCATGGCGGTGTGCTTTGACGAAAACGACGTGCGGCCCATGGGCCGTGACGCGGTGGGCGTGCGGGGCATCCGCCTACGGGAGGGCGACTACGTGGTCAGCGCCGCCCGGGCCACCGCCGGCAAGACGGTGCTCACCATCACGGAAAATGGCTACGGCAAGCGCACCCCCGTGGAGGATTACCGCATCACCAACCGGGGCGGCATCGGCATCAAGAACTACGCCGTTACGGAAAAAACGGGTAAGATCGTGGGCATCAAGGTGGTGGACGGCAGCGAGGATCTGCTGCTGGTTACCCAGATGGGCATTTTGATCCGCACCCATGTAGACGCCATCCGGGAGGCGGGCCGTGCCACCCAGGGCGTGATCGTCATGCGCTTCAAGGAGGAGGGGGACAAGGTGATCTCCCTGGCTCTGGCGGAGCGGGAGGAGACCGCCGAGGTCACCCAGCCCGAGACGGAGGAAGAAACTGCCGAGGTCACTCAGCCTGAAACGGAGGAGCAGACCGCAGCGCCCGAGGGCAATCAGTAAGGAGAACCAATGGGAGGTACGGTTATTTCTGTTCTGGGAGGTGTCCTCCCGTTTAAGGCAAATTTCATTTTCTTTGTCCTTGTGGCAGTCGTTGGATACGGCATCTATCTTCCCTATCAGGAAAGAAAAAAATATGGGCCGAGCCAGAGGAAAACCAAGAAACAGAGTGCCCAAAAGAGGACTTCAGAGCAGCATGACCACCTCTCCTCTGCCGCACCCAGCGTGCAGGAGCAGCTGGAGCAGCTAAAGGCACTGAAAGAGGCCGGGCTGATGGACAACGCGGAGTATGAGCAACGCAAAAAAACAATTTTGAAGGGACTGTAAGCCCTGTTTATAGGTTTCCGGAACAAAGGAGGTTTGTCCCGTGAAAAGACGTCGAGTAACCTACCGTCCCAGCAAGGCCCAGGGGGCCTTTGGAGTAGCCGTTGGCGCCATCTTTGTTGTGATTGGACTGGTGATGGTCATTCCCGTGTTTGGTCTGTTTGGCATCCTCTGGACGCTGATCGCCGTAGGCATCACCGCCATGAACGCCTATCAGGCCTTTGGCAAGGGCTATGCCGGGCCGGAAATTACCATTGAGGAGGACGAGGAGCCCCGCCGTGGGACCTCCTCCTCCCCTGCCCCCAAGACCCACGACCACATCCATTCCACGGCTTTGGACGTAAAGGGGCGGCTGGAGCAGCTCAAGGACCTGAAAGAGGCCGGGCTGCTCACCCAGGAGGAGTATGACAAGAAGCGGCAGGAGATTTTGAAAGGGCTTTGAGTAAGGGGGACAATCCGATGCAAAGACGCCGTATGATTGACCGACCCAATCAGGTCCAAGGGAAAAACTGGATCTCCGTGATTTGGGGCGTGATCCTTCTGATCGTTGGTTTTGGGACGATTATGCCGATATCCGCTGTTAGTGGTGCTGTGTGGACGCTGGTCGCCGTGTTTCTGATCGTGAACGGCGCCCGCAAGGCCCTTGCGCCCAAGAACGCCTCCAAGCTGGATAACAGTGTGGAGCAGGTTGTGTCCCGCGTCCAAAATAAAGGGAAAAAAACAGTCCGCAGCAAACAGGAGACCCACGACCATATTCCCTCCACCGCTCTGGATGTAGAGGCGCGGCTGGAGCAGCTCCGCAGCCTGAAAGAGGCGGGACTGCTGGACAACGCGGAGTATGAGCAGCGCAAGCAGAAGCTGTTTAAGGGACAGTGAGCAGAATTCCGCCCCGCAGGGCGGAACCCTCCCTTTTCCTTGCATAAATCCTGCAAAAACCACCCTCTCCCAAGGAGAACTCAATGAAAACAGTAACAATTTACACGGACGGTGCCTGCTCCGGCAACCCCGGCCCCGGCGGCTGGGGCGCGAGCCCAAAAAAGTAAACTTTTTTGGGGTCCCTGACAGATTTAAATCCTCGGGCGAAGTGAATTCGCCCTGCGGCAAGGTTTTTGCCAGAGGCAAAAACGCTTGGACGCGCCATACGGCGCGGGGCGCACAGGGTGCGCCCTCAAAATCGCGCCCAAGGAGAAGTATATGAAAACAGTGACAATTTACACGGACGGCGCCTGCTCCGGTAACCCTGGTCCCGGCGGCTGGGGCGCGATTTTGATGTACGGCCCCCACAAAAAGGAGATGTCTGGGGGCGAACCCCAGACCACCAACAACCGCATGGAGCTTACCGGAGTCATCTCCGCCCTGCGGGCGCTGAAGGAACCCTGCGTGGTGGAGCTCTACTCCGATTCCAAGTACGTCATTGACGCCCTGGAAAAGGGCTGGGCCAAGGGCTGGCGGGCCAGGGGCTGGGTGAAGGGGGACAAAAAGCCCGCCCTCAACCCCGATCTGTGGCAGCAGCTGCTGGACCTGTGCGAATATCACACCGTCAACCTCCACTGGGTCAAGGGGCACGCTTCCAACCCCTATAACAACCGCTGCGACGAATTAGCAGTAGCCCAGAGCCAGAAGTTCAAATGACCTGCTGGAGCGAAAAATTGGCAGTTTTTGTGACAAGTTTCCCTTGACAGCGGGAGATTTGTCCAGTAAAATGGCATCGAAAAAGCTGTGACAGAGAACAGTACCCCCCGCCGGGGCGCAAGAGAGAGGATGGCCGGTGCGAATCCTCCGAAGGCGGGACGGGGAACGGCCCTCTGGAGCGCGGGCAGGAAATGGCCCGCCGGCCCCCGCCGTTACCGGGAATGAAGTGCGTACCAGCCAGGTACGAATTCAGGTGGAACCACGGACAAAGAAGCGCAGAGTCGTCGCGAACAGCAGACGGAGCGTGACAACTGTTCGCCCTGAGCCGAAAAACCGGCTCAGGGCGTTTTTTATTTCTCTCCCGCACCCATAAAATGCTCTGAGCCAAATCAAGTTGAAAAGGAGCGTATCACCATGAAAAACAGCGATAAGACCATGGAAAAGATCGTTGCCCTGTGTAAGGGCCGCGGCTTCATCTTCTCCGGCAGCGAGATCTACGGCGGCCTGGCCAACACCTGGGACTACGGCCCTCTGGGTGTGGAGCTGAAGAACAACGTGAAGAAGGCCTGGTGGAAGAAGTTCGTCCAGGAGAACCCCTATAACGTGGGTCTGGACGCCGCCATCCTGATGAACCCCCAGACCTGGGTGGCTTCCGGCCATCTGGGCGGCTTCTCCGATCCTCTCATGGACTGTAAGGAGTGTAAGGAGCGTTTCCGCGCCGACAAGCTCATCGAGGACTGGTGCGGCGAGAACGGCGTGGAGCTGGACAAGCCCATCGACGCCTTCTCCCAGGACGAGATGAAGGCCTTCATCGAGGAGAAGAACATCCCCTGCCCCTCCTGCGGCAAGCACAACTTCACCGACATCCGTCAGTTCAACCTGATGTTCAAGACCTTCCAGGGCGTGACCGAGGACGCCAAGAACACCGTGTACCTCCGGCCTGAGACCGCCCAGGGCATTTTCGTCAACTTCCAGAACGTCCAGCGCACCACCCGCAAGAAGCTGCCTTTCGGTGTCTGCCAGATCGGTAAGTCCTTCCGCAACGAGATCACCCCCGGCAACTTTACCTTCCGGACCCGTGAGTTTGAGCAGATGGAGCTGGAGTTCTTCTGCAAGCCCGGCACCGACATGGAGTGGTTCCAGTATTGGCGCTCCTTCTGCAAGGACTGGCTGCTGAACCTGAACATGAGCGAGGAGCACCTGCGCCTGCGCGACCACAGCCCCGAGGAGCTGTGCTTCTACTCCAAGGGCACCACCGACTTTGAGTTCCTGTTCCCCTTCGGCTGGGGTGAGCTGTGGGGCGTGGCCGACCGTACCGACTACGACCTGACCCAGCACCAGAACACCTCCGGCAAGGACATGACCTACTTCGATCAGGAGACCGGCGAGCACTATATCCCCTACGTGGTGGAGCCCTCTCTGGGTGCCGACCGTGTCACCCTGGCCTTCCTGGTGGAGGCCTACGACGAGGAGGTCGTGGGTCAGGACAAGAAGGGCAACGACGACGTGCGCGTGGTCATGCACTTCCACCCCGCCCTGGCTCCCTTCAAGGCCGCTATCCTGCCCCTGTCTAAGAAGGAGGTCCTGGCCGGTCCTGCCCAGAAGCTGCGTGACGAGCTGAGCAAGTACTTCATGGTGGACTACGACGACACCGGCTCCATCGGCAAGCGCTATCGCCGCCAGGACGAGATCGGTACCCCCTACTGCATCACCCTGGACTTCCAGACCGTGGGCGACGACAAGACCCCTGCTGACAACTGCGTCACCATCCGGGACCGCGATACCATGGATCAGGTCCGCATCCCCATCGACCAGGTGAAGAGCTGGCTGGAGGAGAAGCTGGCTTATTAATCTACTTTTCTTGAAAGAAAAGTAGGCAAAAGAACTTTGTGGGAAGCTTTGCTTCCCTTCTGTGCCCGTAACAGAGATTTTAGGTAGGAGTGACGTTTTACGTCGCTCCTACTTTTTATATTCTGTTGTCTCTGGTGATCTCTCATGATAAACTAAAAGGGGCGGCAGATTTGCTTCAGGAGGTGTGTTTATGAAACGACTGCCCGCTGTCTCTGCCTTTGCTCTGGCACTGCTCTTGCTTCAGCCTATGCCCGTATTTGCCAACATGGCCGCCCCAAAAGACCCCGATGTGGGTACCTCCATCACCTTTGAGCAAAACGACGCTCTGGCGGTGACCGAAGAGGTGCTGGACATCACGGTCACCGGCTCCACCGCCAACATTACCGCCGCTTACTCCATGCACAACGTTACCAACGAGCCCGTCTCCACCCCGGTGATGTTTCTTGCTCCAAACACCGGGGACGGCAGCGTGGAGGTGACAGTGGACGGCGAAGCGGTCCCCTTTTCCATGGACACCTATACCCTCACCTACTACAAAGAGTTGGAGACGGAGGACTGGCGCTACGCCATGCTCAAATACGGTTCCTCCAAGATTCCCGACGAAGAACAGCTGGTGGGCATCTCCTTCCAACTGGACTTTGGGCCGGGAGAGGCGGGGGAGGTTATCGTCTCCTACCCCTACCGCCTGGGGGGCTATCCGGACTATGCCTGGGATGTAAAACGGGGGGAGATTCGGTACTACCTGGCTCCGGCGGCCCTGTGGCAGGACTTTCAATCCCTCACCATTAACCTCACTCTGGACAGCGACATGCCTGTGGTAACCCGGAGCAGCGTGCCCTTTGAAAAAGTGGGCTCCCGCACCTATCAGTACTGCTCCGATACCCTCCCAAAGGGAAATCTGGAGATCGAGATCGACCAGAACAAGTTCCAGGAGGCGCTCAGCACCTTGCGAAACCCCTACCTGCTGGCCTTTGCTGCATTCCTGGCTCCTCCGATTCTTGTGGTGGTCGCGGTCATTGTGGGAATTAAGATCATTGTTAAAAAGGCTGGAAAATCCAAAAAATAACCGTCTATATAGGCTTTTTTATAGAAAAATAGCAAAGCGGCCCCAAGTGGGGCCGCTTTTTCTAACGTTTAAAAGTAAAACAGATCTTCAAATTTTTTATCCAACGCAATGCACAGCACCAGGGCCAGCTTGGCGGTGGGGTTAAACTGTCCCGTCTCAATGGAGCTGATCGTCTGCCTGGACACGCCCACCAGCTTGGCCAGATCACCTTGGGACAGATTTTTTTCCGCCCGGGCCACCTTCAAACGATTTTTTAATACCAGCTGGTCGTCCATGTCCTCACCATCCTGACAAATACTTGACTAAATTATACACGATCATGGCCAAACAGAAAAGGGCCATCCCAGCCTGAGAGCTCTGTTTCAGGTTGACCGCCTTGTAGAGGCAGCACCCGAAGGAACAGGCCCAAAACATGGCCAAAATATCCCCTACGGGGATATGGTTCATCAGCTTATAGGTGGTCAGCAGCAGCCCGATGCCAAAGACAAAAATCAGGCTGAAGGATTCCCCTTGGATCCGGATGGTTTTTTCCCGCTCGTCGCCCGATTGATTCTCCTTTTGACTGCGGGATAGAATTTCATTTTTATCCATAAAAATTGCTCCTTTCCCAGTTGCACAGCGGACCGGCCGCGTCCTCTGTGGGTAAGACAAAGATAGCACATGGATATTATATTGTCAAGTATACTTGTCGTTAAGATAAGTTTACTTGATATTTTGACAAGTGCGCTTTTCTAACTAGAGGACTAAAAAGGGTTCCGATTTTTCGGAACCCTTTTTAGTCCTCTAACAATTCATCTGCAGACACTTGAAAAAACTTTGCCAAGGCCCGCAATTCAATATCCGTAATAAATCGTTTGCCCTGCTCCATGCGCTGAATGGCATTCTTATCCACGTCCAGCCCACACAGCTGGAGCTGATCCGCAAGTGCCCGCTGAGAGAGCGCAGGAGTATGAGCCCGACGCAGCTGTGCAATTTTAGACCCACATAGGTTGAGTGCGCCCCCTGCCGCCCGGTTTTTATACACACTCATCCCTCCATTTGACATTTACTAATTGTCATTTTTCTTATTGTATGGTATCCTCACCAAAGAAATGACATTCACTAGATGTCAAAAAAGAGAAGGAGAGAATTCATATGGACAATCCAACTTGGGAAGAGAAGGCGAAGCAATCGCTATTTTATATTGGGTTAGGAAAGTGGATGGAAAAATGTGTGGGTGAGGTAAAAGCAGAGACCATAAAACAAGTAATGCACGATGAAGCGGTGTCTTTGATTGCACAGATTTATAGTATTTTACAGGATAAACAGTGCAGCGACCGGGATTGCATGGAACAGATCGAGTCCATTTTAATGGCGTATGCCCAGCATTTAGCTTTAGACTCTACTCGTCATATAGAGCAAGATTAGAGGATGACTTCTTTTGCAGATAAGATCCGCCCCGCAGGGCGGAAACCCCAGAGGCGAAACGAAGTTTCGCAGAAAGTTCTTTGCCAAGCTTTCTTTCAAGAAAGCGGTGCTTGAATTTTGAAGAAAAAGATTATACAATTTCAAAGAATAAGCACATAAAGGCCCATGGGCCAGGAAGGATACGACCATGAAGGAATTTCGAGGAAGTCAAAATTATGTGGCCGACGAGGAGCTGCTCCGGGCGGTAAACATCGCCATGGTGCTGCAAAAGCCCCTGCTCATCAAGGGCGAGCCTGGCACCGGCAAGACTATGCTGGCCCAGGCCATCTCTCAGGCCCTGGATAAAAAGCTCATCATCTGGAACATCAAATCCACCACCAAGGCCCAGGATGGCCTGTATGTGTACGACGTGGTCCAGCGCCTCTACGACAGCCAGTTCGGCGGCCAGGGCGTGGACGACATCGCCAAGTACGTGAAGCTGGGCAAGCTGGGCGAGGCCTTTACCGCCGACGAGCAGGTAATTCTGCTCATTGACGAGATCGACAAGGCCGACCTGGAGTTCCCCAACGACCTGCTGTGGGAGCTGGACCGTATGGAGTTCTACATCCCCGAGACGGGGGAGACCGTGAAGGCCAAGCACCGCCCGGTGGTGATCATCACCTCCAACGCGGAGAAGGAGCTGCCCGACGCCTTCCTGCGCCGGTGCGTGTTCCACTACATCGCCTTCCCCGACAAGGAGCTCATGGCCGACATTGTCCGGGTCCACTTCCCCGACCTGGACGACAAGCTCCTCACCCAGGTGTTGGAGGCCTTCTACAAGATCCGCCAGCTGCCCCAGATCAAGAAAAAGCCCTCCACCAGCGAGATCATCGACTGGATCCAGGCCCTCCAGCACGGCGGCGTGGACGTGAGCCGCATCGGCAAGGAGGTGCCCTACCTGGGCGTGCTGCTGAAGAAGAACGAGGATATGGACGCCCTGCGCCGCGTCTGGAGATAAGTTCTTTTTCTTGAAAGAAAAAGAACCAAAAAGAACTTCCACGGCCTGTCCTCGGCTGTGGAATGGAAAGGAAACGTAATGTTTGAGGATTTTCTCTACCTGCTGCGGCGAAACGGCCTGAAGGTCTCCCTCACCGAGTGGATGGCCCTGATGGAGGCCCTGGACAAGGGGCTCCATGGCTCCAGCTTTACCGGGTTTTACCACCTGTGCCGCTGCCTGCTGGTGAAGAGCGAGGCCGACTTTGACCGCTTCGACCGCTGTTTTCTGGAATATTTCAAGGACGTGCCCTTCCAGCAGGAGGTCTCCCAAGAGCTGATGGACTGGCTCAACCGGCCCGACGTGCTCCAGGACTACGCCAACTGGGACGAGGAGCAGGCTCTGAAAAATATGGGCCTCAGCGAGGAAGAAATTGAGCGCATGCTCCAGGAGCGGATGCAGGAACAAAAGGAGCAGCACAACGGGGGCAACTACTGGGTAGGCACCCACGGCATGTCTACCTTCGGCAACTCCGGTCTGTCCCCCAAGGGCATCCGGGTGGGCGGTCAGAGCATGTACAAACGGGCCTTCCGGGTGGCGGGAGAGCGGAAGTTCCGGGATTTTCGCCGGGACAACACCCTGGACACCCGCCAGTTCCAGGTGGCTCTGCGGCACCTGCGGCAGTTTTCCGGTTTGGTGGACCTGCCCCCCACGGAGTTCGACGTGGACAACACCATCAAGGACACCGCCGACAGCGGCGGCATGCTGAAGGTGCGCTACAAGCGGCCCCGGGAGAACACCGTCAAAGTCTTGCTGCTCATGGACTCCGGCGGCTCCATGGACTACTACGCCCAGCTGTGCTCCGCCCTGTTCCAGGCGGTGAGCAAGGTGGGCCACTTCAAGGATTTGAAGGTCTACTACTTCCACAACTGCCCCTATGGCCGGGTGTTTACCTCCCCCACCATGCTCTCGGAGTACGGACAGCCCACCCAGTGGATCCTGGACAACATTTCCAGCGAGTACAAGGTCATCTTCGTGGGTGACGCCCAGATGGCCCCCTACGAGCTCATGGGCGACTACTCCTACTCCCCCAACCGGGACCCCAACGCCCCGAGAACCGGGCTGGAGTGGCTCAATCGCTTCCGGGGGAAGTACCCCAACGCCATCTGGCTCAACCCCAGCCAGCGGCCCACCTGGGGCCAGTACTGGACCCAGACCTACGACACCATTGCCCGCATCTTCCCCATGTTTCCCCTCACCGTGGAGGGCCTGGAGGAGGGCATGAAGAAGCTTCTCTCCCGCTAGTACTTTCTGTACTGAAGGGGACGGATGTGCCTTTCTGAGCGATCAGAAAGGCACCAAAGAATCGCCGGGGGACGGCTCCGATGAGCGCCTTCGCGGAGCGGGCGCTCATAGTCACCTTTCCCCCGGTCCCCCTGTTACGAAGGCGGGCCACTTCGGGTTTTTGATTGGTTTCGGCGGGCAAAATTTGAGTAGCTTTTGCTTTTTATTCCGGCCCACTGGGGCCTGTTGCCATCAAAATTTGAAGGCATTGCTGCTCTAACACACACCGCCTGGTGCCTGCCTACTTGTTTGGTGCAGCGGTTGTCGGGTCGTTGCCCCAACTACTGCCCAGCTGCCACAGTTTTGCCAGCGTAGGCGGTGTCCGTACTGTGCAGACACTTACAAAATTCAGATCCGGCGGAACCCATCCCCAAAAGAGAAAAAACAAGCGCGTGCGGTTTATGAAAACTCCGCACGCGCTTTTACTATGTAAAAAGTTACCCAATCAAAACCATTAAAATAGGAATGCTGATAAAACTGGCCAGTGTGCTCAAACACGCCCCAGTGGCGGCATATTGCTCATCTGCCCCAAACGCGCCGGACAGCACCGGCACCTGACTGACCACCGGCAGGGCGCTCTCTACAATGAAAACCTGCAAGGCCAGGCCGGAAATCCCAAACAGGTGGCAAATACCCCAGCAGATGACGGGAGATACCACCAGCCGCACCACCAGCATGGTGGGCAGACCGGGCAGCAGGCGCAGGTTACGGAGCCCCACCTCCCAGATGATGTATCCGCAGTAGATGAGGGCCAGAGGGGACACCGTGTCCCCGATGTACCCGGCAAACTTCATTACCGCGGAAGGCAGCTGGAGGTCCAAAATAAGCATGAGAATGGCAAAGATCACGCCCAGAATGGGGGGCTTGCTCAATAAATTTTTGAAAAAGCCCAGTACCGTGGTGCGGGTGCCCTCCGCGGTGCCGGAGCGCTGGATGAGCATAATGCCCACCGACTGAAGAAAGCTGGTGTTTCCCAGGTAATAGATCATCACGTAAGGCAGGCAGGCGTCGCCGAAGAGCTGGGTACACACCGGCAGGCCAATAAACAAGGTGTTGGACAGGCCGGTCATCACCACAAACACGCCCCAGCGGTTGTGGGGGATGTGGAGCAGCTGGGCCAGGGCCACCGCCAGCAGCATGGTCAGGACAATGCCCACCACCACGGAAATGAGCATAATGCCCGCCTGGAGCAGCATGTCGTGGCTCAGGTTGGTGAGCAGGCCGGTGATGCAGGTGCAGGGCACGGCGATGTTGACGATGTACTTACTTAAAAATTTCTTTTCCGACGGGCCCATCCAGCCCCGCCAGCCCATAAAGTAGCCTACGCTCATGAGAGCCATCAAAATGAGGGAGGCGGACAGGGCGTTTAAAAATCCGGACACAGGCTTTCCTTCTTTCCACGGTAAAACGTAGGCCCCCGCTTGCGCGGGGGCCGTGATGGATGGAATTACTCCGCCTTGGGGGTGCTGCCGGAACCGCTCCCATTCCCTCTGGGACGGCGGCGGCGGGGACGGCGGCGCTTTTCGCCCCCCTCAGCGGGGGCGGTAGAGTCCGTACGGGGCGGACGCTCAGCGCTCTTCTCCCGGACGTTTTCCGGACGGGGACGGCGCTCCTCCTGCTTGGGACGGGGCTGGCGCTGGGGGCGCTCCCCCTCCTGCTGCTGGGGCTTGGCGCTCTCCCGGCTGCGGCGGGAACGGCTGCGGCCGGAGGAACTCTTGGGGGGCTTGGAGCCGGGGGCGGGGGCATCAAAGCCCTCATACTGAGGCGTCTCCCCATTGAACACCGCCTCCAGGGCGGCGGCCAGAGGCGAGGCGGAGCCCTTCAGATCGGGGACCTCCTCCTTCTCCACCGGCTTGCGCAGCTTGGCCAGCTCCTCCAGGGGAGGCTCCACATAGCCCTCCGGGCGCTTGCCCTTGCCGTTGCGGACAATGCAGATCTCGCAGTTCTGGTAGCACTTGGGGGTCTCCGGGGCGCTGTCCAGCCGCACCTGCACCGTCTGGCGCAGCAGGTTGACGCTGGACACGGTGCCCGCCCCGTCGGGAGTCTCCACAAAGGACTCCTGCTTGGGGGAGTGCTTGACCAGATCTTCATAGGCCTCCTGCTCGTACTTGAGGCAGCACATCAGCCGCCCGCAGGTGCCGGAAATTTTGGTGGGATTCAAAGACAGGTTCTGGGTCTTGGCCATCTTGATGGACACGGGCTGGAACTCGTCCAAAAACTGGGAGCAGCAGAAGGGCCGTCCGCAGATGCCCAGGCCCCCCAGCATCTTGGCCTCGTCCCGCACGCCGATCTGGCGCAGCTCAATGCGGGCGTGGATGGCGCTGGCCAGGTCTTTGACCAGGGCGCGGAAGTCCACCCGGCCCTCGGCAGTGAAGAAGAAGAGCACCTTGTTGCCCTCAAAGCTGTATTCGGCCTCCACCAGCTTCATCTCCAGCCCGTGCTGAGCGATCTTCTCCTGGCAGATCTGGAAGGCCTTGGCCTCCTTCTCCTTGTTGCGCTCCCGCACCTTCTGGTCCTCCTCGGTGGCCCGGCGGAGCACCGGACGGAGGGGAGCGGTGAGCTCCATCTCGTCAATGGGGGTGTTTCCCTGGGTGCACTCGCCGTATTCGGTGCCCCGGGAGGTCTCCACAATCACCCCTTCGCCGGGCTGGAACACCTCGCCGTTGGGGTTAAAATAGTATTGTTTGCCTCCGCTTTTGAAGCGGACGGAAATAATTTCAACCATGGTTGTTCTCCTTTGGTTTATATCCGCTTTCTTGAAAGAAAGCTTGGCGAAGAACTTTGTGCAAAACTTCGTTTCGCTTCTGTCCTTGTCTTTTCATTGGTTCGTTTATACGGGGAAAAAGTTCCGCCCTGGGGGGCGGGTTCCTTTTTGTTTGCCCAAAAAGGAACCAAAAATGCCCTGGGGGGCGCCTTCGATGAGCGCCTACGCGCAGCGGGCGCTCATAGGCGGCTTGCCCCCAGACCCCCATTTTACGGGGGACGCCCTCCTGTAAGTTTGGCGGTAACCTTCCGGCGAGCAAAATCTGAGTGGCTAGTTTTTCTTGCCGCCGGGCCACTGGGCCCTGTGTGTGCAAAATTTGGTGAGCAGGTGCGTTGAAATCACACCGCCTCCCTTGGCAGAGCCAGGGCAGTTGGGCAATCATCCCAGAGGCGAAGCGCAGCTTCGCAGAAAGCTTTTTTGCCGCCTTTTATCACGAAAAAAGGCGGGCGCAGAGCCAGGGAAAGAGGGCGGCGGGGCCGACATTTAATCCCGCGGCCTGGCGCATCTCCTTCACCCCTTGGGCGGCCCGCATGGCCCGGTCCCGGTCGGGGGCCTGAAGAATATGATCCCCCAGATTGGCTGCGGTCAGATCCAGCAGGCGCTGGGTCTCCTCCCGGCTGAGCTTGTCTAGGGTGAGGGAAAACTCCAGCAGCTCCAGTTCCTGGCCCCGCTCCAGCAGCCGGGCCAGCTTGTCCGCCTTGTCCTTCAGCGCCTGGGCCTGCTCTCCCCCGCCGGCCAGCTGTTCCACCGCCCGGCCCAGCAGGCCCTGGCAGCTTTGTGCGGCATCGGCCAGCTCCTGCCGCTGCGCCTGGGGGAACTTGGCCTGGAGCCAGGAGAGGCACTCATCGGGGGCTACCGGGTCCAGAGTGAGGGTCTCGCACCGGGAGCGCACCGTCTCCAGCACGCCGCCGGCGTTTTCCGCCAGGAGCAGAAAGGCGGCGTAGGCGGGGCCCTCCTCCAGCAGCTTGAGCATGGCGTTCTGGGCGCTGGCGTTCATCCGGTCGGCCCCCTCCAGCAGGTACACCTTCCGCTCCCCCTCGTTGGGGCGGATGTAGGCGTCAGAGCGCAGGGTGCGCACCTGATCCACCGTAATGGGCTTGCCCTCCCCCGCGCCGGACACCCAGGAGATATCGGGGTGGATCCCCCCCTGGGCCTTGCGGCACTGGGTGCAATGTCCGCAGGGACGCTGGTGTTCCGGGGCGGTGCACACCATAGCCTGGGCCAGCAGGCCGCCCAGGGTGTGCCGTCCGGAGCCCACCGGCCCGGCGATAATATAGGCGTGGGACAGCCCCCGGCCCCCCTCCTGCAGGGAGAGCTGGGCCTTCAGGCGGCGGTTGCCCGCCAGGGCGGAGAGTTCCATAGCGTTCCTCACTCAATCACAAGGTTTTATTGGTTCGGTTTGAGGTCCAAAATCACAGGGACATCTAAATTATTATATCCTATTTCCCTGAAATAGGCCAGTTCTTTTTCCCCAATCACCTCGCCGGGAGCCACCACCGGCACGCCGGGCGGATAGGGGGCCAGCTGACCTGCCGCCACTCGATTGAGGCACTGCTCCAGGGGCAGCCGCTCTACCGGGGCAAAGAGAGCTTCCCGCAGGGAGCAGGCGGACTTGGGCAGCGGGGGCGCAGGCAGGACAGGGGGTTGGCCCAGCAGGTCCCGGTGCCGCTCCAGTGCCTCTTCCAGACGCCTGAAGTCCTCGTCGCTGTCCTGGGCGGTGAGGATCAAGACCACGTGGCCGCTGTCGGCCATCTCGGGCCAAATGTTCTCCCCCTCCAGGGCGGTGGACAGAGCGTGGCCATCGGGGGCGGTGAGGGTCAGGCGGGTGGGGTCCAGACGGAGCTCCCCCTCCTGCAGGCTGGGGAAGGCGGAGCGCAGGGCGGCGGTGCGTCGGGCCACCCGGCGGTACTGCTTTGTCCCCTCCAGATAGTCCCGGGCGCAGTCTAGGGAGATCATCATGGGGTAGGACGGGCTGGAGCTGCCGAACACCGAGGTCATCTGCCGCACCCGCCGGGGGTCTGCGCCGTTGGTAAACAGCAGGGCGGTCTGCCCCAGGGCGGGCAGGGTCTTGTGGGCGGAGCAGATCAGAGCGTCCGCCCCGGAAAAGGCGTCCACCCCCAAAAAGGGCAGGTGTGCCCCGTGGGCTCCGTCGACGATGAGTTTTCCACCTCGGGCGTGAATGGGGTGGGAAATTTCTGCCACATCGGACAACACACCGGAATATGTAGGAGAAGTAATACAGACTGTTTTAATATTAGGGTGAGAATCCAGCCAATTTTCCACATCCTGTGGGGAAATGGGGCCGGCTACCCCCTCCCCCTCCAGCCAGGGCCGGGGCAGGTAGACGGGCTCCAGATCCAGCAGGGCCAGGGCGTTGTACACCGCCCGGTGACAGCCCCGGTCGATGAGCACCTGTTCGCCGGGGCGGCAGAACAGGGCCAGAGCAGCGTGGAGCCCCAAAGTGGAGCCGCCGGTAAGAAACAGGCAGTCCTCCATGCCGAACCGCTCCGCCCACAGCCGCTGGGCCGTGTCAAAGGGCTCCCCGCCAGAGAAGAGGTCGCCGGTGGGGTCGATCTCCGTCACGTCCAGAGGGGCAATGGACTGAAGCTCGGGCACGGGGAGAAATTTGCCCTTGTGGCCGGGCATATGAAAGCGGGCCGGGTTCTGCCCGGCGTAGGCGCGGATGGCGTCATAGAGTGGGGTCATGGTCTGCCTCCTGGGTTCTGGTTAGGACTGGCCGGTGGGATCAATTTTGTGCTGGCGGTAGTACTGGGCGTAAAACAGGTCGAACACCAGCGCCTCCTGGTCCTCGTTGAGGGTGTCGGTGAGCTGTCCGTACCGGTCCAGGTACAGCTCCTGCTGGTGGACCAGAGGGGTAACCTCCCGCACGTCCCGGGTGAGCTGGAGAAAGGCCGGTCCCGTCCAGCCGCACTGGTCAAACAGCTCCTGCATGAGGAAGCAGGGAGAGAAGTCTCCCCCTTCCCCTTCAAAATCCCGGTCCAGGGTCTCCTTGGCGGCGGAGTTGGCCCAGATCACATAGGGGGTGGAGTAGTACTGATAAAAGCTGTCCAGGTCGGACAGGGAGAAGTCGGCTCCGATACCCTCGTAGGCGGAGTTTCCGTTGCCGCCCCAGGGCTTATGGTCGCCAAAGAGGACCAGCACCACCGGCTCGTCCATCTCCTCCAGGTTGTGTACCAGCTGCATCATGGCGGAGATGGTGTTGTTGATGCCGTGGAGATAGTTGTTAAAGACGTGGCAGCTCTCCTCGGGCAGGCCGGTCTCGTCGGGGTCCAGATAGACTTCGTTGGCGGTGTAGGTCCACTCGTAGGGGCCGTGGTTCTGATAGCTCACCGAGAAGGAGAACACCGGGCCGTTGTCCTCCTCCAGCTGGGTTTGGAGATCGTTAAAAATCTCATCCACCAGCAGAAAGTCGGAGTTCCACTGGGCGTCCACCGGGTCCACCAGCTCCTCATAGTGGTTTTCGCTGAACCAGTAGTCGGAGAAACCTAAGAATTGGTTGACATTCTGGCGGTTGTAGAACCAGCCGTAGCCCGGGTGGCTGCCCCGGGTGTTGTAGCCCTGGCGGTCAAAGTACCACACATAGGAGTCGGTGGGCTGGACAAAATCCTCGTAGCTGCTGTACCCGGTCAAAAAGCACCACTCCGTGTCCACGGTGCCCCCGGCAAAGATGTTGGTGAGCAGATTGCCGGAGACCGACTCCTCCTCCAGGGCATGCCAGGGGGCGTAGACCTCCTGCACCGCGTCCACGTCTCCCAGGGCAGAGAAGTCGGTGAGATCGCAGAAGGCCTCCAGCATGATGCCTACCACGTTGACCTTTTCATCCTCAGGGATGTCGGCCTCCTGGTAGCGTTCCAGAATCGCCTGGGCTTCTTGGGCGTTGTAACCGTCAGGCGGAGAGGGCAGCAGGTTCTGCACCGTGTGCAGAAAGGAGTAGAGAACGCCGTGGGCCACATATACCTCGGAGTCCGACCAGGGGTTAATCAGCTCCTCCCCCGGAGTGGTCCAGGAGTAGAGGTTGTTGTTGGAGTAGGGTCCCCATAAGGCCACTGCCGTGATGCTCAGCAGGGAGAAAAAGCCCATGATCCGGGCGGAGAGCCGCCGTGCCCCCCGGGGCAGCAGAATCAAGGCCAGCAAAAGGCCCCCCGCTACCCAAAGCAGGGTGTTTTGGATGAGGGGGGTAAAATCCAGGTCGTAGCCGCGGATAATGTCTCCGGCCTCGCAAATCAGTTTCAAGTCCGTGGCCAGCAGAGGGTCGCCCCGCAGCTGCATTTTGTAAAAGTTGGTCAGGGCAATGCTCAGCACCAGCAGGGCGGTGAGCAGGTAGGAGATCCAGCTGCGGCCGGTGAGAAAGTAAAAAAGCCAGATCAGCAGCACAGGGACCATCAGGTTCAGCCACAGCAGCAGCGGAGTCTGGAGATAGTAGTCCATCAGAGCCTGACTGGACAGGGTGGAGTCGGCCTGGGCGGTCAGGGGCAGGGTCAGCCAGCCCAGGAGAATACCCAGCGCGGTCAGGCCAATGGCAAGCCAGAGATGGTGCCAGAGAAGGTATTTTGGGTCACTTCCCTTGGGCAGTCGGATCACACGATAGAGATGGGCCAAACAGATCCCTCCGAACAATTTCGTAAAATAGATGTAAAATGTACAAGCAGTATAACACATTTTTTGCCGAAGAAAAAGGGATGGTGTGGGAAAGTTGCACATTTTCCACCAACTTTTCCACACCCCCGCTTTCTTGAAAGAAAGCTTGGCAAAGAACTTTTTGCGAAACTGTGTTTCGCCTCTGGGGATTCCGCCCTGCGGGGCGGGCGCCAATGATTGCCCAGCTGCCCTGGCTGTGCCAGAGTAGGCGGTGTGCTTTCAGCGCAAAATCTTCTAAATCTCGGACCGGGCAGGGGCCTGTGTCCCTGAGGCAAGAAGGACCAGCCACTCAGGTTTTTCCCGCCGGATGGCTCTGCCAATTCCTCTGGAAGGCGTCCCCCCGTAGCCGGGGGCCTGGGGGGAGACGGCATGGAGGATCGGGCGGTCTCACCGCCGGTCCGATTGCGGCGTCCCCCAGCGCGTCTTTGGTTCCTTTCTGCGCGTACAGAAAGGAACACCCGTACCCGCCCCGCAGGGCGGCACTCTTTTCACGCAAAAAAACAAAATAAAACCCGGCCGCCAGAGTTTGGCGGCCGGGTAAGAAAACGAAACGATTAAGGCAGATAAGACAGGGGATTGACGGCGGTGCCGTTGACGCGAACCTCAAAGTGACAGTGCACGCCGGTGGACCGTCCGGTGGAGCCCGCCTTGGCGATCTGCTGGCCCTTGGCCACCTTCTGGCCGGTAGAGACCACGATGGAGGAGTTGTGGGCGTAGTAGGTCTGGGTTCCGTTGTCGTGGGTGATGATGACCAGATTGCCGTAGGAGCCCTTGTAGCCGGCGTAGGTCACCGTGCCGCCGTCGGCGGCGCATACCGCCGCGCCGTAGGAACAGGAGATGTCCAGGCCGGAATGGTAGCTGTAACTGCCGAAGATGTACCGGCCGCCAAAGTAGGAGGTGATCCGGCCGGTGATGGGCCACTGGAAGCTGCCGGTGGAGGCGGTGGTGGGCTTCTCCTTGGTGCCCACGGCCTTGACGGTGGTGGTGGCCTCCCGCACGACGGTGGTGGAGTTCACCACCCGGTCCGTCTCCTGGCCGTTGACATAGGTGACGGTGGCGTTCACCTGGGACTCGCCCTCCACACCCTGGGTGATGATCTTACTCTCCCCCTTATACATGGTGGGGTCCTCCTGGGTTTCCACAGGGCACTCGATGGGCTCGGAGTAGGTCACGTTCTCCACGGTCTGGACCGACAGCACCGGGGTCAGCTCCTTCACGTTGAGCACGTCGCCCACCATCAGGCGGTTGAGGTCTGCCTGGGGGTTGAGGGCCATCAGATCGCTGAGAGACATATCGTTGGCATAGGCGATGCCGTAGAAGGTGTCGCCCTCCACCACGGTGTAGGTGGTGGAGCCGTTGCTGTTGGCGCGGAGCGCCTGGTCCATCTCGTCAATGGTCATGATGGAGTCTACCACGTAGACCGGCTTGATCTCTACCTTGTTGAGAAACTCCACCGAGGTGGTGTTCTCGTTGGTGTACTGGGTCTTGAAGCTCTCCAGCAGATCGTTCAGGGCTTCCTGGTCCTTCACCACGCCCACCGACTGACCGTCTACCACCACCTGGTACTTGCGCAGCTCTCCGCTGAGATCGTCCAGCTGGTTGTAGAAGTAGTTCTGGATGTCCTGCTCCGAGGACAGGTCGGAGCGTAAGGTGATGGCGAAGTCGTACTCCAGATTGCCCTGTACATGGTAGTCATAGCCCAGAATGGAACTGCCGGTGGCCTCCACATTGGCGATGGCGTCGTCTACCACCGAGGCATCGGCCACCACGCCCACGGGCTCGCCGTTTATGGTCACGGCATAACTGGGAGAATAGAGAGCCACCAGAGTCATGGCCACGGCCACGGCGGCAGAGCCCGCCAAAAAGGAGATGGGGCCGGTGGCCCGGTTGCCCGCCACCACATTGTGCAGCCGATGGGCTGCCCGGCGCCCGTGGATGCGCAGCCACTCCCGGGCGGTTTTCTGCCAGGCCTGCGTATTCTGTTTCCAGCTCTCCCACCGCTCCCGGCCGGCCCCGGAGGAATCCGACGCCTGGGCGGCAGGGGCTTTGAGATTTGTTACTTCCTGCATAGCCTACCTCAAACTTACATTCCACCGCCGCCTCCAAAGAAGTGACAGAGTGGAAAAGAAATGATTACAAATTGGTTACAAAGTTAATATACACGGAAAAAGTGGGCTCGTCAACACCTTTTTCCAAGGAAAAATATGAATTTTTTTAAAATAAAACAAACAAGAAAGAAAAAAGCACAAAAATAGCCGGCGGTTTTGTGCTTTTTTTGCAAAAGTGCTGGAAAACCCTCAGCAATGAAAAAGGTAGGAGCGACGGGAAATGTCACTCCTACCTTACATCTTATTTCAAGCCCAGAGGCAAAGCGAAGCTTTGCAGAAAGCTTTTTTGCCTACTTTTTTCTCCGAAAAAAGTAGGTTAACCTTTCTTCTTGGAGGCCAGCTTCATGCGCTCGCCGTGGTCCAGGATGCGCTTGCGCAGGCGCAGGTTCTCGGGGGTGCACTCCAGCAGCTCATCGTCGGCCAGGAACTCCAGGCACTGCTCCAGGCTCATCTGCTTGGGGGGCGTCAGGCGCAGGGCGTCATCGGAGCCGGAGGCGCGCATGTTGGTCAGCTGCTTCTTCTTGCACACGTTGACGGAGATGTCCTCGGCCTTGGGGGTCTCGCCCACAATCATGCCGGCATAGACAGGAGTGCCCGCGCCGATGAACAGGGTGCCCCGCTCCTGGGCGTTGAACAGGCCGTAGGTGACGGCATCGCCGGTCTCAAAGGCCACCAGGGAGCCGGTGCTCCGGCGCTGGATCTCGCCCTTCATGGGGGCGTACTTCTCGAAGACGGAGGCCATGATACCCTCGCCCTTGGTGTCGGTCAAGAACTCGTTGCGGTAGCCGAACAGACCCCGGGAAGGCACCAGGAACTCCAGCTTGGTGCGGTTGCCCACCGGGTTCATGGACTGGAACTCGCCCTTGCGGGAGCCCAGCTTCTCCATCACCGCGCCCACGCAGTCGTTGGGCACGTCGGCCACCAGGCGCTCGATGGGCTCACACTTCTTGCCGTCGATCTCCTGGTAGAGCACACGGGGGGGAGAAACCTGGAACTCATAGCCCTCCCGGCGCATGGTCTCCATCAGGATGGACAGAGACATCTCGCCGCGGCCGGCTACATTAAAGGAGTCGGTGGAGTCCTCCATCTCGGTGACCCGCAGGGACACGTCCTTCAGGGTCTCCCGGAACAGGCGGTCCCGGAGCTGACGGGAGGTGACAAACTTGCCCTCCTTGCCCGCGAAGGGGGAGTCGTTGACGGAGAAGGTCATCTCAATGGTGGGGGCGGAGATCTTGACAAACTCGATGGGCTCCACACAGTCGGGGGCACAGATGGTGTCGCCGATGGTGATGTCGCCGATGCCGCTCATGGCAATGATGTTGCCGGCGGTGGCCTCCGTAACAGGCACCTTGGCCAGGCCGTCAAACTGATACAGAGCGGTGGCCTTGGCCTTCTTGGCGGGGGCGTCGGGATCGTGGTAGTTGCACACCGCAATCTCCTGATTCTGCTTAATGGTGCCCCGCTCGATGCGGCCGATGGCAATACGGCCCACGAACTCGCTGTAATCAATGGAGCTCACCAGCATCTGGAAGGGGGCGTCCACGTCCACGTCGGGGGCGGGGATATACTCCAGAATGGTGTCGAAGAGAGGCTTGAGGTCGCTGCCCGCCTCGTCAGGCTGGACGGAGGCAGTGCCCTGGCGGCCGGAGCAGAAGAGCATGGGGCTGTCCAGCTGCTCGTCGGTGGCGTCCAGATCCATCAGCAGCTCCAGCACCTCGTCGATGACCTCGTAGACCCGCTGGTCGGGGCGGTCGATCTTGTTGACCACCACGATGACCCGGTGGCCCAGCTCCAGGGCCTTGGAAAGAACGAAGCGGGTCTGGGGCATGGGGCCCTCAGCGGCGTCTACCAGCAGGATAACGCCGTTGACCATCTTCAGGATACGCTCCACCTCGCCGCCGAAGTCGGCGTGGCCCGGAGTGTCTACAATATTGATCTTCACATCGCCGTACTGCACGGCGGTGTTCTTGGCAGTAATGGTGATGCCGCGCTCCCGCTCCAGATCGTTGGAGTCCATGACGCGCTCCACCACGGTCTGGTTTTCCCGGTACACGCCGGACTGCTTGAGCATCTGGTCCACCAAGGTGGTCTTGCCATGGTCGACGTGGGCGATAATGGCAATGTTTCTCAGCTTCTCATTCTTCATCTACAAACTCCTCCTATATCCAAACGGGCAGCTGTTCTAAAAAAGCAGCATAATACGCTTTGACGAAATATTATACCGCTATATGGCGGAAAAAGCAACGGCAAGTAAAAAAATCTCACACAAATTTGAAGAAAACCAGAGCCTTTCCTCCAGAAAAAAAGACGAGAAGCCGGTGGAAAGTGATGTGGAAAAGTGTGTGGAAAGTGTGCAAAACCGAAAAGATGTTCGACAGGCCTTGACAAACTAGAACATATGTTGTACCCTCTAAATAGAACATTCGTTCCCTTTTTTGAGAAAGAAAATTAGAAGCCAGGAAGAGGGAGGCCTTTCTATGCAGACCACTTATTATTGGATCGGGAAGCCCGCCGCGCAGGAGAGCGCAGGGGGAAAGATCATCGACCTGGCTCAGTACCGCCGGCAGCTGGAGCGGTGGGAGCGCCGGGAGGAGCGGGAGACGCAAGACGTACAGCCCCGGCCCCGGTCCAGCCAGCGGCGCAACTGCTGGGGGCTATTTTGGGACGCAGTGGCCAGCCTGGGTGTGGTGGCCATGGCGGTGACCTTCTGCGCGGAGCTGCTGCTGTAATCCTTTTATATGTTCTGCCCTGTCGGGGAGACGGGGGATGTTCTTTCCAGCGATGGAAAGAACCAAAGATCGCCGGGGCCGCCTTCGGTGAGCACCTTCGCGCAGCGGGTGCTCACAGGCGGCTTGCCCCGGACCCTTTTTTACGGGAGACGCATTCCTGTTTCCTTGGGCAATCTCGTCCGGCGGGCAAAATCTGAGTGGCCGGCCTTTCTTGCCCCCGGGCCACTGGGCCCTGCCTGGTCTGAAATTTGGAAGCACCTGCGCTGTACGAACACCGCCTACCTGGGCAGAGCCAGGGCAGCTGCCGGAATGCTGATGCGATACCCTCCGCACCAAACGAGTAGGCAGGCACCAGGCGGTTTGCGTTAGAGCCGCCTGTTTATAAATTTTGGAGTGGTAGGGCCTAAGGCCTGGGAGTAGAAGGGCGCATGGTCAAAGTTTAGGACCGCCGGAACTTATGCACTGCCCAAAGTGACCCACCCCCGTAAAACAGGGGTCCGGGGGGAGACGGCATGGAGGACCGGGCGGTTTACCGCCGGTCCGATTGCGGCTCCCCCCGGCGATTCTTTCGTCCCTTTCTGATCGCTCAGAAAGGGACACCCGTCCCCCTAAAAATAAAAATCGAAAAAGTTATCCACATGTTTCTCAAACTCTGTGGACAAAAAACCGGAACCTGAGCGGCCCACCAAGCCGCCGAGGTTCCGGTTTTCTTCTTGCTTATTTTAAAGGTAATATCACGCGGAAACACAGATGCCCAGCACCCGCTGCCCCAAAGCATCCAGCAGCAGCATGTGCTCCCCGGTACGGGAGAGAATGACGCAGCGGGCCACGCCGCCCTCCACCGCCTGGAGGGCCAGCTTCAGTTCCTCCGCAAGGGAGGCGGGCAGCGCCCCCTCCGAGAGCAGCTCGGCGGCCTTCTTGCCGTCCATGCGGAGAAGCTCGGCCTGGCGGTTTTCACCCAGCGCCAGGGAGGGCTCCCCGTTCGCAAAGTAGATAAGTTTATCCACATTCATGGCCTGTGCGGTGGACAACGCCTTCTCCTTGTCCTCCCCTACCAGCACCGCGGTGCCACCTGCGGCGGTGATAGCGGCAGCATCGGCGGCAATGTCGGCAGCGTCCTTGGGCAGACAGATGACAAAGGTCTTCCCCTTCACCTGCTCCAGGGCGGGCAGGGCCTCCAGGGCCTTCTGGGCCGGGGCGGCGGGGGTAAGCCGGTGACGCAGGTCGTACTCCTGCAAAAACGCCTGGACATACTCCACGTCGGTGGGCGTGTCGATATACTCGGTGCCCCGCTTCTGCCGGGTCTCCCGGCCCTTGCCGGTGAGCAGCAGCACGGTGGGGCGTTCGCTCTCCAGCACCGCCTGGCGGATGGCCTCGCCCCGGTTGGGGATGATGCGGCAGCGGGCCTTGCCCTTCTCCACGTTGGGCCGGATTTCGTTGCAGATGTCCAGGGTGTCCTCCTCCCCGCTGTCCTCCTCGGTGAGGTACACCCGGTCACACCAGGCCCCGGCGGCCTCCCCCAGGTCGTGGCGGCGGTCGTAGGCCTTTTTGCCCGGGCAGCCGAAGACGATGGCCAGCTCCCGGTCAGGGTACTCCGCCCGGACAGAGGAGAACAGGGTCTCAAAGCTCAGACGGTTGTGGGCGTAGTCCACAATGGACAGCACCCGCCCGTCGGCGTTGGCATATACCTCCATGCGGCCGGGGACCCGGGCGTTCACCAGCCCGTCGTACACCGCCCACTCGGGGATGTCCAGGGCCTCGCACAGGGCGGCGGCCCCCAGAGCGTTCTCCACATTGAAGAGGCCGGGCATGGTCAGCCGCATCTGCCGGGTATACCGGGGGGTGCGGACGGTGAAGAGGATCTGCCCGTCCTCTTTGTGTACGTCGGTGGCGTACACCTGGGCGCTGGGATCCTTCTGGGAGAAGGTGATGATGGGCTTCCCGGCGGCCTGGGCGGCCTCCAGCACCCGCTGGGCGTGGTCGCAGTCCAGGTTTACACAGCTGATGTGGGCCTGGGCAAAGATCTTCAGCTTGGAGGCAAAGTAGTCCTCAAAGTCGGGGTGCTCGATGGGGGAAATGTGGTCGTAGCCAATGTTGAGAAAGCAGGCGGCGGCAAACTCGGTGCACAGGGAGCGGTGGTACTTCAGCGCCTGGCTGGACACCTCCATGGTCAGGTACTCCAGCCCCGTCTCGGCGGCGTTGGCGAAGTGGCGCTGGAGGTCCAGGGGCTCCGGGGTGGTGAGGTGGGACTCAAAGCGCTCCACCCCGTCATAGGTGTCAATGGAGGAGACCACACCGGTCTCCCCTTTCCCCTGCCGCCGCTGGAAGCAGTCCAGGATGGACTTCATGTAGTAGGCGGTGGACGACTTGCCCTTGGTGCCGGTGATGCCGATGACCTTCAGCTTGCCGGAGGGGTGGTCATAGAACCGGTCGGCCAGGGGAGCCAGCACCTTTCGGGTGTCGGTAATGGCAATGCGGGGCAGGCCGGGGACGGTGTCCTCCTCCTGGCTGACGCAGGCCATGGCCCCCTGATCCCGGGCCATCTCCAAAAATTTGGTCTGGAAGTGGGCCCCCTTGCGGATAAAGAGGGTGCCGGGGGCCACCTGGCGGGAGTCGCAGGTGAGGCCGGTGACCGCCTGGCTGCGGTCCAGGCCGTCGGGAATGGGGGCGGCAAGCAGATTCTGCTCCGAGAGCAGGTCCAAATAGTCGCCCAAGGTATGGACAGGGATGGTCATAGCAGACACCTCCGGGGGTTATTTTCGGAAAATGGTACGCAGGGGCTTGTGGCACACCTCAATGGAGCGCTGGGCCAGCACCTCCATGGCGTCCACGTAGAAGGAGGACAGGTGGTGCTGGCTGGCAAAGACGGACAGCTCGGTGCAGGCCAGCACGGCGCAGTCGCAGCCCTGCTCCACCAGATCCTTGGTAAAGGCGGCAAACTTCTCCGGGTCCCCCGCCTTGCCCGCCTTAATGTCGTCGTAGATGAGGGACATGACCTGCTTCTGAGCATCGGGCCGGGGGGCGGCGGCGTAGATGCCCAGGGCGGCAAATTCCCGCTGGTACAGGCCGGTTTGGATGGTGCCGTCGGTGGCCAGAATGCCGGGGCGCCTTTTCCCCTGGCTCACCAGCAGCCGGGCGGTCTCCCGGATCATGTGGACGATGGGAATGGAGATCTGCTTCTGCACCTGGTCCAAAAAGTAGTGGGAGGTGTTGCAGGGCACCGCGATGGCGGTACACCCCGCCCCCTCCAGCATCCGAGCGTCGGACAGCAGCCGCTCATACACCGCGTCCCGCTGCTCCTGGGTGCCTAGAATAGCCGCCGTGCGGTCAGGCATGGCACAGTCGGAAAAAATCAGCACCGAGAGGTGCTCCTGATCGGTGCGGGCGTCGGTGCGGTCGATGATATATTGATAAAAGGTGTTGGTGGCCTGGGGACCCATGCCCCCAATGACGCCAAGACGGTCGTTGCTCATAGAGACTACCTCATTGATTTTTGGGGTGGTACATAAAAAGTTCCGCCCTGCGGGGCGGGTTCCTTTTTGTTTGCCCAAAAAGGAACCAAAAATGCCCTGGGGGTTGATTCCGGTGAGCGCCTACGCGGAGCGGGCGCTCACAGTCATCTACCCCCAGACCCCCATTACGGGGGACGCCCTCCAGGAAATCTGATGGTAACTTTCCGGCGGGCATCGTCGTCGCAAAGTCCGCTCTATTCCGGACGCCCAAGTATGGGCATCCGTCATGCCGCTTCCTTGCTCCTTCTCTCCCCACCGAACCCGCTTCGCTGGGCTTCGGTGGGGGCCCCGTGGCTTGCCCTTTTTGCCGTCGGGCCACTGGGCCCTGGATGTGCAAAATCTGGTGGACAGGTGCGCTGAAATCACACCGCCTCCCTGGGCAAAACCGTGGCAGCTGGTGTGTAATCGAGCACGCACGGTCCGCCAGCCCGATTACCGCCGCACCAAACAAGTAGGCAGGCACCAGGCGGTGTATGTTAGAAAGCAAATGCTCTCAAATTTTGATGGCAAAAGGGCCCAGTGGCCCGAGAGTAAAAAGACGCATAGTCAAAGCTTAGGATCGCCGGAACTTACGGACCAGCCAAAGTGACCCGTTCCCGTAAATGGGGTCCGGGGCAAGCCGCCTGTGAGCACCCGCTGCGCGAAGGTGCTCACC